>CAMDOT010000384.1 GCA_945903635.1 Rhizobium sp. Q54 | reverse complement strand
TCGGTCTTGCCGTCGCCGAAGTCCCACAAGAACGTGGCGTGGTTGCCGTGGACGTAGCCGTCCTGGTTGGCGGTGTGGCTGGCATCGAAGGACAGCGTGGTGCGTCCGTCGGCGCCGCGGCTCGCGGCAGCGGTGAACACGGCCGTCAGTTGGTCGGGCGTTGCGCCGGGATGGAGCAGGTCCGAGCCCACCGCGCTGCCGTCGGCACGCACCAAGGCACCGTCCGGCCGGACGAACAGGTCGTCGAGGCTGATGCCGGTGCCTTGCGTCGGATTGACGAACAGGTCGGGGACATAGCCCGGGTTGATCGCGTAGGCGTCCTGCACCACGACGTTGCCGTCGAGGCGGGTGACCTGGTTGGTGGCGCCGACCTCGATGCGCGGCGCAACGTTGTCGTACACGACGACTCCGGTGGCCTTGGTCACGTTGATGGCCGAGATGGCGCTGCCGGCCGGGTGCTCCAGGATCGTATTGCCGCGGATGGTGAGGCCGTCCGCGCCGATCGTCGTGATGGCGTGGGCGTTGCTGTTGTAGATGACGTTGTCCTCGATCGTGACGCGCTGGTAGCGCAGACCGGTCACGCCCGCATCGCCCTGATCGTCGCGGAGGAAGATCGCCTGCGGCTGGTAGTCGCCGCTCAGGAGGACATTGCCGCGGATGACGATGTCGGTGCTGGGCGCCGTCGTGCTCGCGGTCCAGAACTGAATGTAGTCGTTGTGGTTCACGGCCGCGTCCGAGCCGAGGAAGTCGTGCAGGCGATTGTTCTCGATGAGCACGCTCTTCATTTGCGAGAAGCGCAGGCCGTCGCCCTGCAGTTCATGGATGTCGTTGTCGCGGATAATCACGTTTTCCGATTTGCCGACGCCGATGCCGTGGAAGAAGTTGCTGACCTCGTTGTGCTCGAACACGAAATTCTTGGTGTTCGTCACCGACATCATGCTCTCGGCAGTGCTGGTGCCGACCGGCACGTAGCCCTCGGCAACGCCCTTGAAGACGTTGTGCGCGAAGCGGATGCCGTCGCCACCGCTGACGACGACGTCGGTCTGCCACTGGACCGGCGTTCCTTCGAATGCGAAGCGCAGATTTGAGAACGTGACGTTGGTGACCGCGCGCAGATCGAGGCCGACGATGGTGGCGGGGTCGTTCGGATCGAGCGAAGTGACTGTCACCTGTGCTGCATGCGCAGGCACGCCGGTCACGATCGCCTTGTAGTCGACGCCCGAGCGCAGCAGGATCGTCTCGCCGCCGTGCACGCCCCGCAGCGCCGCGAGCAGCTCGGCCGAACTGCCAACGATGATCGTCTCGCCGCTGGTCATGGCGCTCGCGAAGGCCAGCGGAGCGACGGGTGCGTCCGCGTCGGTCGGCGCCACCTCGATGCGCACCACGCCGGTGTCCTTGGCGCGCATCGCGTCGCGCAGCGTGTACTCCACCGTCGCGACGCCGTGCCAGTCGGCATTTGGAGTGAACACCACATTGCCGTCGACCAGCGCCACCGTGCCCTGGCCGGAGGCCATCTTCACGTCGGTGATGCTCAACGCCTGGCCCTGCGGGTCATGATCGTTGGCGAGCAGCTTCTCCGCCGTCAGGGTGAGCGAGGTGTTCTCGCGCATGTGCGCCATGTCGGCGCCGGCCACGGGCTTGGGATTGATGGTGGGCGGCAAGGCCGCGTCCGTCATCGTGACGTTGTCAACGAAACCGCGGAAGCCGCCGGCCCACGGGCTGCCGACCATCGGGTCCCAGAACGCAGCCGCCAGTGTCGGCGCCGACACGTTGATCGTGCCGTAGGCGACGCCGTCGACGTAGCCGGTCATCTTGCCGGCCGCCACGTCGTAGCTGACCGTCACATTGTGCCACTCACCGTCGGCGACGCGCGCCACGGCTTTGATCTGACCGCTTTCCCCTGCCGCGTTCTTGACCAGGCGCATGAAGACGTCGCCGGCTGCGGTGACGTCCACCTGCATGGCCGTGTGCATGCGGAACAAGGAGCCGCCGACGCCGGCGTCCGCCGACTTGAAGTCGATGGACAGGGTGAACTCGTCCTTCGTGAACAGCGAAGCGTGCCGGGCGAGGGCGATGTGGTTGCCGCCCTCGGCGGTCGCCTTGCCGTTCAGGGAGTAGGCGCCGTCGCTGATGCTCTCGACCTTGCCTGCCGTCACAGTGAGGTTGTTGCCCGAGGTGTCGGCGATGGCGCCGTTGTCGAACGTCAGGCGCACCAGCTGTGGCGGCGCCACGTCGAGCTGTTGCAGGACCGCCTGGTATTGCGCCGCTGCTTGCGGCGCCGTGAGCGGCGTTCCGTGAATCTCGAGGTTATCGATGGTGCCGGCGAAACCCTTGCCCCACTGATCACCGAACGTGGGATCCCACGCTTCGGCAACCTTGGTCGCCGCGCTCACCGCGATCTGACCGACCGCGACGCCGTCGACGTAGCCGATCATCGCGCCAGCGACCGCGTCGTACGACAGCGCCAAGTGATGCCAGCCGCCATCGGCCGTCGTCAGGCCGCTCGACTTGATCACGCCCTTTTCGGCGGCGCTGTTGCCCATCAGGTTGAACGTGACCTGACCGTCGTTGCCGATGTCGATCTGCAGCGCCGTGTGAATCTTGAAAAGCGTTCCGCCCTTGCCGGCGGTCGCGGCCTTGAACGCCACGCCCATCGACAGCTGGTCCTGTCCGAACAGGAGCGGATCGCGCGCGAGCGACAGATAGTTGCCGCCGCTGTTGGTGTGCAGGCCGTTGAGCTCGTAGCCGCCGCCGCTGATGCCGTTGGCGATGCTGGACGCGGCGCCGTGAGTGAATTGCAAGCTCGTCATGTGTTGACCCCCGAAACGCGAAAAAAGAACGCCGACGCCGGGCATGGCTGCTCCGCCGCGAGCGACGTGGAGCAGGCGACTCCACGGGCATCACGAGAACAGGGCGTCTAGGGGCTGTGCTCGGCTAGGCGGCCGCGTGCAGTCCCGTCGCGAATTCGGCTTCTGGGCTCAGCCGTCGCCGCAGGTCCCCATCC
>CAMDOT010000383.1 GCA_945903635.1 Rhizobium sp. Q54 | reverse complement strand
TCGTCATCATCGTGATCGGCGGCATCGGCTCGATCATAGGCGCCTTTGTCGCCGCCATTGTCGTGGGCCAGATTGACATCGTCGGCCGCGCCTTCCTGCCCGATATCCTGAAGACCTTCATGAGCAATGCCGCCGCCTCGAGCGCCGCGCCCGCGATCTCGCAGGTCCTGGTCTACATCGTCATGGCGGGCGTGCTGGTGTGGCGGCCGACCGGCCTGTTCGGCCAGCGCACGTGACTTTTCTGCGAACGCCGCGTGGCCTGGTGACTGCGCTGCTGCTGCTGGTACTCGCATTGCTGCCGCTGCTGACCCAGGCCTTCGACCAGCGCTACCTGCTGTCGGTCGGCACGCGCATCGTCATCTGGTCGATCGCCGCCGTCAGCCTCAACATGATCCTGGGCTATGGCGGACTGGTGAGCTTCGGCCACGCCGTGTTCTTCGGCATCGGTGGCTATGCTGTCGGCATCCTCTCAGCGCACGGCTTGCAAAGCGGCTGGCTGCAATGGCCGGTCGCCATCGCCGCCGCGACGATCTGGGCGGCGCTGGTCGGCGCGCTGTCGCTGCGCACGCGCGGTGTCTATTTCATCATGATCACGCTGGCCTTCGCGCAGCTCATCTACTACGTCAGCGCCGGGCTGGAGGCCTATGGCGGTGACGACGGCCTCAACATCAGCCGCAGCCGCTTCACCGGCCTTCTGGACCTGCGCGACAAGGCCTCGTTCTACTGGCTGTGCCTGGTGCTGCTGGCCGGCACCCTGTGGTTCTGCCGCCGCTTCGCCAACTCGCGCTTCGGCCTGGTGCTGCGCGGCGCCAAGTCGAACGATTTGCGCATGATGGCACTCGGCTTCCCGGTGTTCCACTACCGGCTCGCCGCCTTCACCATCTCGGGTGCCTTCGGTGGCCTCGCCGGCATCCTACTCGCCAACGAAGGCGCCTATGTCTCGCCGGCCATGATGAGCTGGGTGAAGTCAGGCGACCTCATCGTCATGGTCGTGCTCGGCGGCATGGGCACGCTGTTCGGCCCTCTCTACGGCGCCATCGCCTTCTTCGTCCTGGAGGAATCGCTGAAGCCGCTGCTCGACCTGCTGCACAAGGGCTGGGGTGAATACTGGCAGATCGTGTTCGGGCCGATGTTGGTGCTGATCGCGCTCTACGCCCGTGGCGGCCTCGACTCGCTTCTGGGGCGGCGCAATGGTTGAGCCGCTGCTCCGCACCCCCCTCTTGCAGACACACGGTCTGATCAAGCGCTTCGGTGGTCTTTTGGCCACCGACAACCTCTCGATCGACGTCCGTCCCGGCGAGATCCATGCCTTGATCGGTCCCAACGGCGCCGGCAAGACGACGTTGGTGGCGCAGATCACCGGGCAATTGCCATCCGACTCAGGTTCGATCCATTTCGCCGGCCAGGACGTCACGCGCCTGCCGACGCATGCCCGGGTGCGGCTGGGACTTGCGCGCTCTTTCCAGATCACATCGGTGCTGCGCGAGTTCACCGCGCTCGACAACGTCGCTCTCGCCGTCCAGGCCCATGCCGGCCACTCCTTCCGCTTCCTCGCCGATGCCCGCACTGACAAGGCCTTGCGCGATCCCGCCCGCCGGCTGCTCGAGTCGGTCGGCCTTCTAGACCGTGCCGACACACACGCCGCCACGCTCAGCCATGGCGAGCAGCGCCAGCTCGAGATCGCCATGGCGCTCGCCGGCGAGCCCAAGCTGCTGCTGCTCGACGAGCCGATGGCCGGCATGGGCGTTGAAGAGAGCCAGCGCATGATCGCTTTCCTGCAGGCGCTGAAGGGCGAGCGTGCGATGTTGCTGATCGAGCACGACATGGACGCCGTATTCCAGCTCGCCGACCGCATCACCGTGCTGGTCTATGGCCGCGCTATCGCCAGTGGCGTGCCGGCCGAGATCCGCGCCAATGCGGAGGTCCGCCAGGCCTATCTCGGCGAAGACGGGGCCAGCGTCTGATGCTTCGCGTGCGCGACCTCGAAGCTTTCTACGGTGCCAGCCAGGCACTGTTCGGCATGGAGCTGAGCATCGATGCCGGCGAAGTGGTCACGCTGATGGGCCGCAATGGCATGGGCAAAACCACAACCGTACATTCGATCATGGGCCTGATCGCCACACGACGCGGCAGCGTCGAGTTCGAGGGCAAACGCGTCGAGGCGATGCCGGCCTTCCGCATCGCCCGCTTGGGCCTCGGCCTGGTGCCGGAGGGCCGCCAGATCTTTCCCAATCTCTCGGTGCGCGAAAACCTCGTGGCGGCTTCGGCCAACCGCGACCGGCGCACCAATCCCTGGACGATCGCCCGCGTCTTCGAGTTCTTTCCGCGGCTCGCCGAACGCCAGCGCAACATGGGCAACCAGCTCTCGGGCGGCGAGCAGCAGATGCTGGCGATCGGCCGGGCGCTGATGACCAACCCCAAGCTTCTGATCCTCGACGAGGCGACCGAGGGTCTGGCGCCGCTGATCCGGCTGGAGATCTGGGCCTGCCTCGGCCGGCTGAAGCGCGAGGGCCAGGCGATCCTGCTGATAGACAAGAACGTCGGCTCGCTGATTGGCCTCGCCGACCGCCACCACATCGTCGAAAAGGGCCGCGTGGTGTGGACCGGAACGTCGCAAGCCTTAGCGGCGGACAGCGCGCTACAACACCGCTATCTCGGCGTGTAAGCTCTGCTGATGCGTTCGATCCTCGTCGCCCTGCTCTTTGCCCTCGCCGCGCCGGCCTTCGCCCAAGGCTCGGTCAACGTCTACAACTGGTCGGACTATATCGCCGAGGACCAGCTCAAGGCCTTCGAGAAGGACAGCAGACTCAAGGTCAACTACACGACCTACGATTCCAACGAGATCCTGGACGCCAAGCTCAAGACCGGCCGCTCGGGCTACGACGTCGTCGTGCCGACGGCCTCGCCGTTCTTCGTGCGCCAGCGCGCGGCCAACCTGTTCCTCAAACTCGACCGTTTGAAGCTCAAGGGCTGGAACTACCTCGATCCCGAGATCCTGGCGGCCCTTGCCAAGTACGATCCCG
>CAMDOT010000382.1 GCA_945903635.1 Rhizobium sp. Q54 | reverse complement strand
ACAGGCACCCGTGAATGCGCCGACATGAGCGGGCCTGGAGGCCCGCGGTCCGCATGACTATTCGATCGGCACGAAGATGGAATGGCGCAGCTTGCCCTCGATGGCCTTCGAGCAGTGGCCCTTGCCGTGGGTGTCCTCGACCAAGATGACCTCGCCCGCGCCGATGATGCGGGTCTCGCCGTCGCTCGCCTGGATGCTGACGCCGGCGTCGAGGTTGATGATGTATTGCCGGCGCGGCGCCGGATGCCATTCATAGTCGTAGGAGCCCGGCGTCTCGCGGAAGATGATTCCGGTCGCCGGCAGCACCGCCGACGTCTTGCCGCCGCGGCCTTCGTTCTTCCATTCGACTTCGATGTCACGGAAGTGAGTTTCGCCTTTTGCGTCGACATATAGGTTATGGATGCGCATGAATTTTTCTCCCACTGGACGTTTCCGGGCCGAAGCTTAGAACGAAAGCATGTTCGAGAAACCCATCGAGGCCGTCATTTTCGACATGGATGGCCTGCTGATCGACACCGAAACGGTCTACATCGAGGCTTTGCAGGCCGCCGCCGGCGCGCTTGGCCTCAAAATGCCGCTCGATTTCTGCCATTCGATGATCGGCATCCCCGGCCCCGACTGCGATGTCATGATCCAGGACTTCTACGGCGCAGGCTTCCGCGTAGAACCCTTCCGCGAGCGCTTCTCGGCTCACGCCAAACAGCGCTTCGACGCTTCCATCCCGGTCAAGGCGGGCGTGGTCGAACTGCTCGATTTCCTGGGCGCGCGCGGCCTGCCGATGGCCGTCGCGACCGCGTCCGGCCGGGCGACGGCCGAGCGGCATCTCGGTCGCGCCGGCCTGCTCGATCGTTTCAAGGCCGTCGCCACGCGCGATGACGTCGTGCGCGCCAAGCCGCATCCCGACGTCTACCTGGAAGCCGCGCGCCGGCTGGGCGTGGCGCCCGGGCGCTGCGTCGCCTTCGAGGATTCCAACGCAGGCCTCACTGCGGCACACGCCGCCGGCACCATGGCGATCATGGTGCCCGACATCCTGCCGCCGCTGCCCGAAGTCCGCGCCAAGTGCGTGACCGTCATCGACGATCTGCACGACGCGCTGAAGCTGCTGCGAGCGGCGCTCTAGAAAATTTGGAGAAGACGCATGGAAATGCTCCGACACAACCCCAAGACAGGCATCTACCCGGCGACGCCCGACTATGTGCACGCACTCGAGGTGCGTAACCCCAGCCGGTTCCTGTACGTCAGCGGAACCATGGGCCTGGACGAGCGGGGCATCGCGGGAAGCACGCTTCCCGACCAGCTCACGCTGATCTGGTCCAATATCAGGACCATCCTGGCGAGCGCCGGCATGACCGTCGACAACATCGTCAGAGTCACCAGCTATCTGCGCGATCCGTCGTATGCCGAGGAAAACCAGAACGCGCGCGTGGCGGCACTCAATGGCCGCGTCGTTCCGACGACGACCATCGTCGCCCAGACGCTGGTTGCCGACTGGCTTGTCGAAACCGAGATTGTCGCCGTCGCCTGAGGGGCGGAAGACTCTGAAGCGGGCGGGACGCCCGCGGTCCAGAAGAGCCTAAAACTTCTCGACCCACGGCCGGACCTCGACCTCCCAGCTCCAGGCGCTGCGGTGTTGCTGCAGCGTGGCCCAGTAGGTCTCGGCGATGGCGTCGGGATCGAGCAGGCTGTCGGGCGCGTCGGCTGGCACGGGACGGGCGGCGCTGCGGATGCCGCCGTCGATCACGAAGTGGGCCACATGGATGCCCTTGGGCGACAGCTCGCGCGCCATCGATTGCGCGAGGCCGCGCAACGCGAACTTGCCCATGGCGAAGGTGGCCGACAGCGCAAAACCTTTTACGCCTGCGGTCGCGCCCGAGAGCAGGACTGCTCCGTGATTCTTGGGGAGCATGCGCTTCACGGCCTGCTGGGAGACCAGGAAGGCGCCGAAGGCGCTGATCTCGATGGCGCGCTTCACATCATCGGGCGGCAGGTCGACCAGCGGCCCCCTCACCCGGTTGCTGGCATTGTAGACCACCACGTCGGGCGTCCGGCCGGCGGCATCGAGCGCCTCGAACAGGGCGGCAACCTCCGCCGGATCGGCGGCGTTGCAGGCATGAACCTCGGCGCGTGTTTCTTTCGCAAGTGCAGCAAGCTTGGCGGTCTGCCGGGCGGCCAGCGTGACGGTGAGGCCGTTCAGCGCAAACAACCGGGCCAGCGAGGCGCTGAGCCCCGGGCCGGTCCCGACAATCAGCGCAGAGCGGTATTTCGGCTTTTCCATGAGGTCCTCGCGTTGCCCGGGATTCCACGCAGGTATACGCTGATTGGCAATAGGGGAAAGGAAACAGCCATGGACCAGGCCCAGCCTGTCGGCCGCATCGACGTCATCTCCGACGCGATCTGCCCCTGGTGTTATATCGGCAAACGCCAGCTCGAGCGCGCGCTCAGCCTCCTGGCCAGCAAGCACTGCGCCGTCACCGTCGCCTGGCATCCCTTCCAGCTCAATCCCGAGATGCCGCCCGAGGGCGTCGAGCGTAAACAATATCGCATCGCCAAGTTCGGCAGCCTCGAACGCTCGCAGCAGCTCGACCAGCGCATTACCGAGACGGCGGCCACGGTCGGCCTCGAATTCCATCTCGACCGCATCACGCGCACGCCCAACACCGTGAAGGCGCACCGCCTGATCCGACTGGCCGGCCAGAAGGGCGTGCAGGACGCCGTCGTCGAGGCGCTGTTCGAGGGCTATTTCTGCAACGGCGCCGACATCGGCGATTCGCAGGTCCTGGCCACCATCGGCGCCGAGGGCGGTATCGACCGCGACGAGGTTTTGGCGATGCTGGCGGGCGATCAAGGCCACAAGGAAGTGCTGGCAGGCGACCAGATGGCGCGCAACGCCGGCATCCAGGGCGTGCCGAGCTTCGCCCTGCAGGGCCATGTCCTGTTCTCCGGTGCCGTGCCGGCCGAGGAGATGGCGCAGAACTTTGTGCGCGCCTGGGAAATCCTGAAGAACCGCGCGGCTTAGAGTCTTTCCAGCTGAAGCAGAAGTGCTTTCCTCCCCATTCAAATGGGGAAGTGCCCTCGTCTCACGAGGGCGATGGGGTCGTGGGGGGGGGGGGGG
>CAMDOT010000381.1 GCA_945903635.1 Rhizobium sp. Q54 | reverse complement strand
CGACACCGAGCCGGAGGTGCCGGACGGTCCCCGCCGACGGCACGGCAAACCACTGGCCGAAGGCTTCTCCGCCGTGTCGGAGATCGATGTACGGGCGTCTGCGGGCCCTGGTGCCATCAACGACGGGCTGGAGGAATTGAAGGGGACCTGGCTCTTCCCCGATCCCGTCATCCGCCACGAGTTCCGGGCCCGCGCCCAGGACCTGCACATCGTGACCATCGACGGCGACTCGATGGAGCCCCTGCTCTCCTCCGGCGACCGCATCCTGGTCGACACCAGCCAGCGCGTCCCGGTGCCACCGGGCATCTTCGTCATCTGGGACGGCATGGGCATCGTGGCCAAGCGCATCGAGCATGTGCCCCACTCCGAGCCGCCCAAGATCGTCATCAAGTCGATCAACCCCGAATACCAGACCTACGAGCGCGACGGCGAGGAAGTGAATATCATTGGTCGCGTGATCTGGGCGGCTAAGCGACTGTGACAAGACAGTGCTGACGTCAGCGCCAGATGCGACTCTCTACCGATAGGCCTTCAGACGAGAGGGACGGCAATGTGGAAGCTCAATGAATGAGTAGCACCTGGAACAAGATCGTTCATCGGGCAGTTGCCGCAAAAGACACAGCGCGAGACTTCGCAAACGTCAACACCCTGAAGCTCGGCGTCACGGGGCTGAGCGGTGCAGGCAAGACGGCGTTTCTTGTTTCAGTCATCTCAAACCTGCTCGCGATGGCTCAAAAGAAGGGCGCGGTCGACTCCCTACCGAGATTTCGGCAAGCGCTAACCGACGAAAGCGGGCAAATCCGCCTTCTCGACGTGAAGATCGAATCGGCTGGGTCGTCGAGAATACCACGCTTCGCCTATGAGAAATTTCGCGGCAAGCTCGCACAGCAAGAAGAGCCCTCCTGGCCAGCCGGCACAGACAAGCCCGCACAGATTGTCCTTCGTCTCACCCTGAAGCCCCGCACCAAGTTGGGAAAATTGAAGGGTGCTCTCGTTGGACCTCGTGTCGTGCGGTTGGAGTTCTTCGACTACCCCGGAGAATGGCTACTGGATCTCCCATTGCTCGAGCAGTCCTACCAGCAGTGGTCGACGGAGACATTGCTCAACATGAAGGAGGCCCCGCGCGATGCGCTCAGCGAGCAATTCCGGGCCTTCCTCGGGACGCTGTCGCCCAGTGCGCCCGCCGATGACAAGACCGCGGAGCATGGGTTCGAACTTTACCGCGACATGCTGAGACGATGCCGACGCGATGCTGAATTGCGCTGGCTCCAGCCCGGACACTTCTTGATGCCAGGCCAGTGGGGCGACGTCCCGCTTCACCATTTCTTTCCATGGGCCGGAGCACCAAACCCGTTTCCTGGCACGCTTGCCGCCCAGCTTCGTGACCGCTTCGAAGCCTATAAGCGGGAGATCCGCGAGACCTTCTTCGAACCCTATTTCACTGCCTTCAATCGACAGGTCGTCCTCGTCGATGTCCTGGGTGCCCTATTTGCCGGGCGTACAGCCTTCGAAGATACCCGTCGAGCCCTTGGCCGCATCGGGTCGAGTTACTCAAAGCTTCTTTCGGGCGGCTGGCTCTTCGGCAGGAAGACCCAACATGTCGCCTTTGTCGCTACCAAGTCTGACTATGTCGATGAACTTCAGCGCCCACATCTGCAGGCAATGCTTGAGAGCATGGTCGCCTCCGCGCCGGGCGCCGAAGGCAATGCGCTCGGCCGCAGGTTCCATTTCGTTTCCTCTATCCGATGCACCACGGATGCGAACGAGCCCGGGAAGGACGGGGTGACTACCAGAGTGGTGATGGGAACGGGGATCGGCGAGCAGCATCAACGACCCTTCTATCCCGGTATTGTCCCAGCCGGCGACGTACCGCCCGTATTCTGGACCAAGCCGTTCTTTGTGATGCCGCAGCTGCGCCCGCCTGTCCTACAGCCCGGAGAGGCTCACCCCATCGACCACATCAATCTCGACGCGCTACTCGTCGATCTCTTTGGGGATGCACTATGAACGACCGTCGTGGATTCCTCGACGACCCAGAACCGGCCGCTCCCCAAACGGCGCCGCCTTCGCAAGAACTGGACAGGGGCTGGGTAGCGGGAACGCAAGGTCCCGTAGGGCCAGTTCGCCACGATGCCATGGCAGCGCTGCCGGCGAATCCGGCCAAAGAAAGCATTCCACCCTTGGCGATCGCAGCCAGCGCGTTGGTGTTGCTCCTCGCCATCATGGCACTATTAGAGTTGGCCAACTTCGCTGTCGCCCAGTTTGACAAGTCCCTATGGCTCGGCTGGTTGACGGTCACCCTGATCGGCCCTCTGGTAGGCGTGCTGGGATGGTCCGCGGTTCGAGAATGGCGGGGCTATGCCAACTTGCAGAAAGTCGAGGGGCGTCGCTCCGGATTAAACAGCGACAATATGGAAGTCGCGCGTAAGCACGCTCGCGAATGGCTGAACGCGATCGACGCGCCAGCCACTCTGATAAAGGGCATAGAAACCGCCTCCGATCCCGTGACGTTGCGCGCCCTGCTCCGCTCCGGACCACTTGCCAGGCTCGACCAGGAAAGCGCGCAAATGGGTCGGGCCGCCGCCTTGCAGGTTCTGGCGGCGACCGCCGTCAGCCCGTGGCCAGCCATGGATGGAGTCCTGGTTGTTTGGCGAGGAATGCGATTGATTCGAAGCATTGCAGAGCTGTACGGAATGAGGCCGGGAACATTGGGGACACTGCGATTGTGGCGACGGCTTGCAATGGATGCCGGTTCAGTCGCAGCAACCGACGTGGTTGTCACTGCAATGGCTGATGCACTGCTTATCACACCGGTGGGAAGCGCTCTCGCCGGGTCAGCCGCAGGTTCGGCACTTGCCGCGCGTCGCATGCTCCGCCTCGCCGTTGCCGTAGCGCGGAGCTGCCACCCAATTGACGAAGCGATCACGTGATCCATTGTTCTAGAATGTCGCCGAGACCGGAGGCGGTCTTTGCTCTTCTCCTGTCTAAAATGCGGTCCTGGCTGACAGGCGTACCATTCATCGTTCTCTTCTTAGTTCATGCCGCTGCACACGCCGAAACGCCAATCATTGGATCAGCCTCCGTCGTTGACGGCGACACCATCGAAATACACGGCCAACGAATCCGCTTCCACGGAATCGA
>CAMDOT010000380.1 GCA_945903635.1 Rhizobium sp. Q54 | reverse complement strand
CACCGCAATCATCGTCGGTGCCGCGGTGCTGAACGCGCTGTCGCTGGTCGGCAAGGATATCGGGAAGGTGAAGCTCGTCGTGTCGGGCGCCGGCGCCGCGGCGCTGTCGTGCCTGGGCGTGCTGGAGAAGCTCGGCCTGCCGCGCGAGAGCATCTGGGTCACCGACATCGTCGGCGTGGTCTGGAAGGGCCGCAACGAACTGATGGACCCGTTCAAGGAGCGTTATGCGCGCGAGACGCCGCTGCGCACCCTGGGCGAGGTGATCGGAGGCGCCGACATCTTTCTCGGTCTCTCCGCCGCCGGCGTGCTGAAGCAGGATATGGTGAAGAAGATGGCGGCCAGGCCGCTGATCTTCGCGCTGGCCAATCCCAACCCGGAGATCTCGCCCGAGGACGTGGCCGCGGTGCGCGACGATGCCATCATGGCGACCGGCCGCAGCGACTATCCCAACCAGGTGAACAACGTTCTCTGCTTCCCCTACATCTTCCGCGGCGCGCTCGATGTCGGCGCCACGACGGTCAACGACGAGATGAAGATCGCCTGCGTGCGGGCCATTGCAGAGCTTGCCCGCAAGGAGCCGTCGGAGGTCGTGGCGCGGGCCTTCGGCGAGGCCGGTGGTGGCGGTTTCGGGCCGGCGCAGATCATCCCCAAGCCGTTCGATCCGCGCCTGATCGTCGAATTGGCTCCCGCCGTCGCCAAGGCCGCGATGGACAGCGGCGTGGCGACCCGGCCGATCGCCGATTTCGATGCCTATCGCCAGCAGCTCAGCCAGTTCGTGTTCAAATCAGGCCTGGTCATGCGGCCGGTGTTCGAGCAGGCGCGCAACGCCCCCAAGCGGGTGATCTTCAGCGCCGGCGAGGACGATCGCGTACTGCGGGCCGTGCAGATCATCCTCGACGAGGGCATCGCCCAGCCCATCCTGATCGGGCGGCCTGAGGTCATCCGCCATCGTGCCGAGCGCCTGGGCCTGCGCTTCCGGCCGGGCACCGACGTCGCCTTGATCGATCCGTCGAGCGATCCGCGCTATGACCGTTACTGGGGCGCTTATCACGAATTGATGGAGCGGCGGGGCGTCACCGAACCGACGGCGCGCAATCTCGTGCGCTCCAGCCCGACCCTGATCGCGGCTCTCGCGGTGAAGCTGGGCGATGCTGACGCCATGATTGCCGGCGCCTACGGCCGCTTCCGCACCCACTTCAACCATGTGCAAGACGTCATCGGCATGCGCGAAGGCGTGAAGCATATGGCGGGGCTCAGCCTGCTGGTCATGCCGACCCGTTCGCTGTTCATCGCCGACACCTACGTCAACGACGATCCCGACGCCGAGACGCTGGCCGAGATCACCCTGCTGGCCGCCGACGAGGTGCTGCGCTTTGGCATCCAGCCCAAGGTGGCGCTTCTGTCGCATTCGAGCTTCGGCAGCTCCGATCATCCCTCGGCGCGCAAGATGGCGGCGGCGGTCAAGCTGCTGCACCAGCGGGCGCCGGCCCTCGAGGTCGACGGCGAAATGCACGGCGACGCGGCTCTCGATGCCGACATCCGCGACAACGTCTTCCCGCGGTCCAGGCTCAAGGAGTCGGCCAACCTCGTCGTCTGCCCGTCGCTCGATGCCGCCAACATCGGCTTCAACCTGCTCAAGATGGCCGCCGACGGCCTGCACATCGGGCCCATGCTGCTCGGCACGACACTGCCGGCGCATGTGCTGACGCCGTCGGTGACCGCCCGCGGCATCCTCAACATGACGGCGCTCGCCGTCGTCGAGGCGCAGCGCCTGGCCGAGTCGCGTGGATGAGCAGCGAGGGCGACGTCCTCGATGAAGTGCCGCCGGAACTGATCCGGCGTGTCGAGACGGCTCTTGCCGATGATCGCGACGACGATGTCCGGACGCTCCTGGCCAGCCTCAGCGCCACCGGCCAGGCGTCGGTGCTCGAGCAGGTCTCGGAGGTCCAGCGCGACAAGCTCGTCGGCATCCTCAAGCGCGATCTCGACCCTGAAGCCCTGACCGAACTGGACGAGGAGGTTCTCGAGGACGTCCTCGACCAGCTCGACAGCAAGGACATCGCCGCTGCTGCGCACGAGCTGGAAACCGACGACGCAGCAACTCTCCTAGAGGATCTGACGGAGACGGAGCGCCGCGAAGTCCTGGCGGAACTGCCGGCCGACGAGCGTGCCGACATTGAAAGCGCACTGGCCTATCCCGACGACACGGCTGGGCGCCTCATGCAGCGCTCGCTGGTCAAGGTGCCGGACAACTGGACCGTGGGCGAAGTCATCGATCATTGCCGCGAGGCCACCGATCTGCCGGACGACGTCTACGATATTTTCGTCGTCGATCCGGCCGGCCGATTGAGCGGGGCCGTGCCGCTCGGCCGGATGCTGCGCGCCAAGCGGCCAGTACCGATCCGCGACATCGTCGATCCGGATATCCCCTCGGTGCCGGCAATGGCCGACCAGGCGGAAGTCGCCCACGTGTTCCGCGACAAGAACCTCGTCTCGTGCCCAGTCGTCGACGACGACGGACGGCTGCTGGGCGTGATCATGGTCGACGACGTGGTCGACGTGATCGACGAGGAGGCCGAGGAAGACCTCCTGAAGATGGGCGGCGTCGGCATCGACGACATGCACGCCGATACCGTCCGCACCGCGCGGCTGCGGGCAGTCTGGCTCACGTTGAATTTGGCCACGGCGGTGCTTGCGTCCTTCGTGATCGGCCAGTTCGAGGGCGCCATCGAGAAGATCGTGGCGCTCGCCGTCCTGATGCCGATCGTGGCGTCGATGGGCGGCAATGCCGGTACGCAGACGGTGACGGTGGCGGTGCGCGCCCTGGCCATGGGCGAGCTGACGGCGGCCAATGCACTGCGCTTCGTTGCCAAGGAGGCCGCGGTGGGCGGACTCAACGGCATGATCTTCGCGTTGATCATGGGCGCAGCGGTCGTCGCCTGGTATGGCGACTGGCGCCTGGGCGCCGTGATCGCTGCCGCCATGATCTGCAATCTGGTGGCCGCGGCCCTGGCGGGGACGCTGATCCCCTTGGGCCTGCAGAAATTCGGAGTAGATCCTGCGGTATCGTCGACGGTGTTCCTGACGACGGTGACCGACGTGATCGGCTTTCTCGCCTTCCTCGGGTTGGCGACCGTGTTTCTGCTGTAGCGGGCCGCCAGGCGATCCCGGTGGGAACAG
>CAMDOT010000379.1 GCA_945903635.1 Rhizobium sp. Q54 | reverse complement strand
GTCCGATGAAAGCCGTCATCGCCCTCCCGTTCCTGTGGCTCGGTGTCTTCTTCCTGCTGCCGTTCGCGCTGGTGCTGGCGATTGCCCTCGGCACCAACGCGCCCGATTCGGTGCCGCCGGTCGAGCTCGGGTTCAGCCTGAAAAATTTTGCGCTGCTGTTCACCGACGATCTCTATCTCGCGGCCTGGCTCACGTCGCTGCGCATCGCCGCTACCTCGACGATCGTGACGCTGCTGCTGGGCTATCCTATGGCCTATGCCATCGCGCGCTCGGCGCCCGAGCGGCGGCCGCTGCTGCTGATGCTGGTCGTGTTGCCGTTCTGGACCTCGTTCCTGATCCGGGTCTACGCCTGGATGGGTCTGCTCGACGAGAACGGCCTTCTGAACCAGTTCCTGCGCTGGAGCGGGATCGCTGCCAACCCCGCCACGATCCTGGGCACCGAATGGGCGATCCTGCTCGGCATCGTCTACGCCTACCTCCCCTTCATGGTACTGCCGCTCTACGCCACTCTGGAGAAGCTGGACTCGGGCCTGCTCGAGGCCGCCGCCGATCTCGGCGCACGGCCGATCGCCGCGTTCCTCACCATCACGCTGCCGCTGTCGCTGCCCGGCATCGTCGCCGGTTGCCTGTTGGTGTTCATTCCCGCCGTCGGCGAATTCGTGATCCCCGACCTGCTGGGCGGCACCCAGACGCTGATGATCGGCAAGGTGCTGTGGGACGAGTTCTTCACCAACGCCGACTGGCCGCTAGCCTCCGCCGTGGCGATCTGCCTGCTGGTGCTGCTGGTCGGCCCCATCGCCCTGTTCCAGCGCCAGCAGGCGCGCAGCCTGGAGCGGCGGACATGAGGCGTGACCCATGATCGGCCGCGCCCGCTTCGCCTTCACCATGCTGGGCTTCGGCTATGCCTTCCTCTATCTGCCGCTCGCCCTGGTGATGTTTTATTCGTTCAACGAGTCGCGCATGGTCACGGTGTGGGGTGGCTTCTCGACCAAATGGTGGAGCGCGCTCTTCGCCAACGAGGCGATGCTGCGGGCGGCCTGGCTGTCGCTCCGCGTCGCGGTGGTCAGCGCCACGGCCGCGGCGCTCATCGGCCTCGCCGCGGGCTATGCGCTGGCCCGCGCGCCGAATTTCCCCGGACGCAGCCTGTTCGGCAGCATGATCATCGCCCCCATGGTGATGCCCGAAGTGGTGATGGGCATCTCCATGCTGCTGCTGTTCGTCGGCGCCGAGCGCCTGTTCGGTGGGCCGGACCGCGGTTTCCTCACCATCGCCATCGCCCACACGACCTTCTCCATCTCCTTCGTGGCCATCGTCGTCCAGGCGCGGCTGGCCGATTTCGACCGCTCGCTGGAAGAGGCAGCGATGGATCTCGGTGCCACGCCGTGGGTCACGTTTCGCACCGTGACGTTGCCGCTGATCGCGCCGGCCGTCGGTTCGGGCTGGCTGCTCGCGTTCACATTGTCGTTGGACGATCTGATTCTGACCCAGTTCGTGGCCGGCGCGCAGTCGCAGACCTTGCCGATGCGCGTCTATTCCAGTGTGCGGTTGGGCGTCGACCCGCAGATCAACGTGCTGGCCACCGTGGTCGTCGCCGTGGCGGCCTGTGCACTGATCCTGTCGAGTTGGCTGACGCGCAGGAAAAATTGAGCTAAAAACCCTCCCTCAGGGAGGAAAATATGCTGCGATCGGGAACCGGGAAAGCGTCACGCCGTAATGTACTGAAGGGGGTCGGAATGGCCGCAGTCAGTGCTTCGCTGGCGCCCGCCGGGGCGGCGTTGGCCCAGGGGACGGCGTCCGCCGCCGCCTCGAAGGGCCCGAAACTTCTCGAAATGGACGGCAAGGCCAAGCTCGCGGTGCTGGGCGACAAGCCGCTGGTCGCCGAGACGCAGGCCGAGTTGCTCGACGATGCCATCACGCCCACCGACAAGCTGTTCATCCGCAACAACGGCCAGGTCCCCGAGGTCAGCGGCGATCCCAAGGCGTGGAAGATCAAGATCGACGGCGAGGTGAACACGCCGCTGGAGATCACGGCCGGCGAGCTGATGACCCGCTTCCCCAGCGTCACCTACCAACTCATGCTGGAATGCGGCGGCAACGGCCGCTCCTTCTTTTCGCCCGAGGCGCGCGGCAACCAGTGGACCAACGGCGGCGCGGGCTGTCCGATGTGGACCGGCGTGCGCCTGGCCGACGTGCTGAAGGCCGCGGGCCTGAAATCCTCGGCGACATACACCGGCCACTACGGCGCCGATCCGACGCTGGCAGGCGAGACTGACAAGCCCACGATCTCGCGCGGCGTTCCCATCGCCAAGGCGATGGAAGAGCACACGTTGATTGCCTTCAAGCTGAACGGCAAGGACATGCCGCTGATCCACGGCGCGCCGGTGAGGCTCGTGGTGCCGGGCTGGCCGGCCTCGTCGTCGACCAAGTGGCTGACGCGCATCTGGGTGCGCGACAAGGAGCATGACGGCCCGGGCATGGGCGGCTTCTCCTACCGCGTGCCGAAGACTCCGATCGTGCCCGGCAGCAAGGGCAACGACAAGGACATGGCGATCCTGGAATCGATGCCGGTGCGCTCGGTCATCACCTTCCCGGCCGACGGTACCAAGCTCACATCCAGGAAGCTCGACCTGCGTGGCCATGCCTGGGCCGGCGATTTCGACATCAAGACGGTCGACATCTCGACCGACTACGGCGTCACCTGGAAGCCGGCCAAGGTCGATGCGCCAGTCAACAAGTTCGCCTGGCAGCGCTTCACGGCATCGATCGACCTGCCGACGGGCGGCTACTACGAGGTCTGGGCCAAGGCTACCGACAGCAAGGGCGTCACCCAGCCCTTCGTCGCGGCCAACTGGAACCCGCAGGGCTACGGTGCCAACCCGCTCAACCGCATCCGCGTGCTCGTCGAGTCTTGAAGCAGCTTACGATCACGCACGTCGTCGTCATTGCGCTGACGGCGGTATTCCTTCTCGTCGCCACAGATCGTGCCGGCGCCCTGCGCGACCCGCAGCCGACGTATATGCCGCCGGTCGTGTCGGCGCCGGCTGCCGTCGCCGACGCCGAGAAGGGCAAGCCGCCGCCACACAACGACAAGATCGAGGACCTGCCCGAGGGCAAGAACCGCGAGATCACCTTCTATACCTGCACCGCCTGCCACGGCGTGGCGCTGATCAAGGCGCAAGGCCTGACGCGCGATCTCTGGGATTCGAGCATCGACCTGATGATCGAAAGACATCGCATGCCGCCGGTGAAGCCTGCGGAACGTGCCGAAATCCTTGACTACCTCG
>CAMDOT010000378.1 GCA_945903635.1 Rhizobium sp. Q54 | reverse complement strand
GGACGTTCGCGGTAGCCGCCCAAAACCGCGTCACCGCGCTCACGCTCAACGCGCGCGACCTCAAGGATGCGCTCGCCGCGGCGCGCACCGTTGCCGAGGTCGATGCCATCGACGCATCAATCGGCTGGGAGTAGGTCAATGGCCGACATGAGCGATCCGCTGCCGGGCTCCGGCGTTTCGTTCTGGACGATGGCCGCGGCTGCGGTTGGCTCGCTGCTGACGCTGCGGACGCTTGTAGATTCAACGCCGTTGACGCGCGCTATCGCCATGATCTCGTCCTGGGGGCTTAGCTTTTTCGCGACGCCTGGCGTCACCGAATGGCTAGGAGCCAGTCACAAGCAAGAGCGCATCCTGGCGCTGGTGATCGCGTTTCTTGGCGCGAACATCTTGGCCGGCCTGGGCACGTTTGGCGAGAAATGGCGCACCGATCCCCAGGCCGCGTTTGCCTGGCTGTGGTCTTTATGGCGCGGGCCGCCGCGGTGATCGCGGTGTGGCTGATCCAGATCGCCTACATCGCGGTGTGCTTGGCCGGCATGTTCGCGATCTTTGCTTTGCAGCGCGGCCGTCACCGCTGCGCCTGCGCGCTTTTGTGGTGGACTTACACCGCTTTGGCTG
This sequence comes from Rhizobium sp. Q54, assembly GCA_945903635.1. Taxonomy (GTDB): domain Bacteria; phylum Pseudomonadota; class Alphaproteobacteria; order Reyranellales; family Reyranellaceae; genus Reyranella. The sequence continues at coordinate 2,703 of CAMDOT010000378.1, read as the reverse complement.
GCGCGCTGGCGTGGGAAGCCCTCGACGCCTGGCAGTATGCGCCGCCTGGCTGGCCGGCGTCGCGCTGGATACTGATTCCGGCGCTCGTGACCGTATTGATTTGGGCGGCGGTGAACGACCGGCGAGGCCAACATGCGACTTAGCGATCATTTTACATTGGCCGAACTCACCGCTTCGCAGACCGCCGCTCGCCTGGGCATCGACAACACGCCATCGCCCGAGATGGTGGACGCGCTCCGCCGCACGGCGCAATTGCTTGAGCAGGTCCGCGCGCTTCTCGGCAAACCGATCCTGGTGTCGAGCGGCTATCGCGCGCCACTGGTCAACCGCGCCGTGGGCGGTGCCGCCAACAGCGCCCACATGCTGGGCTGCGCCGCCGACTTCTCCTGCCCCGCCTTCGGTTCGCCCCTCGAGGTCGCCCGCGAGATCGGCCAAAGCGACATCGTATTCGACCAGCTCATCCACGAGTTTCGCGCGTGGGTACACATTGCCTGGTCGCCGCAGCCGCGTCGCATGGTGCTCACCATCGACGGCGCCGGCACGCGCTACGGGCTCGAGTAGTGCTCGCGCTTTTCGGCCCTCTGGCGCTCCGCCTCGCGCCCTATGCGGCGCTTGCCGTGGCCGGCTTGGTCATATGGGGCCTGTACGGGCAACTCGGCACCGCAAAGCTAAAGCTCGCCAACGCCGAGGCGGTGATTGCCGTGCGCGAGGATGACGCCAGGCGCAGCGCTGAAGCGGTGGCGAAGCTCGCCGACACGCTGACCAAGACCGAGGCCAAGGTCATCACCGTCACGGAGAGAATCTATGCCGCTCCGATCACTCGCCAGTGTGCTGATAGCCCTGCCATGCGTGCTGCTGACGGCGGCATGCGGGAGCTCTTCGGTGCTGGCGGTCAAGCGGACCCCGGACGCATCGCTGCTCCTGCCGTGCGCTGACCCGGTGCTGGCGCCGATCGGCGGCAGCGACAATGAGGTGGCGGCGGAGCGGTTGCGGGTGGCGCGAGCCTATCTCGACTGCAAAGCGCGGCATGCAGCGCTCGCCGGTTGGGTGAGCGGGCAATGAACGTCCGCAACTTCGCCACGGCAGTCGTCGTCGCGCTCGCCATATGGGCGGTGGCGGTGGCGCTCGTGCGGCCTGTTCGCGCGCACGGGCCGTATAGTGATTGGACCGCGCCAGACAATCCCGCCCTATCGTGCTGCAACGATTCCGACTGCCGACCGACGCGGGCCTATATGGGCGACGATGGCCTATGGCGCGCGTGGGACGGCATCAACTGGCTGACGATCCCGCCCGGCCGCGTGCTGCCTACCGACTATGCAGGCGATGGGCGAAACCATCTCTGCGAGAAGATGGGCGCGGTCTACTGTTTTACGCCGGGCCAGCCTCGAGGCTAAGCGCGCGGCAATTTCCGCCGCACGACGGCCATTGCCATGCGACGGTCACGCAGTAGCGCGCGAATGTCGGCCCACGCGGCAGGCGGCACGGGATACAATCCCTCGTCCCAGCGGCGCATGGTGCGGTTTGATATGTCCAGCGCGCGGGCCATTTCGGATTGCCAGCGAGGCCCGAATAAAGCCTCGCCGGCTTCGCGGAGGAGAGCGGTGGTCATTCGGCCCAACCAAGCACAGCCGCGTCATCGATGACGGGCAGGCGGTCCTTGATGCGTCCGCTCACTATGGTCGAGCAGCGGCCAAGCACCGGGCTGCCACCGTGACGACGCTGTGCCGTGCCGAGCAGCGTGCCCTCGTAGTGATAGCGGCGGGGCGTGGTGTCCTCGTAGCAGTCCACGCGCCACATCACGCGCTGGACGCCTTTGATCTTGCGGGCCGCACGGTCGGCGGCCTCCTCCCATGTCTCGTCAGCCTTGAGGATGGCGCGGAAGTCGAGGCCGTGCGCGCGGACAGTGATGATAGTGCGGGTCATCTCTCGGCCTCCTTAATACAGCGAGAGGCGCACGTCGCCAAGATCGAGCACAACCATGTCGCGGCGCTCTTGACCGCGCGCGAGCTGGAACCGCTCGTATTTGATGGCCGCGATGCCGTCGAAATTGTGCTCGTCACGGCTGCCGCGCTCGCTCCAGTGATTGGCGCGGGCGTCGTCGAAATCGGCCAGCGTCTCGTGCGTGATTGCCACGTTGCAGTCGATGCCGGGGTCAGTTGCTCCGCCGCTGTATTCGTCGAGCGCGGCCAGCACCGCGGGCCACTGTGCGTCGGTCACCTGCGTGATTGCCGCGGCAGAGCGTTCGTCGATCCAGTTGGAGTTATCCGTCAGGTATGTGGAGATGGTCATTTGTCCGGGCCTCCTGCCCTTGATCTGCCGGGCCTGATCGCCCTCTGCATGTCCAGTAATTAGGACATTGGGCAGCAGATCGCAAGCGCCGAAAACAGTAATTTAATTGCGTATTTCAGAAATCGCGCGGGCGTCATTCCCCGCACGATCCGCCCGGCTCCGGTCCGGCTCCGGTCGGCGTTTCCTCCCCCACCTGGCCCGGTTGCCCTTGCGGGTGGCCGGGCCTTTTTTGTTGCCTGTGCGGCAGCGGTAAATCCTAGCAAGGCGTGGGCTCGGCACTCCCGGCCGGCACGCGGGGCCATCCCAGCGGAAACGCGCCAGACGGGCAGATTTGCGGCCATAGCGGCAATCTCTACTGTGCCCGAGCTGTGCCGCTGGGCAATCGGGCGCCGCTGCCACCTGCAACTCGACCCC
>CAMDOT010000377.1 GCA_945903635.1 Rhizobium sp. Q54 | reverse complement strand
CGCCGCGCCGCCCCACGTCCGGATGCAGAGCAGCAAAACTATTGCTGCACACTCCGGATTGGAGTTGACGATTTCCTTGATCGCTTCATCGGACAGGACGTAGCCAACCGGAATGATTCTCGCTGCCATCGTGCGCATGCCCGTATCGGTGCACGGCTCTATGCGGAGTGGCAGCAGGCCAGCGGCGAGGCGAAGGCGAGCGCGCACGAGGCGGCGTCTGACTTCAGGATCGGATCCACGAGCGGATATTCAGTGCAGTGAGATCGCGAGAATTGCCTGCGGTCGCGTTGGTACGAAACGCTTCGGGGCACTGGATCGAACATGACATGCCGCCTGACTATCTAAACTCAATTGCCGGCGACCTGGCCGCCCGGCTCGCCGTACATCGGCGGGCGATGCAGGCCGTGCCGGTTGGGCACTCGGCCGGTCATCAGGGTGGCGCGCGAGGGCGAGCAGGAGGGCTCGGAGTAGCACGAGGTGAGCTGCAGGCCGGTGCGGGCGAGCCTGTCGAAATTGGGTGTCGGTGCGCCGACCGCGACACCACCGCGATAGCAGCCGAAATCGCCCCAGCCGACATCGTCCATCAGGAAGATCAGGATGTTGGGCTTCTTCTTGCGGCCGGCGAGCTTGCGCCTGGCGATCTCGATATCCAGCGCATGGACGAAGGCGGGCTCGAGGTGGCCGGCCGTGCGCACGGTTTGCGTGGCGATGGCATCGAAGGTCGTCATGTTTGCCCCACTGTCGCTGTCCACGCTATAGTCTCCGCAATGAAGTGAGGAAAGATGCGCCGTCGGCATTTCATGTTTGCTGCTCTGGTATTGGCGGCTCCCGCCGTGCTGCGTGCGCAGAGCTGGCCGCCGGGCCGCGTCACCATGATCGTGCCGTTTCCCGCCGGCGCCGCCACCGATCTCGGCGCGCGCATCTATGCCGAGCGGCTGTCGGCGATGTGGAACCAGGCGGTGGTGGTCGAGAACAAGGGCGGTGGCAACGGCCTTCCGGCCGCTGAGTATGTGGCGCGCGCCAAGCCGGACGGGCTCACCATTTTCGTCACCTCGGCGATGACCCAGGTCGTCAATCCCGCGATCTACGACACGCTGCCCTACGATCCGATGGAAAGCTTCGCGCCGATCTCACGGCTCGGCACCTCGCCCTTCGTGCTGCTGGTCGACAAGAACAGCCCGATCACGTCGGCAGCCGAGCTGACGGCCAAGCTGAAAGCCGAACCCGGCAAGCACAATTACGGTGCGGGCGCGCTGCCGGCGCGCATCGCGTCGGAGCTCTACAAGGCGGCGGCAGGCGTCGACGTCGTCTACATCGGCTACAAGAGCAATCCGCAGGCGATCCCCGACCTGCAGAGCGGCCTTTTGACCTTCATGATGATCGACACGGTGAACGCCAAGATCGCCATGGACCGCGGCGCACTGAAGGGCCTGCTGGTCACCGACACCGAACGCTATGCGCTGTTGCCTGGCCTACTGACCGCCGCCGAGGCCGGCCTGCCCGACGTGCTGCTGACGACCTGGACCGGCTTCTACACTACCCGTGGCACGCCACCTGGAATTGTCGCCCGGATCAACGCCGATATTCGCAAGGCTGCCGCGTCTCCCGATGTGGCGGCGCGGCTTGATTCCGCCGGATGGGCGCCCAAGCTGACGTCCCCAGAGGAATTTGACGTCTTCCAGCGCTCGGAGAAGGAACGCTGGGGCAAGATCATTCGTCGTGCCAATATAAAGGTGGAGTAGGAGGCAGCCATGGAAGGTTCGCTACGCGGCAACAAGGGCCCCCGCATCCGTCACGTCGCCGAAGAAAGCGCGCCCTATGAGACCATCAGCGTCGACAAGCTGACGCCCATCATCGGCGCCGAGATCGCAGGTATCGATCTCTCCACGCCGCTCTCCAACCGCCAGCAGGACGAGGTGCACCGCGCATTGGCGGAGAACTCGGTCATCTTCTTCCGCGACCAGCACATAACGCCGGACCAGCACCTGGCGTTCGGCCGGCTGTTCGGTGAACTCCATCTTCATCCCGCAGCACCTCACGAGCCTGGCCTGCCCGAGCTGATGGTCATCCATGCCGACAAGGACAGCCCGCGCGCCAACGGCGAGGGCTGGCACACTGACGTGAGCTGCGACGTCGAGCCGCCGATGGGCTCCATTCTCTACATCAAGAAGTGCCCGCCCAAGGGCGGCGACACGCTGTTCGCCTCGATGTATGCCACCTACGACGCGCTGTCGGACCGCATGAAGGTCTATCTCGACGGCATGACAGCCATCCACGACGGCGAGTCCGTCTATCGCGGCCTCTACAAGAATTCCAACGTCGCCGAGAAGGAAAAATATCCGCGCGCCGAGCATCCTGTGGTGCGCACGCATCCGGTGACGCGCAAGAAGGGGCTCTATGTGAACCGCGGTTTCACCCGCGGCCTGGTCGGCGTGCCGCGCGACGAGAGCGACGGCATCCTGAACTACCTCTATCAGCACATGGAAAACCCGCTGTTCCAGTGCCGCTTCCGCTGGCAGGAGAACTCGATCGCCTTCTGGGACAACCGCTGCGTCCAGCACCGCGCCATGTGGGATTACTGGCCGCACGCGCGCAGCGGCAACCGCGTCACCGTCGCCGGCGACAGGCCGTACTAGACACAGCTGTCATCCTGAGCGCAGCGAAGGATCTCACGCTTACGTCACGCGAGGACTTTCCGTGTTTGAAACGACTGCGAGATCCTTCGCTGCGCTCAGGATGACATGTTGGTGATCTTCGACTGCGACGGCGTGCTGGTCGACAGCGAGCCGATCGCCAACGCGAGCTTTTCCAAGGCGCTGAAACCGCACGGACTCGACTGGAGCGTCGAGGAGACGATGCGCCGCCTGATGGGCCGCTCGCTGAAATCCGCGCTCGAGATCTGCGAGGCCGAGATCGGCCGCAAGCTGCCCGACGATTTCCTCGAGACCATGCAAGCCGTCACCTACCAGGGCTTCCGCGATGCGCCGCTCAAGGCCGTCGCCGGCGTGAAGGATGCGGCGCTGGCCTTGAAGGCGGCGGGCATCGAAACCTGTATCGCGAGTTCGGGCGCGCTGGAGAAGATGCGCTTCACCCTCGGTCTCACCGGGCTTTGGGAGTTCTGCGAAGGTCGCATCTTCAGCGCCTCCGAGGTGCCGCGCGGAAAGCCGTTTCCCGATCTCTTCCTGCATGCCGCGCTGCGCATGAATACCCATCACTGCGAGTGGCATCAGAGAAGTCCTCTTCCCATCGATGCGCCAACAACAGATCACGACGGACGCACAGGTTGCACGATGTAAATCGCGATATGGGTCCACGTCGGG
>CAMDOT010000376.1 GCA_945903635.1 Rhizobium sp. Q54 | reverse complement strand
GGCCTGGTGATCGACCGCACGACGCACATGGGCCACCTCAAGGGCTGCCTGGTCGACTTCTGCCGGGCTTTCTTCGAGATCGACGACCTGCCGCTGCGCTTCCGCCCCTCCTACTTCCCCTTCACCGAGCCCTCCGCCGAGGTCGACATCGGCTGCTCGTGGAAGGACGGCGAACTCAAGATCGGCGCCGGCGATTCGTGGCTGGAGATCCTGGGCTCCGGCATGGTCCATCCCAACGTGATCCGGAACTGCGGGCTCGATCCCGCCGTCTACCAGGGCTTCGCCTTCGGCATGGGCATCGATCGCATCGCCATGCTCAAGTACGGCATCCCCGACCTGCGCTCGTTCTTCGACGCCGACCTCCGCTGGCTGCGCCACTACGGCTTCTCCGCTTTGGAGGCCGTACGATGAAGTTCACGCTCTCCTGGCTGAAGGAACATCTCGACACCAAGGCAACGCTCGCCGAGGTGCGCGACACGCTGACCATGCTCGGCCTAGAAGTCGAGGGCATCACCAATCCGGCCGAGGCGCTGAAAGGCTTCGTGGTCGGCTACGTTGTCGAGGCGATCCAGCATCCCAACGCCGACCGGCTGCGCGTCTGCAAGGTCGACACCGGCGCGGGCAACATCGTCCAGGTCGTATGCGGCGCGCCCAACGCGCGCACAGGCATGAAGGGCATCTTCGCGCCGACCGGCAGCTATATCCCCGGCACCGACATGCTGCTGAAGGCGAGCAAGATCCGCGGCGAGGAATCGAACGGCATGCTCTGCTCCTCGCGCGAGCTGCAGCTGGGCGACGACCATAGCGGCATCATCGACCTGGCGCCCGAGGCGGTGGTCGGCCAGCCGGCGGCGGAAGCGCTCGGCCTTGACGACGCGGTGATCGAGATCAAGGCAACGCCCAACCGCGGCGATTGCCTGGGTGTGCACGGCATCGCCCGTGATCTCGCGGCCGCCGGCCTCGGCACGCTGAAGCCCGTGAAGACCGACAGGATCAAGGGCGGCTACGCGAGCCCGATCAAGTGGACGCACGGCTACGAGGCCAAGCCCGACAGCCCCTGCCCGATCGTGGTCGGCCGGCATTTCCGCGGCATCAAGAACGGCCCCTCGCCGGACTGGCTGCAGCGCCGCCTGAAGGCGATCGGGCTCCGGCCAATCTCGGCCCTGGTCGACATCACCAACCTGGTGACCTTCGACCTCAACCGGCCGCTGCACGTGTTCGACGCCGGCAAACTGGCGGGCGATCTCGTCATGCGCCAGGCGCGCGAGGGCGAGCAGATCCTGGCGCTCGACGGCAAGACCTATGCGCTCGACCCCTCGATCTCCATCATCGCCGACTCCAAGGGCGTGCACGGCATCGGCGGCATCATGGGCGGCGAGGATACCGGCGTGCGCGACGACACCACCGAGGTGTTCCTCGAGGCCGCCTACTTCCAGCCGATCGGCATCGCGGCGTCGGGCCGTAAGCTCGGCATTCTCTCCGACGCACGCTACCGCAACGAGCGCGGCATCGATCCCGAGTCCTGCCTGTGGGGCGCCGAGGTGGCGACCCGGCTGATCCTGGAACTGTGCGGCGGCGAGGCGAGCGAAACCGTGTCGAGCGGCGTCATGCCGACCTGGCAGCGGAGTTTTACCCTGCGCCCCGATCGCGTGAAAACGCTGACCGGCATCGACGTGCCCGGCGCCGACACCGCGTCCATTCTCGGCAAGCTCGGCTTCAAGGTCGACGGCCAGGGTCCGTGGACGGCAGCCGTTCCCTCGTGGCGTCCCGACATCGTGGGCGAGGCCGATCTGGTGGAAGAAGTGACCCGCGTCTGGGGCTTCGACAAGATCCCGACGACCTCGCTGCCGCGGCTTTCGGCGACCTCCAAGCCGGTGCGCGATCCGATGCAGCGCCGCGTGCCACAGGCCCGCCGGGCGCTCGGCGTGCGCGGCATGAACGAAGCCGTCACCTGGTCGTTCCTGCCGTACAAGAAGGCTGAACGCTTCGGCGGCGGCCAACCCGACCTGCGGCTGCTGAACTCGATCGATGCCACGCTCGACACCATGCGGCCCTCGATCCTGCCCAACCTGATCGAGGCGGCGACGCGCAACGAGGCGCGCGGCCTTTCCGACCCGGCGTTGTTCGAAGTCGGCCCGCAGTACAAGGACGCGAGCCCCACCGGGCAGCGCACCGTGGCAGCGGGGCTCCGCCACAACATGGCCGTGCCGCGCAACTGGGCGGGCCCCGCCCGCACGGTCGACGCCTTCGACGCCAAGGCCGATGCGCTCGCGGTGCTGGCCGGCATCGGTGCGCCGGTCGAGAACATGTCGGCTCAGGCGGGTGCGCCCGACTGGTATCACCCCGGCCGCTCCGGGGCGATCAAGCTTGGCGACCGCGTGATGGCGCATTTCGGCGAGCTGCATCCCGAGATTGCCGCCGCCGCCGACCTCAAGACCGTTGCGGTGTTCGAGGTCTTCCTCGACGCCCCGCCGCCGCCCAAGGCGAAAGCCAGCAAGGCGCGGCCGAAGCTGGTGCTCTCGCCCTTCCAGCCGGTCGAGCGCGACTTCGCCTTCCTGGTCGATGCCGCCGTCGAGGCGGAGAAGATCGTCCGCGCCGCGCGCAACGCCGACAAGGCGCTGATCACGGGCGCACGGGCCTTCGACCTCTACGCCGGCAAGGGCGTGCCCGAGGGCAAGAAATCCATCGCCATCGCCGTCACCCTGCAGCCGGTCGAGCGCACGCTCACCGATGTGGAGATCGAGGCGGTGTCGGCCAAGATCGTCGCGGCTGTCGCAAAAGCAACCGGCGCCGTGTTGCGTGGTTAGAGTTCAAGTGAAATGACCGACCTGTCGTTGATCCGCAATTTCTCGATCATTGCCCATATCGACCATGGCAAGAGCACGCTGGCCGACCGGCTGATGATGGCCTGCGGCGCGGTGAGCGAACGCGATTTCCACGACCAGATGCTCGATTCGATGGATATCGAGCGCGAGCGCGGCATCACCATCAAGGCGCAGACCGTGCGCCTCAACTACAAGGCCAAGGACGGCAAGACCTACGTCCTGAACCTGATGGACACGCCCGGCCACGTCGACTTCGCCTACGAGGTCAGCCGTTCGCTCGCCGCCTGCGAGGGCTCGCTGCTGGTGGTCGATGCCAGCCAGGGCGTCGAGGCGCAGACGCTGGCGAACGCGTACCACGCGATCGAGGTCAATCACGAGATCATCCCGGTCCTGAACAAGATCGACCTGCCCTCGGCCGATCCCGCTCGGGTGTGCAAGGAGATCGAGGACGTGGTCGGCATCGACACGTCCGAAGCCGTCATGGTCTCGGCCAAGACCGGCCTCGGCATCGACGAGCTGCTCGAGGTCATGGTGA
>CAMDOT010000375.1 GCA_945903635.1 Rhizobium sp. Q54 | reverse complement strand
GACTGGCATTCCTAAGTCCGCTTTCTATGTCGGTATCGGCGGCAGCGCGAATTTCTCCGACTTCGGAACGCAGTCGCTCTACAATAAGGGGATCTCCAACGTCTTTAACGGTGCCGGAGTTCAGACGTCGTCTGGCACGGCCGACGGGCCGCCGATCAAGCCCAGTTTCGGCACCACTGCCGGCTTTGCCCCTGTGTTCCAGCTTGGATATTTCCGGCGATTTGGTGACAGCAATTTCCTCTGGGGCACCAAGTTCTTATACAACTACCTTGGCAACAGCTCGACACAGCAGAATCTGATCATTCCCCAGTATGGCTCCTCGACCGCCGGCGGTAGCTCGACTTTCGGAGGCCAATCGATCACTGGCGGATACACCGTCGGCGTCTACCATCAGACGACCTTCACGCCGTTCGTAGGCTATGCGCTGGAGAAGAGTTTCTTGTATGCAGGCGCTGGACCGTCATTGTCGCAGGTGAAGACTACCCTCAGCGATGTCGTTGGCTATGCCACGTTCAGTGGTGTCTACACCAGCGTTTCGGGCACGCCGCAGAGCTTCTCGACGACGAGTTGGGCCCTCGGCGCCGCGGCCACCGTCGGTGTCACGTATTTCCTCTCGCCCTCCTGGTTCATCGACTTCAACTATGCTTTCAGCGCGCCGAATGCCCAGACGATAACGAGCATTTCTCCCTTCAACAATCCCGGCACCGGCGGCGGAAACTCCTACACGGGCACGCTGATTGGCGTCTACACCGGCAACGTCTTCACGCAGGCGATTGGAATTTCTCTAAATCGGACGTTCTAAGCTCTATTCATATGAGTAATTGCCAAGAGTATACTAACACCGACAGGAATCCGTGAAATGAAGATCGGTCTATTTTGTGCGACAATGCTACTTGTAATTCCTGCAGTGGTTCGGGCAGACCAGGCCTCGGCGCTGGCGTGTTCCGCCAGCCTGTCGAGTGATGCCAAACTGGTCTACGATAAGACCGCGCCGACGGTGAAACCCGATACCATTATCAAGGACGCCCTTTCGGCGGTAGTGCGTCCCATGGTCATGAACGGATCGATGGCACAAGCCGTCGCACGGCCCGCCGCGGAGGCAGCAGGCGAATGTCTAAAGTTGCTCAAGTAGTCCTGGGATGATCGGTTCCGTCAATCGGCGCCGGACGCTCCGATATCTTGTCGGCGGGGCAATGAGCTCCGCGCTTCCGGGCTGCGCGAGCCTGGAGCGCGGCGCCCCGGTGCCGGCGGGAAGGGCGTGGGAAGCGACCGTCCTTGGTCTTGCCAACGAGCGGTTCTACCCGGTGCACGACCTGAAACCCCTGGAAGCCGAGTTCATAGCGGCGGTCATGCGGCAGGCGCACGTGAGGGGAGCCAGATCTCCGGATGAACTGCCCGGTTGGCAAGCTCTTGCTATCTCTGGGGGAGGAGAGGCTGGTGCCTTCGGGGCCGGGCTCCTGTGCGGATGGACCGAGGCGGGGACGCGACCTGACTTCAATCTCGTTACCGGGATCAGTACCGGGGCCCTTACGGCGCCATTCGCATTTCTGGGATCGACCAGAGACAGGGAATTGCGCCGCGTCTACACGGACGTGTCGGCTGAGCAGATATTAAAGGCGCGCAATTTGATGGTCGCGCTGTTCGGCGATGCGATGGCCGACAATGCCCCGCTGTTCGGTTTGATCTCCGGCTATGTGAACGAGTCGATGTTGGCCGACGTTGCTCGAGCCTACGATTCCGGCAAGTTGTTGTTCATTGCTACGACAGATCTGGATGCCCAGCAGCCCGTAATCTGGAACATCGGTGCCATCGCCAAGAGTGGTCACCCTCGATCCTTGGATACCGTTCGGCGGGTGCTGCTGGCCTCTGCGGCCATTCCCGGGGCTTTTCCGCCGACGATGTTCGACGTCTCTGTCGGCGATGAGCGCTATCAGGAAATGCATGTAGATGGTGGCACGATCGCACAGACCTTCCTTTATCCGTCAGCGCTTACCGTTCAGCGGCGGGAGCGGATAGCGGCCGGGAAGCCCGTATTGTCGGCAAATGCCTACGTCATTCGCAATGGGCGGCTCGATCCCGATTGGTCAGGCGTCGAGCGGCGGACGTTGAACATAGCGGGGCGTGCCATCTCGACCATGATCGCGACCGGTGGCTACAACGACGTGATGAACATCTACAAGGACGCCGTAAGGGACGCCATTGGCTACAACCTTGCTTTTATCCAGCGTGATTTCGACGCGCCGCTTCCTGCACCATTCGATCCTGTCTACATGCGTGCCTTGTTCGAATATGCCTATGGTAAGGCGCGGCAGGGCTATGACTGGGCCAAGAAGCCGCCGGGAATCGCCTAGGGCGTGTCCTCAATTGAGGCATATGAGGCTTGCGACGAGGTGGATGGCGGCAAGGAAGTTTCGGGCGGTTTTGTCGTAGCGCGTTGCGATTGCGCGGAACTGCTTGAGTTTGCAGAAGAAGTTCTCGATGAGATGGCGCGCCTTGTAGAGTTCCTTGTCGTAGTGGCGCTGCACCGTCCGATTACTCTTTGACGGGATCACCGCGACCTTGTTGGCGGCGGCGAGTAGCTCGATCACCCGAGCGTCGGCATCGAAGGCCTTGTCGGCGAGCAGGGTGCCGGCGGCGAGATCGGGCAAGAAGGCATCGGCGCCGTGCAGGTCATGCGCCTGCCCAGGGGTGAGCAGGAAATCGATCGGGTTGCCGAGGGCATCGACCAAGACGTGGATCTTGGTGCTCAGTCCGACTGACAGTACACACACCCATGGCCCGCCGCCGCCGCGCAACTGATGCCCCGCCCGTCGAGGCCTGTCCATGCTCAAAAGTCCATCCGGCTAGGAATCCTGTCGATGAAGACTGCGGTCGACGAAATTCGGCTATCGAATAGAGCGCCGCTCTCTTGCAACGCGGTCTCCGTGCATGGGTTCTGAGGGCGCCTGCCTCTGAGCGGCGCAATAGCCGGCCGGCGACACGCCCGGCGCCGCGCCGGCGGTACAAGCGCGGTCACCGCAAGGGGTTCAAGCCGCGCGACGTTCGTAGCAATGGTGCAGGCCCTCGACCTGTGGGAAGACGACAACGGTGCCGGCAGAGGGTGGCTGTACGGACCGAGGCTCGGGGCAATCCTTGCCGAGCGAGAGATGCGTGCGACTTCGGTGGTGGTATTCAAAGTATGCCGACAGCACGCGGCGCAGGTGACGCTCGTCGAGGATAATGACGTGGTCGAGACATTCGCGGCGGATCGAGCCGATGATTCGTTCGACATAGGCGTTCTGCCACGGCGATCGCGGCGCGGTGACGACCTCTTCGATGGCCATCGCCTCAACACGTTCGCGGAACGTCTGCCCATATGACGCGTCGCGGTCTCGCAG
>CAMDOT010000374.1 GCA_945903635.1 Rhizobium sp. Q54 | reverse complement strand
ACTTCCTCGACTCCACCGAAGGCTTCGATCACGAGATCGATCGGGCCGTGCTGCAGGTGCAGGCGGCCGTCGGGCAGGCGCGCGGTCTGCGGGCCGATCATCGCTCGTCCTCGTCGACGCGCACCTTGTTGTCGCGCAACACCGATTCGAGGGAAACGGCGCGCGAGGCGTAGCCGCCCAGCGCTGCGTAATCGTCGGCGCGCAGAGTGAACTCGATAGGCGCGACTAGGGCGGGCGTCGGCACGTAGCCGAAGGATTTTTCCGGCATACGTGCGACATCGACCATCAGCGTGATGCCGCCACCCGGCCAGACATAGGCAGGCGTGCCACCCAGCGTCACCTTGGTCAGCGTATCGCGCACCGAGCGCGTCAGCCGCACAGGGTTTTCCGTGACGCCGGCGCGCAGCGAGCCTCCGGCGCCGGCCATGAACAGCACGGTGCAGAGTGCGGGCTCGCAATTCTCGGCGATGCGCTCGACGACGGCGCGGACCGGTGCCGGCATGGGCGCGGGCTGCGGCTTCAGTTCCTGGTCGAGCTCGAACCACGCCGAATGCTCGCCGGTGGTCGAAACCATCAGCAACCGCAGGCCCGGCCACGCCGTCTTGGGGTCGATCTTCTCGATGATCTGCAGCGGGTCGGCGACGTCGGTGCCACCCCAGCCCAGCCCCGGTTCGGCCACCTGGAAATAGCGGCCCGGCGTCGAGCGGCGGCCGCGCACGCGGATACCGGCCTGCTTCATGTCGAGAAAGGCGCCACCCTGGTGCTCGCTTAAAACGCCGGTGATGTGGTCGTCGACCACGATGACCTCGTCGACATGGTCCTTCCATTGCGGCGCGAACATGCCGATGGCGGCCGAGCCGCAGCCGACGCGCATGCGCTCCTCGGCCGTGCCGTTGACGATCGGCGCCTTGTTCGACTGCACGACCACCGTCGCCCCGCCGTCGATCGTGAGCTCGACGGCCTCGCGGTTGCACAGCGCCAGCAGCGCCTCGCAGGTGACGACGCCCTCTTTCTTGCTGCCGCCCGTCAGGTGATGGACGCCGCCCAGCGACAGCATCTGCGAGCCGTACTCGGCCGTGGTGACGTGGCCGACCGCCTCGCCCTTCACCCGCACCGCCGCCTGTTCGGGCCCGAGGTAGCGGTCGGTGTCGATTTTCACCTTCACACCGCAGTACGAAAAGATGCCCTCGGTCACGACCGTGACCATGTCGACGCCGTCGTGCTTGGACGAGACGATGAAGGGCGCCGGCTTGTAGTCGGGATAGGTCGTGGTGGCGCCGATGCCGGTGACGAACGCGCCCTCGCCCTTGCCGAGCTCGCCGCGCCACGCCGCACTGCCCTCGATGAAGGCCACGCGCGCGAGATTGGGCTTGGCCAAAAGCACCAGCGCGTCGACGCGCACCAGCTTGCCTCCTTCGTTGGCATAGCGGTCGCAGGCGCCGGGACGGCCGGGGCGGATGCGGCACAGCACCGGGCAGGCGTCGCAGCGCACGATGCCGACGTCGCGTTCGGCCTGCGAGAGCGAGATGTCGTCGCTCATGCTGCGGTCCCCTTGTGGAGGGCGACGATGGCCTCGCGCAGGCGGTGCGGCAACAGCGGAACCCGCCTCGCCCGCACGCCGGTGGCGTGATGTACGGCGCCCAGGATCGCCGGCGCGGTCGGCACCAGGCCGGGCTCGCCGACACCCTTGGCGCCGGACGGGCCCAGCGGCTCACGATCCTCGATCAGGATGCATTCGATCCGCGGCATGTCACCGACGGTCGGGATCAGGTAGTCGTGCAAATTCTCGGTGCGGCCCGGCAGGTACTCTTCCATCAGCGCGAGGCCGAGCCCCTGGGCGATGCCGCCTTCGATCTGGCCCTCGACCAGGGTGGGATTGATCGCCCGGCCGACGTCGTGGGCGGCCACCATGCGCAAGACCTTCACTGTGCCGAGCTCCATATCGACCTCGACCTCGGCCATCTGGGCGGCGAAGGCGTAGCTCGCGTAGGGCACGCCCTGGCCCTGGGCATCGAGCGGCGTTGTCGGCGGATCGAAGGTGCCCTCGCCCATCAGCGGCCCGGTGAGGCTGAGATCAAGCCGGCGCACCGTGCCGCCATCGCGCACCGTGAGAGCGGTCCCCTCGAGCGCCAGCGTCGCCCCGGGGCCGGCATTGGCCAGTCGCAGGATCTGCCGCCGCAGGTCGAGGCCGGCCAGCTCGGCCGCCTTGCCCGACACGAAGGTCTGGCGCGAGGCCGAGCTCTTGCCGGCATCGGCCGTCAGGTCGGTGTCGCCGGCCACCAGCCGGAACTGCGCCAGCGGCAGGCCAAGCGCATCGGCGGCGATCTGCATCATCACGGTATTGCTGCCCTGCCCGATATCGACCGCGCCGCTGTAGAGCGTGAGCGCGCCGTCCTTGCCGAACCCGACGCGCATGGTCGAGGGGTTCGACATCGAGGTGTTGCCGATGCCGTACCACATGCAGCCGACACCGACGCCGCGGCGCATGGTGCCGCGGGTCCCGTTGAACGAAGCCGCGTCCGCATGTGCGCGCTTCCAGTGCGGCCGCAGCGCTTCGAGGCAGGCAACCAGCCCCGCCGAGTGCTCGAGCTTCTGCCCCGTCGCCGTGGTGTCTCCGGCGCGCAGGGCATTGCGCACGCGAAACTCCAGTCGGTCGATGGCGAGTGTGTCGGCGAGTTCGTCCATCATCGCCTCATGGGCGATGGCGGCCTGCGGCACGCCGAAGCCGCGAAAGGCGCCGGCGGGCGGACCGTTGGTGAAGAACGCCTCGCCCCAGGTCCGCACGTTGGGCACGGCATAAGGACCCATGGCATGGACCGGCACGCGGTTGGCGACGGTCGGCCCCCACGAGGCATAGGCGCCGGTGTCGAAGGTGGCCGTGACGTCGCAGGCCAGAAGCTTGCCGGCTGCATCGCAGCCGAATTTGGCGGTGACGCGCGCGGGGTGGCGCTTGGTCGAGGCCGCCATGCTTTCGGGCCGCGTGTAGACCAGCGCGGCCGGCCGGCCGAACTTCCAGGCCGCCAACGCGATCAGCGGCTGGACCGAAAGATCGAGCTTGCCTCCGAAGCCGCCGCCGCAAGCCGTCGGCACGATGCGGATCTGGTCGGGCCGCAGGCGCATCACGCTCGCGACCTCGTCGCGGTCCATGTAGGGCGTCTGGGTCGAGGCGTGGATTTCGATGCGGTCGCCGACGCGCCGCGCCCAGCCGGCTTCGGGCTCGATATAGGCGTGCTCGACAAAAGCGGTCTCGAAGACGCCTTCGGCCACCGCCGCGCATTGCGCGAAGATCCGCTCGGCATCGCCTCGCGTCACGCCGCCGTTCAGCAGCAGATTGCCCGGCTTGTCGGCCTGAACCAGGGCTGCGTCCCTGGCCGTCGCAGCATCGATGCC
>CAMDOT010000373.1 GCA_945903635.1 Rhizobium sp. Q54 | reverse complement strand
GACAGCCGGTTTCGATATACCCTGACGGGTGTCTCGCCGCCATGCGCGGCATGAGGGCGCCGGTGATTGTAGAAGACCATCCAGTCACCGATCCCCTGACGAGCCTCCCGCCCGCCCGAGAAGGCGTGGAGATACCCCATCCTCGAATGGTCCCGCTACCGCAGGTCCTGCGGCGCACACGAATAGAACCAGCAGCAGCTTCACCAGGCGCATGGCATTTCCCCCACCGCAGTGTGCCATGAGTGTGGAATTGACGATACATTCCAGCATGGCAGCATTCCGGTTTGGGGCCCGGCACTGGAATACGGAAATGCTACGAATCGTTTTCGTTACAATTCTCATGCTCGTGCTCCCAGCCTCGGCACAAACCGTCGTTGACGGCGACACCATCAAACACAAAGGCCGCACCTATCGCCTTTGGGGCATCGACGCGCCGGAAACAAAACAGACATGCGCTGACGGTTGGGAGGCGGGCAAAGAAGCGACCAAGACGATGGTTGACCTCGTGCGCGGACGTAGCATCGAGTGCTTTGACGTGACCTTGGACCGCTATGGGCGCACCGTCGCGCTGTGCTTTGCCGACGACGTGAATTTATCTGCTGAGATGGTGCGCTCTGGCATGGCGTGGGCGTTCGTCCGGTACTCTCGAGACTATGTGACCCAGGAAATTGAAGCCAAGGCTGCGAGGCTGGGTGTCCACGCGCATCAATGTGAGAAGGCGTGGGACTATCGATTGCGCATTCGGGGCGACAGGTAAGCTGGGCGACCGTCGACGCAACCCTGTTCGGGGCAACAGGTGCCAGGTATCGCGGGGGGCCGGGACGGTCGCAGCGGGTGGTGCCGGTGGTCATCCTTCGGCGCGGTGTCCTGGAAGTGGTCGAACGGTTTGTGCGTGTAAATCAGCCATCGGGCGGGGCATCGGCATCGTTCAGATGATCTGCGTTTAGAACCTTTCATGCGCCGCGAAAACAATGCAGACTGAGCGCCGCTGGCGGTTAACTAACTTCATTCCTAGCTCTCTGACTTCTCTGACTTCTAGCTCTCTGACTGCCCTTCGCTCTCTGACTGCTACGTTGTGCAGGAGGCCGAGGCGAAGGCGGCCAATCTCGGGGTGCACGCGCACGACTGTCAGCCGGCGTGGGAATGGCGAGCCGGCTCGACGGTAAGGTAAGTGCTGGCAAGCATGCCGCCGAAAGTGCCCAGTCATTTGTGGTGTGGAAGCCGTAGCTTGCTAACAGGCGCTGAATTGGTGCGCTGAGCGCGGAGCGAGGGCAATTCTCGGACGTAGAGGCAAAGGGCGCGACATCGCGCCGCGTGCTTCCCCAGTGCTTCCCCGCGCTTTTTTAGACGCTGACGAATAGTGTATAACCTATTGAATTACTGTGAGTAATTGCAATATACAGCGACCAAGAGACCTACCTTGTGAAGGATGGCGTCGTGCGAGGGCACGTCGTTGGTGATGAAGTTATGGATGAACCTGGCGTTGAGCGCGCGCAGCGTATCGTTGCTCATGGAAAGCCTCCGTCGATCGACTAACCGTATAGAAGGTTAGTCGACAGGAGTCCATAGCGAAAGGCTTTCCTCCCCCGTTGACGGGCGAAGAAAGTTCTAGATCTTGCTCGTCCGGCCCTGCCAGTAGCGGTCGCGCAGCAGGCGCTTGTAGAGCTTGCCGGTGGGGTGGCGCGGCAGCTCGGCCTCGAAGTCGACCGTGCGCGGGCACTTGAGGGCGGCGAGGTGCAGCTTGCAGTAGGCGATCAGCTCCTCGGCAAGTGCTGGGCCTGCATCCTTCATCTCGCGCGGCTGGACGACGGCCTTCACTTCCTCGCCGAAATCGTCGTTGGGCACGCCGAACACGGCGCAGTCCATCACCTTGGGATGGCCGATCAGCAGGTTCTCGCATTCCTGCGGATAGACGTTCACGCCGCCCGAGATGATCATGAAGGCCTTTCGGTCGGTCAGGTGCAGGAAGCCGTCGGCATCGAGGTAGCCAACGTCGCCGAGGGTCGTCCAGCCCTTGGCGTGGCGCGACTCGGCGGTCTTCTTCGGGTCGTTGTGATATTCGAACGGCCGGCCGTCGGCAAAATAGACCGTGCCCGACACGCCGGTCGGCAGCTCGGTGCCGTTGTCGTCGCAAATCCTGACCTTGCCGACCACGGCGTGGCCGACCGTGCCCTTGTGCGCCATCCATTCGGCCGAGTTGCACATGGTGAGGCCATTGCCCTCGGTGCCGCCGTAATATTCCCACACGATCGGGCCCCACCACTCGATCATCTTCTCCTTGATCGGGATCGGGCAGGGGGCGGCGGCGTGAATAGCGCATTTGAGCGACGACACGTCATGCCTGAGACGCGCCTCGTCGGGCAGCTTGAGGAAGCGCACGAACATCGTCGGCACGACCTGCGTATGCGTGATGCGATGCTTCTCGACGAGCCGCAGATATTCCTCCGAATCGAACTGCTCCATGATCACCGAGGTGCCGCCCAGCCGCATGACGCTCATGTTGAAGCGCAAGGGAGCCGCGTGATAGAGCGGCGCCGGCGAGAGATAGACGGTGTTCTCGTCCATGCCGTAGAGCTTGCGTGTGATCGCCAGCAACGGATTGTCGAAATCGATCGGCTGCGGCTCGACCACCGGCAGCACGCCCTTGGGCCGTCCCGTGGTGCCCGATGAATAAAGCATGTCCTGGCCCGCGGTCTGGTCGGCGATCGGCGTCGCGGGGCGGTGTGCGATGGCCGCTTCCCACGATTCATAGCCGGCGATCGTGCCGTCGAGCATGAAGCGGTTGGCGACGCCCTTCATGCGCGGTGCGAGGGCGGCGGCCTTGTCGGCGAGGTATTTCGAGGTGACGAAGAGCCTGGCGCCGCAATCGTCGACGATGTAGCTGACCTCTTCCGCTGTGAGGCGCGAGCTGATGGCGGTGTAGATCAGCCCCGAGCGCTGGGCGCCCCAGCAGATCTCGAAATAACGCGCATGGTTCTCGAGGAAGAGGGCGATGTGGTCGCCGGCTTTCAGGCCGAGCGAGCGGAAAAGCTGGGCGATGCGGTTGGACTGGCTGTCGAGCTGGCTATAGGTCACCGTCTCGCCGCTCGAGGCCATGATGTAGGCCGGTTTGTCGGGGTTTTTACGGGCGTAGACGTAGGGATGCATTTGCCGCGCATAAGACCGGACGAATTCCGGGCCGGCAAGCGTTGACCCCGTTCCCCCCCTAGGCTTTATTCGCGGCGCGCGAGAGCGTGCCCCCGTGGCGGAACTGGTAGACGCGCCTGACTCAAAAAGCACGTCAATATACAATAAAATTGCGCCTTCACTGCATTATACCCACATTACTAGAGCTACACAGAGACTACACACGCTAGCTAAGCTATTCCGCAGCGGATGGCAGAAGCGGCTGGACTGAAA
>CAMDOT010000372.1 GCA_945903635.1 Rhizobium sp. Q54 | reverse complement strand
ACCAAGCAGGATCGTGTCACATCGGTCGGCCTTTGTCGAAGGTCTGCGGCCGTGTAGAGTTCAACACGAGCGGTCTGGATAGGAAGCTTCTTAGAAGCGGGCAAATCCATAAAGCAGATTGGGGGTCGTAAGACTTGATGGACGCGAATCGCACACCATGCGGCAATGCGATGCGAACGCAAACAGCGGATTTCGATGGACCTTCGTCAACTGCGGTACTTTGTCGGGATCGTCCAAGCCGGGAGCCTCTCGCGCGCGGCGGATCAGCTTCATGTCGCGCAATCCGCAATCAGTCATCATTTGGCAAGTCTGGAAGCCGAATTGGATAAACAGTTGGTCACGCGCGGTCCCAAAGGCATCGTTCTAACCGAGGCCGGAACCGTTCTCTATCGACATGCCGAATCGATCCTCCGACATGTGGCGTTTGCCAAACAGGACGCCATGAGCGCGCTGGCGGTCCCCTCGGGACATGTCGCGATCGGCTTTCCGGCAGCACTTGCAGCAATCCTAGGCTACGAGCTGTTCGTTCGGGTGCGGACCGCCTATCCGCAAATCCTTCTTCACCTGGTTGACGGCAACAGTTCGCTGCTTCGCGAACTGCTGGACAACGGCCGTCTCGATATCGCTATCCTCTTCGCTGATTATCCTCAGCGTGGACTTGCGGTGGAACCACTGTTGCTGGAAGAGCTATTTTACGTGACCTCCGACGCGGCGACGGGTCCGATCAGCCTCGCGGATGCCGCTCGCTCTGCATTGCTGCTGCCGGGCCCAGGTAGTGGAATCCAGCGGGTTGTGCACGAGGCGTTTAAGCAGCGCGGGCTGAATATCACCACCGTTGGCGAAATCGACACGATTTACACCCTCAGGCGGGCGGTTGCGTCGGGCATCGCCAACACAATCCTGCCGTGGTCGGCGCTCTATGACGGCAATCGCGAAGCAAACTTGACTTACCGCCGGTTTGAGGACGCCCAACTGATCCGGACGGTTGCCCTCTGCTTTTCGGAAGTGGCGCAGCGCAATCCCGCTTTCGATGCCGTAGCAACCGTTCTGAAAGCGGCAGTTCGCGACCTGATCGAGGGTGGCCACTGGCAAGGCGTCTCGCCCATCCCCGCCCCACCCGAGGTATCTCTTTAGCCGCTCCCCCCATAGAAAGTCAGAATTGGACTTTTCCAGGCGGTCCCTTAGATTCGCCCCATCGTTGCAATTGGGAGAGCGCCAAATGGGTATCGAAGGCACTGCTATCGAACGAGCTGGCAGCGCTGTGGCAGTCCCGGATGGGCTGCGCGTGTTCTGGATGCCGGGTTGCTCCTCCTGCGTCAAAGTGAAGGAGTTCCTCAAGAAGCTCGGCGTACCGTACGAGTCGGTCAACGTTCTGACGGATCCCCAGGCGGAATCGGATCTTCAGGCGATGGGTGCCTTGGGCTTCCCGGTCGTCTCGCGCGGCAAGGAATTCGTCTGCGCGCAGTCCCTGGATGATGTGTCGAAGTTCCTTGGCCGGGACGTCAAGTTCGAACGGCTTCCTCCGGCCGAACTTATGGATCGCTGGTTCTACTTCTGCGATATCGCGCTGACAATGATCGACAAGATCCCGCAGGATCATCTGCAGGCGCTTCCAATCCCAAACCGCAATCGAACCCTGCACGGCCTGTCATATCATATCTTTCAGGTGCCGGAGGCTTTTCTGGAGAATGCTGAAAACGGCGAGGAACACTTCGACAAGTATTTCGACGCGCCACCGCCGGACGACGTCAAGACGAGCGGGGATGTGCGGCAGTACGGCGACCGTATCACAGCCCGACTGCGACGCCATTGGCAGAATCTCTCGGATCAATCGTTCAGCTGGACCGTCAAGACCTTTTACGGCGTGCAGCCGTCGCATCACTTCCTTGAACGTTCGACGTGGCACATGGCACAGCACATCCGGCAGCTTCAAGTGGTCCTCGACGGCTACAACGTTCCGCTCGCGTGCCGCATCGACGAGACGAAGTATAAGGGCCTCCCGATGCCCGAGGGCCTCTGGGAGTAAGCCAAGTAGTGTCTCAGTTGGAATTGCCGTCTTGAGAGCGGTGACTGGGCGAGCTCGTACAAGGTAGCCATTTGGGCGGGCGGGGTGATGTTGTCCTCACCCGGCGGTTACTGCTGGTACGATGCCGTCCGGACCCGGCCTGATTGCTGGCCAGATCAACTTTCTGTCGGACCGGTCGACAACGCCGCACATGACCTTGGCGGGATCTGTCTGATCCGCTGCTCGAGATGGGCCTGTCCGGGACGGCGAGACTTGTAGTGGTAGGTCGAGGTGTCCATCTCGAACACGCCGCACGCCCGGCGGATCGAAACGTCCCACTCGCCACGCATCTCGTCGACCAGCTTGCGCTTCCGGACAGGCCTCAGAGCTTTCGGCCGGATGGCGTCCTGCAGCATCTCCTTGTCCAGCGATAGGTCGGCGACGATCCGCTTCAGCTTGCCGTTCTCATCCTCGAGCTGCTTCAGCCGCCGCATCTCGGTCGGCAGCAAGCCGTCATACTTTTTCTTCCAGTTGCCCGGGTTTCGTATCCTGGCTTCCTCATTGGGGTCCTTGGAAAAAGCTATTCGGAAATAGCTGTCCGCGCCGCGGCGCGTAGTGGGTCAACCGTCATCCATGTGTGCTCGCATTAGAGCCAACCGAAAAGCACGGCGCCATCCTACCCGACAAAACCGAAACCCTTGTCGGCCGTACATTATAACGGTACCAATACTTGCGGTGGTCGAGCCTACGACCTGCGAAGTAGTAGCAGGGCGTCGCTCAGCCGGGGCGCTCGGACGCGTTGATTTGGCCGAACTCCGGATGCTCGATCGTAGTCTTTGTAACGGCCCATTCGACGCCCCCGCTAGATTGAATAACGGCGACTATCTCGTTTTCTCCGTGAGCGAAGTCAGGGTTGCCGGTTTAGTGGCGGGAGCAATTAGCGGAGATTATGGGCTGCTCCTCGTGACAGGCTCGCAGAAGCGATGCCGCGCGCCCATGGAAATCACCCATAACCGCGGGGCGTTCGCGCGAAAAACCTCCGTAATACTGTGAGCCCGTTGCGGCCCGAAGCTTGCTCTCTCGGCCCGTTTTGTCTCCAAACCTCCGCACTGCAAAATCGCGTGCAACTTTGACCCCACCTCTGAAATCTTCCAGCACGTTGATTTCGTTGCGAAAGATTGGAATTGAGGTTGTCATCCTACGCGTCCAACCCTGACCCCACCCACGAAGCGGATTCACACAAATTATCAATGAGATGCTTCGCCCTCGGCAGGGGTCGCGCTTGGACGCGATTTCACAGGCCAACGGGCTTCATGCCCGTGGAAAGCGAAAATTCAAGGCAACGACGAACTCCAATCACACCCTGCCAGTCTCGCCGGACCTGCTGGGGCGGAACTTCAGCACGCCGGAGCGGA
>CAMDOT010000371.1 GCA_945903635.1 Rhizobium sp. Q54 | reverse complement strand
CCTTGCCGGCGGCATCGAGGATGCCCATGACGGCGAAGGCCGTCACCGACTTGCCCGAGCCGCTCTCGCCCACCAGCGCCACCGTCTCGCCCTTGTCGACGCTGAAGCCAACATGCTCCAGCACCTTCACCACGCCGGAGCGGGTGCGGAACTCGACCGACAGGTCTTCTACCGAGAGCGCAGGAACCGCGGTCATGTGACGAAACTCCCTCTCCGCCGCTTGCGGGGGAGAGGGCGGGGCCCATTGCGAAGCAATGGGAGGGTGAGGTGGCTGTCGCTACAGGCGAGGTTCTCGGGTGGAGGCACCGCAGCCCACCTCACCCTCCCCGCTACGCGGGTCCCCTCCCTCTCCCCCCACTCAGGCGCATGTGAATGCGCCGACGTGGGCGGAGAGGGCTTTGGGGGATTCGCACCAAGCAACGATTGTAACGCGGTCATGTCCGCATTCTCGGATCGATGATGTCGCGCAGGCCATCGCCCAGGAGATTGAAGCAGAACACGGCCAGCATCAGCGCGAGGCCGGGGAAGAGTGCGATCCACCATTCGCCGGACTGGATGAAGTTGGCGCCCTCGGCGACCATGATGCCCCATTCGGCCGCGGGCGGCCGGACGCCGAGACCGATGAAGGACAGGCCCGCGGCATTCAGAATGGCGTAACCCATGGTGAGCGACATCTGCACCATCATGATCGGCATGATGTTGGGCAGGATGTGGCCCAGCAGGACTCGCGTCTCGCCATTGCCCGACAGGCGCGCGGCCTCGACGAAGCCCGCGTCGCGCCGCACGTTGGCCTCGGCGCGCGCCACGCGGGCGTAGAGCGGAAAATTGATGATCGCGGTGGCGATCACGATGTTGATCACCTCGTTGCCGAGTGCCGCCACGATGCCCATGGCCAGCACGAACAGCGGGAAGGCCATGATGGTATCGGCCAGGCGTCCCACGACGCGGTCGGTCCAGCCGCCGAAATAGCCCGCCGCCACGCCCGAGAGCGCACCCAGCAGAAAGGCCAGGATGACCGAGGCGAAGGCGATGGTGAGATCGAGACGCGTCGCCACCAGCACCCGGCTGAAGATATCGCGCCCGAGCTGGTCGGTGCCGAACCAGTGCGCGGCCGACGGCGGCTTCAACGCCATGGCGGCATTGCTCTGCATCGGATTGTAGGGCGCCAGCAGCGGGCCGAAGATGGCGGCGAACAGGAACAGCCCAAACAGGCCGAAGGCGAGCCCGGTGACCGGGTTCTCCGAGAGCACGTAGCGGGCATGGCGCAGCAGCGGCAACATCTTCAGGAGTCCAGCCGCACGCGCGGGTCGACCAGGCCGTAGAGGAAATCGATGGCGAGGTTGAGCGCCACGTAGAGCACCGCCATGGTGAGCACGAAGCCCTGGACCGGCGCGTAATCCGAGGTGATCAGCGCGTTCACGGCATAGAGCCCGATGCCCGGCCAGGCGAACACCGTCTCGACCAGCACATTGGCGCCCAGCAGGAACGAGAACACCATGCCGAGCGTGGTGATGACCGGCAGCACGGCGTTGCGGAAGGCATAGGTGAAGATGACGGTGCGCGGGCTGAGGCCGCTGGCCCGCGCGGTGCGGATGAAGTCGCTGCCCAGGACCGCCAGCATCGAGCCGCGGGTCATGCGGGCAAGCGGCGCCAGCGAGAAGATCGCCATCGAGATTCCGGGCAGGGCAAGCTGACTTAGCGCAGCCCAAAAGGTTTCGAGATTGCCGGTCAGCGCCGAGTCGATCAGATAGAAGCCGGTGATATGCGTCGGTGGCGAGAGGAAGACGTCGAGCCGGCCGGTCGGCGCCGGTGCCCACTGCAGCAGATAGTAGAAGACGTAGGCGAAGAGGAGACCGGTGAAGAACACCGGCAGCGACACGCCGGCCGTCGTCACGATCCGGCAAGTGTGGTCGATCCAGGTGCCTTGCTTGACCGCCGCCAGCACGCCGAGCGGAATGGCGATGACGACGGCGAGGATCAGGGCAAACAGCGTGAGCTCGGCCGAGGCCGGCAGGCGGGTGGCGATCTCGGTCACCACCGGCTGGCCGGTGCTGAGCGAATTGCCGAGATTGCCGCTCAGCAGATCGCCAATGTAGGCGACGAACTGCTCGGGCAGCGACTTGTCGAGGCCGAGCTTGGTCCTGATCTCCGCGATCGCCTGCGGACTGGCGGCCAGCCCGGCGAAATACGCCGCCGGGTCGCCCGGCAACAGGCGTGTCAGCATGAAGGTGACGATGACGACCCCCACAATGCTGGGGATCGCCGTCGCCAGCCGCGACAGCAGCAGGTTCAGCATTGTGGTTTCCGGAGGTACCGCACGTCAGTCGATCCCACAGTTTCTGTCATCCTGAGCGAAGCGAAGGATCTCGCGCCAGCCAAGGAGGACTTTGGTCGATCCTCTAGATCCTTCGCTGCGCTCAGGATGACACCTTGCGTGAGCTAGCTCTTCACGAGCTGACGGAAGTCGAGCTGGCGATGAAACCAGTAACGGTAGCCGGTGACATTCTTCTGCATCGCCACGTTCAGGAGCGGCTGGAAGAGCGGCACGCGGGGCACCTCCTCGAAGGCGATGTCGATGAAGCCCTTGACCGCCTCCTCGTACTCCTTGCCCGAGGCGAACCGCGCCTTGTCGATCAGCGCGTCCATCGTCGGGTTCTTGTAGCCCATGGTGTTGAAGACGGCATTCTGGCCGTGATAGCACCAGAAGAAGAAGTACTCGGGATAGTTCAGCCAGCCGCCGAACGAGTTGGCGATCATCGGCATGTTCTTCTTCAGGAGTTCGCCGCGCCAGTTGGCGCCGGGGATCTTGTTGATCGTGGCCTTGATGCCGATCTGGGCCAGGCTCTCCTGGACGAGAATGGTCAGCGGCTCGTTGGTGCTCGCGAACCCCAGGTCGAACGAAATCGTTGTCTCTACGCCGTTGGGATAACCCGCCTCGGCCATCAACGCCTTGGCTTTGGCGAGGTCGGTCTTGTAACCATCCTTCTGCGGCCACACGACACCCTTGAACTTGTTGTCGGCGCCGCCGAACAGCGGCAGCGCCTGTCCAAACATCACCGAGTCCATGATCTGCTGGTAGGGAACGGCATAGGCCACGGCTTGGCGAACCTTGACGTTGTCGAACGGCTTCTGGTTCACGTTCATGCCGATGTACGTCATCGCGTTCTCGATCGGCGTGCCGACGACGGTGAGCTTGGGCGAAGTCCTGAGTTCGGCGAAGTCCTTGGACGGCAGGTCGAACGACAGGTCGGCGTCGCCGCGTTCGAGCAAGGCACGCCGGTTTCCGGCCGACGGGATGATGCGCATGATCACCCGCTTGACCTTGGGCAACGGCCCGTTCTTCCAGTCGTCGTTGCGGGTGTAGACGACTTCCTGGCCGGGCTGCCAGCGCTCGATCTTGTAGGCGCCGCCCGCCGCCGTATTGTTCTTG
>CAMDOT010000370.1 GCA_945903635.1 Rhizobium sp. Q54 | reverse complement strand
GCCTGCGACAGCAGCATGAACTGCAGCGGCGTGAGGTTGAGCGACAGCGCCCAGCGCTCGACCAGGCCCTGGCCGCCCAGGATGGCGAACACCGCCGAGAACAGCGCCGAGCCCACGAACAGCCAGCACACCATCGCCGTGGTCTTGGCCGTCAGGAACACCGCCTCCTTGGTGCGCTTCCAGTCGAGCGTGCGCGCCTGGAAGGCCAGCAGGAAGGCGCCGGCGGCGCCGACCGCGGCCGATTCGGTGGCCGTCGTGATACCGAACAGGATGACGCCCAGTACGATCACCGTGAGGATGGCGAGCGGCATCACCGAGGCGGTGAGGAGCTTCAGCACGACGAAGCGCGCCGCATCCATGCGCCAATAGTAGCGCGCCACCATCACCGCCGAGAGGGTGGCGATGACAGCGAACCAGACGAAGAAGGCAGTCGACGGGCCTTCCTCGGCGGCGCTCGCCGGCCCGGTGGAAATGCCCGGTGTGCCGAGTTGCTGCAGGCCGGCCGCTGCCGGCGCGTCGGCTTTCTTCTGCTGGTGGATGACGACGTACCACCAGCCGGCCCACAGCGTCAGCACCGTCAGCACGAAGGGCACCAACGCCATGGCGAAGTTGCCGAGCAGTGCCCGGTAGCCGAGCGGCTTGCCGTCGACGGTGATCGCGCGTGCCTTGGCTGGCGAAAACAGCGAGGAGATCAGGCCGACCAGCAGGTTACGCGAGTAGGCAGCCTGGAACCTCTCGACCCAGCCCGGCACCGGCACGCGCGTCTGCTCCTCGGGCAGACGCGGGGCGACCTTGGGGTTAATCAAGGCCCAGCCGATGATGTAGGCGACGTAGAGCAGCGCCAGGAAAAAGCCCGGGAACATTGCGGCGGCATAGAGCTTGACCACCGATTGGCCGGCGACGGCGGCGTAGACGATGATCATCACCGAGGGCGGGATCAGGATGCCGAGCGTACCGCCGGCCGTGATGACGCCGGTGGCGAGCTTGACGTCGTAGCCGGCGCGCAGCATCGGGTTCAGCGCAATGACGCCCATCAGCACCACGACGGCGCCCACGAGGCCGCTGGCGATGCCCCAGAAAGTGCAGACGACCAGCGTCGCCACGGCCAATGCCGCCGGCACGCGGCGGAAGGCGAGCTGGATCGAATAGAACATCTTGTCGACCAGCGCGCCGCGCTCCATGACGTAGCCCATCAGCACGAACAGCGGGATCGAGATCAGCACGTCGTTGGTCATGGCGCCGTAGGTACGCTGGACCATCAGGGCGAACACCTTGTTGTCGGCCCACGGCTGCGACGGGTCGTAGAAGGCGATGAAGCCGAAGAAGATGCCCAGGCCCATCAGGGTGAAGGCCGTGGCGAAGCCCATCATGATCACGACGACGATGAGCCCCAGCATCAGCAGGCCGAGGGCGGGATCGCTCATATCTTGTTGTCTCCGCTGCCCATACCGCGCTGCCGCGCGGCCTCTTCTATGTGCTGCGCATTGGCGATCGCGTTGCGCCGCGTCTCCTCGTCGACATGCTCGCTGAGTGCCAGCTGCTCCTCGACGACGTCGATCTCCGAGACGTCCTTCAGGCGGGCCGGCCAGGCGCCGGTCCTGAGACAGACGATGCAGCGCGTGACCTCGGCGACGCCCTGCAGCAGCACCAGGGCGCCGGCGATCGGGATGACCGTCTTGAAGGGATAGACCGGCGGGCCGTCGGCGGTGACGTTGGAATGCTCGCCAATGCGCCAGGAGTCGCCGGCATACTCGATGCCGGCATAGAGCAGCGCGCCGATGCCGGGAAAGAAGAAGACGAAATAGAGCACGAGATCGAGCGAGGCCTGGGTGCGCGGGCGCATCGAGCTGTAGAGGAAATCACCGCGGACATGGGCGTTCTGCGCCAGCGCATAGGCGCCGCACAGCATGAACAGCGAGCCATACAGCATGTTGTTGAGGTCGAAGATCCAGGCCGTCGGCGCGTTCAGGATGTAGCGCTTGAAGACTTCGAGGCAGACCACTGACATCAGCACGATGATCAGCCAGGCCGCAGCCTTGCCGACCCAGGTGCTGATGCCGTCGATCGTGTGCAGAAACCGCTCAACGGTCATGGCTGGGGGCGCGCCACTCCAGTGGCGCGATCCTCTCTCGGTTCGACAAAGACGCGCGACTGGAGTCGCGCGCCCCCAGCAAGGTCATGTGAGGTCCTGACTCACTTAGAGCTTTACCGGCTTGGCGTTGGGGCCGAAGTAGTGGTCGAACGCCATCTTGCGGCTGACCACGGTATCCTGCTCCCATTGCGTTGCGCGCTTGGCGAAGGCGAGCTGCGACTCGACGATCTCCTTGAACATAGGGTTTTCCGCCGCCTTCTTCTGCACCACGCTGTCGTAGATCTCGAGCTGGCTCTTCAGGACCGCGTCGGGCGTCTTGTAGAACTTGACCTTGTCCTTGGTCTGCAGCTCGATGTAGTCCTTCGAGTAGCGGTCGATCGCCTTCCACGCCATGTCCTGGCCGGCCGCTTCGGTGGCGTTCGAGATGATCGACTTCATCTTGTCGGGCAGCGCATCGTACTTGGTCTTGTTGAAGGTGATCTCGAACTGCTCGGCGTTCTGGTGATAGCTCTGCAGCATGCAGACCTTCGAAACGTCGGCGAAGCCCAGCAGGCGGTCCGACGAGGCGTTGTTGAACTCCGCCGCGTCGAGCAGACCGCGGTCCATCGCCGAGACGATTTCGCCACCCGGCAGCGCGTTGACCGCGGCGCCCATGCCCTGGAACACGTCGATCGAGATGCCGACGGTGCGGAACTTGAGGCCCTTCAGGTCATCGACCTTGGTGATCGGCTTTTTGAACCAGCCGAGCGGCTGGGTCGGCATCGGCCCATAGGGAAACGACACGACGTTGGCGCCGATCGAAGCATAGAGCTTCTCGAGCAGCTCCTTGCCGCCGCCGTACTTGTGCCAGCTCAGCAGCATGTTGGCGTCCATGCCATAGCCCGGTCCCGAGCCCCACAGCGCCAGCGCCGTCTGCTTGCCGTAGTGATAGACGAGCACGCCATGGCCGCCGTCGAGCGTGCCCTTGGACACCGCTTCAAGGAGGCCGAAGGCCGGCACGACGGCGCCGGCCGGCAGAACCTCGATCCTGAGGTCGCCGCCGGTCATGTCGTTCACCTTCTTGGCGTAGTCGAGCGCGAACTCGTGGAAGATGTCCTTCGATGGCCAGGTGCTCTGCCAGCGCATGCTGATCGGACCCTGGGCCTTGACGACGGCCGGTGCAGCGACGGTTGCTGCCGTCGCCACGGCAGCGCCCTTCAGGAACTTGCGACGCGACTCTTTTCTCTGCGACATGAGTTTCCTCCGAGTATTTGATTTTTAGGGTCTTCCGGGAATCGAGTGGGTGATTGGGGAGATCATAGGGCGCGAAAAGCTTGTGGATAGCGGTCTTTCTGCGCTTTGAGGCTCGCAGTAATTTGGCACAGTGAGGGATGGGCAAAACAGTGAAGCGGCAGCGTCGTCTGTCGG
>CAMDOT010000369.1 GCA_945903635.1 Rhizobium sp. Q54 | reverse complement strand
GCGCGTTCCTGGTCGGGGAAGCTCACGCCGCCGATCAGCAGCGCCATGTTGAGCTTGTTGTACTTGCCGTAGGTCTCGAAGTTTTCGGCCACCTGGGCGGCCAATTCACGCGTCGGCTCCAGGATGAGCGTCCGCGGCATGCGCGCCTTGGCGCGGCCCTGTGAGAGGATATCGATCATCGGCAGGACGAAGGAGGCGGTTTTTCCGGTGCCCGTCTGGGCGCATCCGAGGACATCGCGGCCCATCAGGACGATGGGGATGGCCTTTTCCTGGATGGGGGTGGGCGTCGTGTAGCCCTTGTCGGCGACTGCCTGCAGTACCGGGGCACTCAGCCCCAAACTCTCAAAACTCATTTAATTTCCGTGGTTTAGTCCATTCTATCCGCTGGACTTTGGAGCGGTCTCGTAAGGCTCGTGGATCGGGCCGGACCGCTGGCGGCACTCATATGACGCTTGGCCGGGCCCAAGTCAACGTGCGGCCGGGCGGGGCTGCCCCCCGTTCCTGTCAGGCCTTGAGCTCGACTTCCACGAAAACGAACTCGAAATCGTTGGGATTTATGACGTCGTGCTCGACCCCGATCTGGCGGGCATAGGACACCCCGGCCCGGAGCGGCGCCGGCACCGTCGTCTCGCCGTCATAGATGTGCAATTCGCCCGTCGTCACCGGGACCACGACATAATCGTGGTTGTGGCGATGCCAGCCGGTATGGCCGCCGGGCGGGAAGCGCCATTCGGTGACGATCACCCGGTCGTTCTCGACCTGGACGGAGGGCTTGGCGAGGGGGCGTTCTTTTTCGGTCATGGGTCAAAAGCTAATGGATCCCCGGCGCTTTTGTCAGGTGACAGGCCAGCGCACCTTGATAGGGTGCATATGCACTTAAATTCGTGGAGCCTGCCTTGTCCGCCATCGCCGCCGCCGCTCCCCTGAGGATCGCCCACCCTCTCCTCACCGCCCCGATCGGGTCGAGCCTGCTGAAGCTTGCCGGCCCGACCACGGCGGTGATGGTGGCGCAGACCTTCGTCGCCATCGCCGAGACCTTCATCTTCGGCAAGCTGGGCACCGCGGCGCTGGCGGGCTTTGCCCTGGTCTTCCCGCTTATGATGATGATGACGATGATGGCCGCGGGCGGTATGGGCGGCGGCGTGGCGGCAGCCATGGCGCGCACGCTGGGCGCCGGCCGTCGCGACGATGCGCGGGCGCTGGTGGTGCATGCCTTGATCCTGGGGGCCGTGCTGGCGATTCTGTTCACGCTGCTGGCCTGGACCGTGGCCCCTGCCCTCTACCGGCTGCTGGGCGGCGAGGGCCACGCGCTCGACCACGCCCTCACCTATTCCCACGTACTGTTCAGCGGCGCGATCCTGATCTGGGCCAACTTCTTCCTGTCGGCGCTGCTGCGCGGCGGTGGCGATGCGGCGACACCCGGCCGCTACATGCTGCTGTCGTCGATCGCGCAGGTGCCGCTCTCCTACGTGCTGGCGCTCGGCATCGGCGATTGGCCGGGCCTCGGCATGGCAGGTCCCGCGATCTCGTCTCTTCTGACATCGGCGGTATCGGCATTGCTGCAGGCGCGCGCGCTATGGGGTGGCAAACTGGGCTTCGTCCCCGGGCTGGGCGGCTCGGCCCTACAGGGCCGTCTGTTCTGGGACATCCTCAAGGTCGGCCTGATCGCCTCCTTCTCGGCCTTCACCGCCAACCTCACCGCCATGCTGATGACGGGCCTGGTCGGCCGCTTTGGCGTGACGGCGCTGGCGGGCTACGGCATCGGCGTGCGGCTGGAGTTCATGCTGGTGCCACTGGCGTTCGGCATCGGCTCGGGCCTGACGACGATCGTGGGCGTCGCCGCCGGCGCCAACGACTGGCGGCGCGCGGTGCGGGCTGCCTGGATCGGCAGCCTGGTCGCGGGACTGGGCATCGGCGTCTTCGGTTGGGTCGTCGCCATCGTGCCCGAGGGCTGGGCGCGCCTGTTCACCAACGACCCCGACGTGATCGCGGCCACCGTCGCCTACGTCACCCGCGTGGCGCCATTCTATTGCCTGTTCGGTGTCGGCATGACGCTCTCCTTCGCGAGCCAGGGCGCGAACCGGATGAAAGCGCCCTTCCTCGCGGGCCTCACCCGCCTGTTCGTGGCGGCGTTGGGCGGCTGGGTCGCCGTCGAGATTCTGGGCTGGGGCCTGGCGGGCGTCTTCACCGCCATCGCCGTCGGCATGATCTGCTTCGCCACGCTGATCGCCGGGCCGCTCTTGATCCATCCATGGCGTGGCAGGGCATGATAGAGCCGGGCGTGATAAGCTGCCCTCCCCATGCAGGAGGGCGTCATGCAACGCAGCGCCACGATCTCGACCTGGAACCGCAACCCCGCCGATGAAGAGGCGATGGGGGCCGCGCATGCGCCGATCTGGCGGCGTATGATCGATGTCTCCGTGCCCGACGATCTCCGCGAGGCAACCGTCCTCGACTACGGCTGCAACCAGGGTGGCTTCCTGCGCATGCTGTACGACCGGCACCCGTTCCGTGCCGCCGTCGGCATCGACATCGCCCGCGAATCGGTGGCCCGCGCCGAACTGCTGAAGCGCCATCGCCCGATCGAGTACCGCGCCGGCAACAGCGCCGCCGCCCTCGGCCGCACCTTCGATTTCGCCTTCAGCCACGAGGTGCTCTACCTGCTGCCCGACCTCGCGGTCCACGCCAACGACATCAAGGCAGCGCTTCGTCCGGGCGGCGCCTATGTTGCCGCCATGGGCTGCCACACCGACAGCAGCGTGTGGCCGAGATGGCGCAAGGTGATTGCCGAGACCTCGTCGATCCCGATCTATGACCATTCGCTGGATCGCGTCGCCAAGACCTTCTCCGAGGCGGGCTTCGCGGTCTCGGTGCGGCCGCTGGCGCTCGATGCCTTCATGCCGGTGACGGTGGGCAGCGAGTATTTCCCCAAGATCGTCGACCAGCTGCGCTATTATAGCCAGGACAAGGTGCTGTTCAGGTTCGTGCGGGCGCCGTAGGAGATTTCATCATGGCGACGCCTGCCCTGCCGTTCGTCGCCGCCTTCTACGCCGCCCTGACCGGGCTGCTGTGTGTGGTGCTGTCGACCCTTGTCATCCGCCAGCGCATGCAGACGCGCATAAGCATCGGCGACGGCGGTGACGGCAACCTGGGGCGCATGGCCCGGGTGTTCGGAAACTTCGCCGAATACGCCGCGCTGGTGCTGGTCCTGCTGGCCTTGCTCGAAATATGCGGTGGCTCGCGGCTGCTGGTGCATGCACTGGGCATCTGCTTCATCGTCAGCCGCATGGCCCATGCCTTTGGTCTGGCGATGACGACGGACGTCAATCCTGGCCGATCCGCCGGTATCGTCCTGACGCTTCTCACAATTCTCGTGGCTTCGATTTCGCTGCTGATGATCGTGGCGAGGAAGATCTTCGCTTAAAGCGGGTGTTGAGGCTCGACACAAAAACCTCCGTCGTCCTGAGCGAAGCGCCGAAGGCGCGCAGTCGAAGGACCTCTTTTCGCTTCGTCAGATCGTGCGTCGGAAAAGAGGTCCTTCGACTAC
>CAMDOT010000368.1 GCA_945903635.1 Rhizobium sp. Q54 | reverse complement strand
GGCCGCTGCGGAGCAGGCGGCCGGGCAGCTTGTCGTTGGCGGCGAAGACATCCTTGTTGTCGCGCCGAATGAGTTCGCCGTTCACGATCACGGCGTCGATGCCACTCGCCTGCGACACGAGGCGATCGGCGCCGGCGGGCAGGTCATTGACCCGCTTCAGCGGCCCCGGTCCCACGGTCTTGGCATCGAACACGACGACATCGGCGGGGCGGCCCTCGGCCAGCACGCCGCGGTCGGTGATGCCGAACATCTCGGCGGGGCGTTGAGTGAGATTGTGCACGGCCTCCTCGACAGTGAAGACCTTGCGCTCGCGCACCCAATGGCCGAGCAGGTGGGTCGAGTAGCAGGCGTCGCAGAGTTGGCTGGCATGTGCGCCGGCGTCGGACAGGGCAATGATGGTGTGCGGATCGGTGATCAGCTCGGCCACTTCCTTCTCGTCGAAGTTCATGACGGCCATGCGGAAGCGCGCCTGCAGGTCGTTGGCGAGCGCGATGTCGAGGGCAAGATCGACCGAGTCCTTGCCGAGCTTGGCGGCCGCAACAGCGAGCGGAATCTCCTCGAGCTCCTGGTGCGAGGGCGCCCAGGCAATGACGACGCGATCCCACCAGCGCTGGAAGAGGGGCGTCACCTCGCTGCGCAGCTTCTCGCGCCACGCCGGATCGGCATAGGCGCGACGGCGCGTGCCCGGCGCCTTGGCGTCCGCGATGGCGAGTTCGTTCATGAATTTCATGACGTCGAAGATGAACGGCTCGGCAAAAGTGAATTCGAAGTTGAGCGGCCGGCAGCTCACCTGCGGGATGACCATGGCGCCCGACTTGCGCTGCTCGGCGGCGAGGTCGAGCTGCTTGCGGTGTCCGCCGGGCCCGTAAAGGTAGGAGAGGAGGGCGGTCCAGGTGACGGGCACGCCGTACTTGCGGCTGACCTCGGCCATGTGGCGGGTCGAGAATTCGCGACCGATGGTGATCTGCATCAGGCCGCGCTTCATCTCGCCCATGACGGACACCAGCCCGTCCATTTCCTCGGGCGTCGCTTGCCGGCTGGGGACCGGCTTGCCGGCATAACCGTTGTGGCTCACCGAGACCGAGGTGCCGAAGCCGATGGCGCCGGCTTCCATCGCCTCGCGCATCAGCTTCTTCATCGCCGTGAGTTCGTCCGGTGTCGCAGCGCGCTCGGTGGACTCCTCGCCCATGACGTACATGCGCAGCGGCGTGTGGCCGAACAGGGCTGCGACGTTGATCGCCGAGCCGCGCTTTTCGACGGCGTCGAGATACTGCGGGAAAGTTTCGAACGGCCAGACATCGCCCAGGCCGGCGTGCAGCGCGTCGAGGCTCATGCCCTCGACCTTTTCGAGTGTCTGCAGGATCAGCTTGCGGTGGATCGCCTTGGTCGGCGCTACACCGAAGCCGCAATTGCCGATCACCGTCGTGGTGACGCCGTGCCACGGCGAGATGGTGAGCATGCGATCCCACAGGATCTGGGCATCGTAGTGGGTGTGGACGTCGACGAAGCCCGGCGAGACGATCTTGCCCTTGGCGTCGATCGTTGTGGTGGCGGGACCGTCGGCCTTGCCCATGGCCACGACCTTGCCGTCCTTGATGCCGAGGTCGCCCACGAAGCCCGCCTTGCCGGTGCCGTCGACGATGGTGCCGCCCGTGATCTTGAGGTCATAGGACATGGCGTTTCCTTGCTGGGCTTGCCCCTGAATGCCCGTTCAGTATACGTCGTCTGGAGCAAGGAGAGGAAACACATGGCCAAGCATAAGATCGCGCTCATTCCGGGGGACGGAATCGGCAAGGAAGTTCTGCCGGAGGGCGTTCGCGTGCTGGAGGCCGCCGGACGGCGCTTCGGTTTCGAGCTGGAATTCACCGATTTCGACTGGTCGTGTGATCGCTTCGCCAAGACCGGCAAGATGATGCCGGACGATGGCATGGAGACGCTAAAAGGTTTCGAGAGCATCTTTCTCGGCGCGGTCGGCTGGCCGGGCGTGCCCGATCACGTCTCGCTGTGGGGCCTGCTGATCCCGATCCGCCGCGAATTCGACGAGTACGTGAACCTGCGCCCGGTGCGCCTGTTCGAGGGCGTACCGAGCCCGCTGGCCAACCGCAAGCCGGGCGAGATCGATTTCTGGGTGGTGCGCGAGAACACCGAGGGCGAATACAGCTCGGTCGGCGGCCGCATGTTCCAGGGCACCGACGACGAGATGGCCATTCAGCAGGCGATCTTCACCCGCAAGGGCGTCGACCGCGTCTTGAAGTACGCCTTCGAGTTCGCCAGCAAGGGCAAGAAGAAGCACGTCACCTCGGCCACCAAGTCCAACGGCATCATTCACACGATGCCGTTCTGGGACGAGCGCTTCGACGCGATGAAGAAGAACTACCCGGACATCAAGGCGGACCAGTATCACATCGACATCCTGACCGCGCATTTCGTGCGCAACCCGGACTGGTTCGACGTCGTGGTCGGCTCCAACCTGTTCGGCGACATCCTCTCCGATCTCGGACCCGCGCTCACCGGCTCGATCGGCGTGGCGCCCTCGGGCAACATCAACCCGGAGCGCAAGTTCCCCTCCATGTTCGAGCCGGTGCACGGCTCGGCCCCCGACATCGCGGGCAAAGGCATTGCCAACCCGATCGGCCAGATCTGGTCCGGTGCGATGATGGTGCGGCACCTCGGCTATCCCGAGGCGGCCGAAGCCATCGAGCGGGCGATTGCCGCTTCGCTGGTCGAGGGCGGCCCGCGGACCAAGGATCTTGGCGGCAACGGCGACACCAAGACCGTGGGTGCAGCCATCGAGCAGTTGGTGAAGACGGCGTAGAACCGGACTACTTCAACGCGAGATCGATGAGACGCACGGTCGCCGCGGGCAGGGGCAGCGCGAGCGCCGCGGCATGGCCGGTCGGATCCATCTTGCGCAGCGTCTTCTTCAGGATGTCGGCGAGCTTGGCGTCATCGTAGTCTTTGTGATCGGCAACGAATTCGTCCAGGTAGTACTGGACGAAGACGACAGCCACGACGTTCTCGAGAGCCTGGCTCTCGGGATCGCGCTTGAGCTGTTCCTTCTTGATGATCTTGACGACCTGGGCAATCTCATCGTCCGCATAGCCGTGGCGGCGCATGATCGCCGACGTGAGTGCCGCGTGATGGTCCCGGCAAGCGGCGCGCCAGGCATTGTAGCCTTCGCGGCCGAGCGGATATTTCTGCCGGGGAATTTGCCAGCGGCAGATGTGCTGGGCGCGAGCGGCGATACGTAGGGCTTCCGAGGCTTCCGGATAGAGCCGAGGCAGGCATTCCGACATCCGCTCCGAATAGACGACTTCGCGCGGACGCAATGCGCCGGCCACGCTGTCCTGCCGCGGATCCTGCGCGTTGGCAGCGTCGATGTCGGCGATGACGGCCTGGAAGCGGGATGAAACGGGAGTCACGGCACTCTCATAGGATCGTCTCGTCGCGGGGCAAAGAGGCAATCGACAGCAAGGCCTGCTCAATAAGTAATCATCCCGGCTGAGTGCCGATTCCGGGTAGCTGATGCAAAGCCGCTGATATTGATGTTTCAAGCGTGCCCAGATTTGGCACGGTTCATGCT
>CAMDOT010000367.1 GCA_945903635.1 Rhizobium sp. Q54 | reverse complement strand
TCCGACAGACGACGCTGCCGCTTCACTGTTTTGCCCATCCCTCACTGTGCCAAATTACTGCGAGCCTCAAAGCACAGAAAGACCGCTATCCACAAGCTTTTCGCGCGCTATGATCTCCCCAATCACCCACTCGATTCCCGGAAGACCCTATAAATGAAACTATTTTGTGTCGCCCGATCCACAAAATCGCGTGGAACACAGACATAGCCGATTCGATTATTGTTGAGGCTGTCCTTAGTACTACGTCGTCGTGGAACATGATCTCGACCATCACCGTACACTGCACAGGATTTCCTAGGTCCAATTTCACCATGCCAAAATACGGATCAAATTTTCGAAGGTCAGCGTCCACTTCGAGTGCCTGCTGATCGGAGGTTACTGATGCTCCAACAGCCCACAGGGCGCGTCGGGCGAGTGCCTGCAGTAGTACCTGCTCAGATATTGTTGAAGGTGAAACGGATAGGGTCTCCGCTAAATCGCATACTACGGTTTTGAACAGCTCTAGATCGGGTTGATATTCAGATTCGCTGCCCGTGACCTGAAGACCAATATCTTTCCCCGCCGATTCCGGCTTCCCACCCACCTTGAACCGCGCAAGCCGATAGCAGCCATGCTCAGGTATTACGTTTCCTCGGATCAACCGGGTCGTGGGGATTGGAGTTAACCGCTCAAGAGCCGCAACTACACGCTGAGTGCAAGGCGGACCCATGAGCAAAAGTTCACGCAGTTCTGGGTGCTCTGTATCGAAGAGGTAGATGTACATGGCTAAGGCCTTTTCTGCAGACCTATATTGGTAGAATGCATCCCAATGACTAGTGCCGAGAGTTCGACGCTGGTAAATTGAGACCCAAGGAGCGCTCGGCTCGTCCTTCGCCAAATGGACGAGGTACCAGCTACATTGGCGATCCGATACTCCCATTCCGGGGCGCAATAGGCTATCAAGCGCCACCATGACCTCCAACGACAACGACCATCGCGGCCTGCTGCCCGCCGGACTTGCAGACCTGCTGCCACCCGACGCGGCGCGCGAGGCGCGGGCCATCGACGTCGCCATCGAACGATTTGCCGCCTTCGGCTACGAGCGGGTGAAGCCGCCCCTGGTCGAATTCGAGGAATCCCTGCTGGGCGGCCCGGGCGCGGCGCTGGGCCCGCAGACCTTTAGGCTGATGGACCCGGTGTCGCAGCGCATGATGGGCGTGCGTCCGGACATGACGGTCCAGGTCGCCCGCATCGCCGTCACCCGGCTGAAGCACGAACCCCGGCCGTTGCGCCTGTCGTACGGCGGCAATGTCATCCGCGTGCGCGGCAGCACGCTGAAGCCCGAGCGGCAGTTCGCCCAGGTCGGCACCGAGCTGATCGGCGTCGACTCCGCCGAGGCCGACGCCGAGGCCGTGCTGCTGGCGGTCGATGCGCTGCGCGCGATCGGCGTTGCCGACCTCACCGTCGATCTCAACCTGCCGACCCTGGTCGCAGCCGTCGCCGCCGGCCTCAAGCTGCCGGCCGAGGCGCTGCGTCGCCTGCGGCGCGGGCTCGACCGCAAGGACGAGGCCGCCGTTGCCAAGGCACTCACCGACAAAAAAGCGGCCGACCTGTTCGTGGGCCTGCTGCGCGCCGCGGGTCCGGCGGAACGCGGCATTGCCCGCCTCGCCGCCTTGAAGCTTCCGGCCGCCGGCGCCGCCGAGGCGGCACGGCTGGGCGAGGTGGTGAAGCTGGTCCAGGCCGCCGACCCAGACCTGCCGCTCACCCTCGACCCGATCGAATACCGCGGCCTCGAATACCAGACCGGCGTGTCGTTCTCGGTGTTCGCGCTGAAAGGCCGCCAGGAGCTGGCGCGCGGTGGCCGCTATTCGGCGGGCTACCCCGACGACGGCATCAGCGAGCCCGCCACCGGTTTCACCGTCTACATGGACGCGGTGCTGGCCGCGTCCGATGCGGGGCCGGAACGACCGCGCCTCTACCTGCCGTCGGGCATCGCGTGGCGCGAGGCAGCGCCCTGGCAAGCCAAGGGCTACGCCGTCGTGCGCGCTGTCGTCGCAGCGGCCGAGCCGCGCACTGAGGCCAAGCGCTTGAACTGCAGCCACGCGCTGATCGACGGAGACGCCGTCCCGCTTTAGCGCCTCTCGTCGAGGCCCGTCGTTGAGGATCGATTTCGCCTCGCCTGCCTCGGGTGGAAGTGCTATCCGAACTCACGCCTCTCCGGCATCGGCCCCGGGGAGGCGTTTTCGTGTGTGAAGGGAAAAGGCAATGGCCAACGTGGCAGTGATCGGCGCCCAGTGGGGCGACGAGGGCAAAGGCAAGATCGTGGACTGGCTGAGCGAGCGCGCCGAAGTGGTGGTGCGCTTCCAGGGTGGCCACAACGCCGGCCACACGCTGGTCATCGGCAACCAGGTTTATAAGCTGGCACTGCTGCCGTCGGGCGTCGTCCGCCAGGGCAAGCTCTCGATCATCGGCAACGGCGTCGTGATCGATCCCTGGCACTTCCTCGAGGAAGTGGCGAAGGTCACGGCGCAGGGCCTGTCGGTGACGCCGGAGAGCCTCAAGATCGCCAACCATGCCGTGCTGATCCTGCCGCTGCACCGCGACCTCGACGGCTGGCGCGAGGATGCGCCCGACATCATCAAGATCGGCACGACGCGGCGCGGCATCGGTCCCGCCTACGAGGACAAGGTCGGCCGCCGCGCCATCCGCGTCGGCGATCTCGGCGAGCCCGACATGCTGCCGCTCAAGGTCAACACGCTGCTCGCGCACCACAACGCGCTGCGCAAGGGCCTCGGCAAGCCGCTGGTCGACGGCGCCAAGCTGACGGCCGAGCTGCTGGCCCTCGCGCCCAAGATCCTGCCCTTCGCCGAGGACGTGTGGGAGCGGCTCGACGCTCTGCGCGCCGCCGGCAAGCGCATCCTGTTTGAAGGTGCGCAGGCCACGATGCTCGACATCGACCACGGCACCTATCCGTACGTGACCTCGTCCAACACAGTCGCGGCCCAGGCCATGATCGGCAGCGGCATGGGCAACGGCTCGGTGGGCTACGTGCTGGGCATCGCCAAGGCTTATACGACGCGCGTCGGCGACGGCCCCTTCCCGACCGAGCTTTTAGACGAGATCGGCCAGGGCCTCGGCCATCGCGGCAAGGAGTTCGGCACCAACACCGGGCGGCCCCGGCGCTGCGGCTGGTTCGACGCGGTGATGGTGCGCCAGGCGGTGAAGCTGAACGGCATCGACGGCATCGCGCTCACCAAGCTCGACGTGCTCGACGGCGAGAAGATCATCAAGGTCTGCGTCGCCTATGAACTCGACGGCAAGCGCATCGAACGCTTCCCCTTCACCATGGGCGCGCAGGCCCGGCTGAAGCCGATCTGGGAAGAGTTCGAGGGCTGGAGCGAAAGCACGCAAGGCGCCCGCTCCTTCGCCGAGCTGCCCGCGACCTGCATCAAGTATGTGCGCCGCGTGGAAGAGCTGGTCGGTTGCCCGGTGGCGCTGCTCAGCACCAGCCCGCAGCGCGAAGACACGATCCTGATGACGGACCCGTTCCGGGATTAAACTTCTTCCGGACCGCGAGCGTCCCGCTCGCTCGGACTCATGAGCGAGCGGGACGCT
>CAMDOT010000366.1 GCA_945903635.1 Rhizobium sp. Q54 | reverse complement strand
AAGGTGCGAACAAGCTTCGTCGCGAGCGATAGAACCTACGGAGCGAGACGCGTGTGGCACGACATGCTGGCGGAAGGCGTGCCTTGCGGACGGCATCGGATCGAACGGCTGATGCGCCAACAGGCTTTGCGAGCAAGGCCGCGACGGCGTCGTCTGCCGTCTGACAGCGGTGAGTGGCAAACCAATGCGGTCGCCGCCAACGTGCTCGACCGTGCCTTCGAAGCGGCTGCTCCCAACCGCAAATGGATCGCCGACTTCACCTATATATGGACAGCCGAAGGCTGGCTCTACGTGGCGGCGGTCGTCGATCTGTTCTCCCGGCGCGT
The DNA here is from genome assembly GCA_945903635.1 of Rhizobium sp. Q54. Classification (GTDB taxonomy): domain Bacteria; phylum Pseudomonadota; class Alphaproteobacteria; order Reyranellales; family Reyranellaceae; genus Reyranella. The sequence continues at coordinate 3,293 of CAMDOT010000366.1, read as the reverse complement.
GGTCGGTTGGTCGATGAGCCGACGCCCTCATCATGGCGATCTGGCGACGGGGAAAGCCGGATGCGCTGCTGCATCACTCGGATCGCGGCAGCCAGTACACCAGCGAACAGTTCCAGCGGCTGATAGCTGATCACGGCGTCATCTGTAGCATGAGCCGTTCGGGCAACGTCTGGGACAACGCAGCGATGGAGAGCTTCTTCTCGTCGCTGAAGACCGAGCGTACAGCACGCAAGACGTACCGGACGCGAGATGCCGCCAGGGCAGACGTGTTCGACTACATCGAGCGCTTCTACAATGCAAAACGCAGGCACTCGACGATCGGATACAAGAGCCCTATGGAGTTCGAGAGGCAGCCAGGATTAGCTTAACCTGCTGTCTGCCAAACCGGGGACAGGCCACTCCGAGCTGATCGCCAGCAGGCGGACCTTGCCGGCGTTGATGTGCGGCACGTTGGTGGTGGTGGGGTCGAACATCGAGGGGATGGCGCCCGCCAGCATGTCCTGCAGCGACGGCGCCGAGCCGCGGTAGGGCACGTGCTTCAGCTTGATGCCGGCCAGCCCCGAGAGCTGCTCGCCCATGAGATGGGTGTTCGAGCCGATGCCCGAGCTGCCGAAGGCGATCTGGTCGGGCTTGGCCTTGGCGTCGGCGATGTAGTCGGCCAGCGTCTTGTAGGGCGAGTCGGCCGGCACGATCAGGACGTTGGGCGTGTGACCGATCAGGGTGACGTGGGTGAAGTCCTTGACCACGTCGTAGGGTAGCTTGGGATAGATGCCGGGCGCGATGCCAAGCGGCGAGGCGTGCGAGATCACCAGCGTGTAGCCGTCGGCCGGCGCCTTGGCGCAGAGGTCCGAGCCGATGGTGCCGCCGGCGCCGGGCTTGTTCTCGACGATCACCTGCGTGCCCAGCGCGGCGCTGAGCTTGGGCGCCAGGATGCGCGAGATGGTGTCGGCGGTGCCGCCGGGCGGGAAGGTAGCGATAAGCTTTATGGCGCCCTTGGTCGGCCAGCCGGGGCTCGCCTGCACGGCGGTGGCGGCCAGAATGGCGGCGGAGCCGGTGAGAACGGTACGGCGCGTCAGTTTCATGCGAAGCTCCCTGTTGCACAGGGTCTCTGCAATCGATGTGCCACTCCTCAGGGACGTGGCTTGAATTGACGGCGGCTGGCCCACAAATTCAATGCTTCAGGAGGGGCAGGCGGATGATCTGGCGTTTGCTTTTGGGCGTTGTCGCGGCTCTCGCCGGCTGTGGCGGGGCGGCCGCCCAGCCTCTGCCGACCTCGCGGGCCGACCTGCCGTTTTCCTTCGCACCCATCGTCAAGCGTGTCTCGCCGGCCGTGGTCAACATCTACACGGCGATGACGATCAAGGGCGGCCAGAGACGTTATGCGTTTCCCTTCCCGGGCAGCATTCCGCAGGCCGACCGTGTGCAGAACGCGCTGGGCTCGGGCGTGATCCTCAAGGCCGACGGGCTGATCGTCACCAACGCCCATGTCGTGAAGGGCGCCGACGAGATCCGCGTCGTGCTGGCCGACCGCCGCGAGTTCGCCGCCAAGGTCTTGACCCACGACGAGCGCTACGACCTCGCCTTGCTGCGCATCGACGGCGCCGGCGAGAAATTGCCCTTCCTCGAGTTGCGCGATTCCGACTCCGTCGAGGTCGGCGACCTCGTGCTGGCGATCGGCAATCCCTTCGGGCTCAGTCAGACGGTGACCAGCGGCATCGTCTCGGCGGTGGCGCGCAGCGCCGGCGGGATCAACGATTCGAGCTTCTTCATCCAGACCGATGCCGCCATCAATCCCGGCAATTCCGGCGGCGCGCTGGTCACGCTCGACGGCCGGCTGATCGGCATCAACACCGCGATCTATTCGCAGAGCGGCGGCTCGGTCGGCATCGGCTTCGCCACACCCTCCAACATCGTGGCGCGGCTTGCCTCGATTGGTGAGGCTGGCGGCCGCATCATCCGGCCGTGGCTCGGCATCAGTATGCAGCGCATGACGCCCGACCTCGCCTCCAGTCTCGGCCTGCTGCGGCCGGCCGGTTTGATCGTCAAGGAGGTGTTCGCCGAGGGCCCGGGCGCCAGGGTCGGGCTGAAGCGCAACGACGTCATCGTGGCGATCAACGATCAGCCGATCGACGACGAAGCGGCACTGCGCTTCCGCCTCGCCACCCTGGCGGTCGACGCGACCGTGCCGGTCAAGGTGATCCGTGGCGGCAAGGAAGTGACCCTGAACATGCCGCTGGCCGCACCGCCCGAGGACCCGCCGCGCGACCGCACCACGCTCGATGGCCGCCAGCCGCTGACAGGCGCGGTGATCGCCAACATGTCGCCGGCCGTCGCCGAGGAGATGGGCCTGGCCGAATGGCGGCCCGGCGTCGTCGTGCTCGACGTCCTGCCCGGCACCTTCGCCAGCCGCTTCGTGCGGCCGGGCGACATGATCCTGGCGGTCAACGGCCAGAAGGTGAAGAGCGTCGCCGACCTGCGCAAGCGCATCGCCGCAGGGGTCGCCAATGTCAGCATCGCCCGCGAAGGCATGGTCTCCACCATGCAGTTCCGCTGAGCCCCCACTCATAACATGCCCGCCGAGCTTTTCGCCTCGCTCGCCCCGACGCCGCTCGCCGAACGCCTGCGGCCGAAGTCGCTCGCCGATATTCTCGGCCAGGATCATTTGCTGGGTCCGGAAGGGCCGCTCGGCCGCATGCTGGCGGCCAAGAAGCTCAGCTCGCTGATCCTGTGGGGGCCGCCGGGCTGCGGCAAGACCACGATCGCCCGACTGCTGGCCGAGCAGACCGACCTGCATTTCGAGCCGCTGTCGGCGGTGTTCTCAGGTGTCGCCGACCTGCGCCGCATCTTCGACGCTGGCCGCCAGCGCCGCAAGGACGGCAAGGGCACGCTGCTGTTCGTCGACGAGATCCACCGCTTCAACCGTGCCCAGCAGGACGGGTTTTTGCCTTACGTCGAGGATGGCACGGTGACGCTGATCGGCGCCACCACCGAGAACCCGTCGTTCGAGCTGAACGGCGCGCTGCTGTCGCGCTGCCAGGTGCTGGTGCTGCGCCGGCTCGACGATGCGGCGCTGGGCGCCGTGCTGGCGAGGGTCGAGACGGCGCTCGGCAAAAAACTGCCGATCGATGAGACCGGCCGCCAGGCGTTGTTCGCCATGGCCGATGGCGACGGCCGCTACCTGATCGGTCTTGCCGAACAACTGGCACAGCTGAAGGACAAGGGCCCGGTGCCCGTCGAACGGCTGGCGACGCTGCTGCAGAAGCGTGCGCCGCTCTACGACAAGGCGCAGGAAG
>CAMDOT010000365.1 GCA_945903635.1 Rhizobium sp. Q54 | reverse complement strand
AGCTACGCAACGGCAACTTCGTCGTCTCAGGCCGCCAGGAGCTGCGCGTCAACAACGAGTTGCGCGAAGTCGTCGTCGCCGGGATCGTGCGTCCGCAAGATATCGACGCGGAGAACACGATCGCATCGGAGAAGATCGCCGAAGCGCGCATCACCTACGGCGGCCGCGGAACCCTCACCGACTACCAGCAGCCGCCAGTCGGGTCGCAGATCATCGAGATCATTCGGCCGTTCTGAGGACGCCGCCCGAGCGCCGAATGATCGTACGCCTCCGCCGAGGGCCGCCTGTACGGGGCGTCGTTGGGGGTCGAGAATCCGGTGACGTGGTGACACGATGATCGTGTCCACGAAACGGATAATGGACACGAGCGCAAATGTCGGTTTTGGGAGCTGCGCCGGTCAGCAAACGCCAACGGCGGCTGTGGTCTGAGGTCGAGAAGCGCCGGATCGTGGCGGAGACGTTGGCGCCGGGTGCTTCGGTGTCGGTCGTTGCCCGGCGTCATGACGTGAACGCCAACATGCTGTTCACCTGGCGGCGCGAGATCGGCGGCGGAGCGGCGGCGGCCACCGATGATGCGATGACGTTCGTGCCGGCGGTGGTCGAGGCCGCGGCGGCCGATCGGTGTTTGGCGGTGTCACCCGGTTTGGCCGGCCGGATGGAGATTGCGTTTGCCGGCGGCGATCGGGTGATCGTGGATTCGACGGTCGACGCGGCGGCGCTGGCGCGGGTAGTCAGGGTTCTGTCGCGGCGATGATCGCGGTTCCGTCGGGCGTGCGGGTGTGGATCGCTGCCGGGTACACCGACATGCGGTGTGGCATGAACTCGCTGGCGTTGAGAATCGAGCAGACACTGCGGCGCGATCCGCATGCCGGCGATCTTTATGTCTTCAGGGGCAAGAGCGGCAAGCTGATCAAAGTGTTTTGGTATGACGGGCTGGGCGCCTCGCTTTACGCCAAGCGGCTGGAGAAAGGCCGCTTCGTCTGGCCGGCGACCAAGGACGGCGTGGTGGTGATCACGCCGGCGCAGTTGGGCTATCTGCTCGAAGGCATCGACTGGCGCCACCCGCAACATACCTGGCGACCCGGTGCGGCCGGCTGAGCCTGCGGCAATCCGACTCAGCTCTCCGAGTTGTCGGCACCGATCGAGCGAATCATGATTCACTCCGTGCATGGTCGCCGCGATCGATCCCCTGCCGGATGATGCCGAGAGCCTGAAGCGGCTCTTGGCGCTGCGCGATCGAGAACTCGTCGCCGAGCGCACGGCGCGGCTGGCGGCGGAAGCCGAAGCGGCGCGGGCGACCGTCACGATATCGAGCGCCGAGGCGCTGATCGCCCATCTTCGGCTCGCCATCGAGAAGATGAAGCGGGAGCTGCACGGCTCGCGATCGGAGCGTAGCCGCAAACTGCTCGACCAGATGGAACTCGAGCTCGAGGAACGCGAAGCGACGGCGACCCAGGAGGAGACCGCCGCGCTGCTGGCGGCTGGTGCCGGCGCGGCGACGATCGTTCCGGCGCACGCGCGCCGCCGGCCGGTGCGCAAGCCGCTGCCCGAGCACCTGCCGCGCGAGCGGGTCGTGCTGCCGTCCCCGACCTCGTGCGCCTGCTGCGGCTCGGCGCGGCTGTCCAAGCTCGGCGAGGACATCACCGAGACGCTGGAGGTGGTTCCCCGGCAGTGGAAGGTGATCCAGACCGTGCGGGAGCGGTTTGCCTGTCGGGATTGCGAGAAGATCAGCCAGACGCCCGCCCCCTTCCACGTGATCCCGCGCGGTCGGGCGGGCCCGAGCCTGCTGGCGATGATCCTTTACGCGAAATTCGCCCTGCACCAGCCGCTCAACCGGCAGAGCGAGGAATACGCTCGCGAGGGGGTCGACCTGCCGCTCTCGACCCTGGCCGACGACGTCGGCGCCTGTGCCGCCGTGCTCCAGCCGCTGGTCGAGTTGATCCGCGCCCATGTCCTTGCCGGGGATCGCGTGCATGGCGACGATACCCCGGTCCCGTTGCTGGCGAAGGGCAAGACGATCCAGGCCCGGCTGTGGACCTATGTGCGCGATGACCGGCCTTTCGGCGGCGTCGATCCGCCGGCCGCGTTCTGTGCGTTCTCGGGCAATCGCGCCGGCCTCCATCCGGAGCGTCACCTGTCCCACTATGGGGGGATTCTCCAGGCCGACGCCTATGCCGGTTTCAACCGGCTCTATGACGCGACCAGACTGCCGGGCCCGATCACCGAGGCGGCCTGCTGGAGCCATGCGCGTCGCAAGTTCTTCGTGCTGGCCGACATCGCGGCGAAGGCGCACGGCAAGACGCCGATCGCGGTCTCTCCCATCGCCCTCGAGGCGGTGAGGCGGATCGATGCGATCTTCGCCATCGAGCGCGAGATCAACGGCCAGTCTTCCGAGGCCCGCCGGGCCCGGCGCCAGGCCGACAGCGCGCCGCTGTTGGGCGAACTGGAGCGCTGGATGAACACCGAACGCGCCAGGCTCTCGCGCCATGCCGAGGTCGCCAAGGCGATGGACTACATGCTCAAGCGCTGGACGGCGTTCACCCGCTTCCTCGACGACGGGCGCATCTGTCTCTCGAACAATGCGGCGGAGCGGGCGCTGCGCGGCATCGCGATCGGACGCAAGGCCTGGCTGTTCGCCGGATCTGAACGGGGCGGCAAGCGCGCAGCCGCAATGTATACCCTGATCCACACCGCCAAGCTCAACGGCGTCGATCCGCATGTCTGGTTGGCCGACGTGCTCGAGCGGATTGCCGATCACCGCATCCGCGATCTCGCCGCCTTGCTGCCTTGGAACTGGGCCGCCGCGCCGGAGCGTCGTAAGCTGGCGGCATGACCGCCGACGGCATCGCCCGTCTCAAGATCACCCTCGACCACGTCAAGCACCGGGTCCTGCGCCGGCTCGAGGTGCCGCTGACGATCCGTCTCGACCGTCTGCATCTGGCGTTGCAGGTGGCGATCGGCTGGACCGACAGTCACCTTTACGAAATCCGCGCCCGCGACATCGGTTGGGGCATTCCCGATCCCAACTGGAGCGGCGGGCCGCTCGACGCCCGCAAGGCCCGCCTCATCGACGTGCTCGAGGATGCCAACGTAAAGACCATCCACTATCTCTACGACTTCGGCGATAGCTGGGAGCACACGATCAAGATCGAGCGCATCGATGCGGCCGAGCCCGACATCGCTTACCCCCGCCTGATCGAGGCCGTCGGCCGCTGTCCGCCCGAAAACGTCGGCGGCCCCTGGGGCTACGAGGAGTTCCTCACCGCCATGGCCGACCCCAAACACGATCGCCATGGCGAGTTTGTGGACTGGATCGGCGAGGAAGCCTTCGACCCAACTTTCATCGACTTCGACGCCCGCACTCGCACCCTCGAAGCCATGGCCAGGCAGTGGTCACGAAAACCCGCCGTCAAGCGCAAGCGTCCTACCTAACCTGCGGCCCTCGGCGTACGGTTACGCCGCTCCAGATAGGTGCGGCGGAGATCGGCGAGACCGTCCTGGAGACGGCTACCCATGGGCGCCTTTCCACAGCGTCTGGACGCGGGCGGCGAGCGCCATGGGATCGAAGGGCTTGGCGATGACGCCGAGCGCGCCCATCGCGTGGTAGCCGTTGACCGCGTCCGGATGCGCCCGGCCGGTCATGAAGATGACCGGCAG
>CAMDOT010000364.1 GCA_945903635.1 Rhizobium sp. Q54 | reverse complement strand
GAGACGCAGCTTTCATGTTCCTCGCCCCCGCTAGGGGGAGAGGCTAGGTGAGGGGGCGACGCGACCTCCACGACCTCTGGAGGTGCGATGTCCGCCGGACCGGCGGCCAAGTCGTTGGCTTCACTCGCTTCTTCGCCCGGGGCGGGTGCCTCCGAATGCGCGGCAGAAGCGGGCATTTCTGGAGTGGGTGTTTCCGGGGCGGGCGTTTCCGGAGCGGGCGACGTCGCGCGCCGCGCCTCGATCTCCATCTCCTTCAGCCGGATCTCGTGCGCGCGCTGCAACAGGCGCTCCTCGCGCGCCTCGGCGCGGGCGCGCTGGGCGTCCTCCAGCTTGAGCAGGAACATCAGCGCGCGATCGTCATGGATCACCTGCTCGCCGATCTGCTTGCCCTTGAAGAAATAGGGCCGTGTGCGCGGCTCGCCCGCACGCAGCTTCAGATCGTCGGCCTTCTCCCTGAACCGCTCGGCCAGGATCTCGTCGCAGCGTGCGCGGAAGGCCGGGAACTTCGCCCGCCAGCGCCGCACCGTGCTCTCGTCGACGCCGATGCGGGCGGCCGCCTCGCGATAGCTGCCGCAGCGCTTGAATTGATTGAGGAAGCGCACCCGCTGCCGCCAGCCGCGCTGTGCCGGCAGGGCCCGCTTGGGCGACGGCGGATCGAGCAGCGCCCGCTCGATCGACTTCGGCGCCGCTTCTATGCGCGCCGCGCTTTGCCGCGCCTCCTCGGCCTCGCGCACTTCCCGTGTCTCCTCGCGGGCCTTCGCCTCGAGCTGCGCCAGGCTCATGCCGCGCATGTGAGGGGGCGCGTGAAACCCATCACCGTTGATCCGCTTGTAGTAGGCCGCCTCGGACCAGCTCAGGCCTTCGACCGGTGGCGCCTCGCGGGTCCCGATCGGCGCTCCGAACGGGCGGTTCTGATCGTAAAAGGACATGGCCTCCCTCCTATCTGTTTGGCCATTTCGGACCGAAACTCCTCACCAAGAGGATATATAGGATAAGTAGGATACTAGTCAATAGGCATGCGCGGGCACGGCAAGTTTGCTTTATCCCCAAAAAGAACATATAGAGAACATTCAAAGGGGAGACACGCTCATGGACGGATTGTTCACCAGGACCAACGATCTTCTGAATGTGACGCCGGTCCTGACGGGTCCGTTCCCTCGGAAACCTTCACTGCTCTTCGCGCGCCGTGGTCGTCGTCGCCACGCTGGCCTGGGGTCGGCGGGGGTGCAGCGCCCGGCAACCGACCGGCTGTTCTTCGCCGTTCGCCCCGACCTGGAAACGGCGGCCGAGATCGCTGAGCGCACCATGCGCTGGCGCGCCGACCATGGCTTGACGGGCAAGCCGCTGAAGCCGGAGCACCTGCATGTCACGCTCTTTCACGTGGGCGACGATGACGAGCCACCACCGGCCGAACTGATCGAAGCGCTGGCGGAGCGGGCCGCTGGCGTGGAGATGCCGGCTTTCCGAGTCGAGTTCGACCGCGTCATGAGCTTCGGCGGTGGCGCCTTCGTGCTGGGCGGCGACGATCGCCTGATTGGCCTCCACATTCTACAACAGCGGCTGAGCGATGCGCTGGATGCGAGTCCCGGACCGGCGCGACGCTTCGAGCCACATGTGACGCTACTCCGTGATCGTCGGCACATTGCCGAGCAGCCCATCGAGCCGATCAGTTGGACTGCCCGTGAAATTGTCCTCGTGCATAGTCTTCTGGGACGGACGATTCACCGCGACATCGTCCGCGTGCCTTTGCGGCAGGGCTGAAGTCTGCCGCTGGAGACGATTGACAGCGGCGTGCGGCTTTTCTATTAGTTAACTTAATGGTTAACTATGGAGCGAGCCGATGACTACCGGATGCAGCATCGTGACGGTCGAACGCCAGCCGACGGCCGTGGTGAAGGCGAAGGTGCCGTTCGCCGAGATCCCGCAGGCCCAGCGTTCGGCGCGGGCCAAGATCGAGACAGGCCTGCCGTCCCTAGACACCGGCGCGCTCGGCCGGACTGTTACTCGTTGGCTGCCGCCGTCGGGCGGCGCGCTCGACATGGAGATGGGCACGATCGTGACGCGCCGCATCGAAGCCCGGGGCGAGATCGTGCCGTCGGAGCTGCCGGCGGGACGCGCCGCGCATTACGTGATGGTGGGGCCGTTCGACGGCATGGGCGCTGCCTGGCAGACGCTGTTCGAATGGTGCCAGGCCGAGAAGCTGAAACCCGCGGGCATCAACTGGGAGGTCTATGGACCGACCGCGGCCGACCCGGCGAAGCAGGAGACGTATCTCTACGCGCTGCTGGACTGAGAGAAGCAGTTCGTCGGCAACTGCTTCCCGGCTGTTGGGTTTCGGCTAAGCTGCCGGCATGAAGCCATATGTTCTCTGCCACATGGTCACCAGCGTCGACGGTCGGATCTGGGGCAGCCGCTGGCGGCCGAAGGGCAACGTCGTGCCCGGCCTGTTCGAGCGCCTTCACGATCAGCTGGGCGGCGGCTCGTGGTTGTGCGGCCGCGTCACGGCGCAGGAATTCGCCAAGGGTACCGAACCGCAGTACCCGCCGAGCGACCAGGTCCTGCCGCGCGAAAATTGGTTCGCGCAGCGCGAGGCCAAGGCTTGGGGCATCTTCCTCGACGCGAGCGGCAAGGCCGTTTGGGCGCGCAAGGACATCGGCGGCGATCCGATCCTCGTCATCCTCACCGAGGCGGTGCCCGACCGGCATCTGGTGGGGCTGCGTGCCGATGGCGTCTCCTACATCTTCGCCGGCGCCAGCTCGATCGATCTCGCGCGCGCCCTCGAAACGCTCAACCGCGAGCTCGGCATCGAACGCCTCATGGTGGAGGGCGGCGGTGGGGCCAACGGCGCGCTGCTGCGCGCCGGCCTGATCGACGAACTGAGCCTGGTCATCACCGCGGCGATCGACGGCAGCTCGGGCGCGCCCACCGTGTTCAACTCCGGCGATGTCGACCTGGGTCCCGCGCCGATCGAGACCATGACGCTGGTGAGCCACGAGGTGCTCGAGAACGGCGCGGTCTGGCTGCGCTACAGGCTGACCCCCACGAGCTAGCCGGGGCGCGCTAGGTTAGAGTCTTTCCGCCTGAAATTGAATCGACAATGGCGCACGCGTATATTGTCATCCCGAGCGTAGCGAGGGATCTTTACTGTAACCTAAGGATCCCTCGCTACGCTCGGGATGACATCGTTTCCTGGAATAACGAAAAAACCGTCACGTGAACCGGAAAGACTCTAGTGGTTGCGAAAGCGCACCATCCCGGAATGACGATTGATTTATTGGCAGCGTAGCCTTATACGCCGCGCCCATGATCCATCTCGCGACCAGCCCGATCGTCCGCCGACGCCGCAGCCTTGCTGCGGCATGGTCGATCGCTCGCGTCTAGAGATCACCCCTGCCGCCGGATTAGTCCGCGGCAGACCTTTTCTTCTTCTTCGCAGCGACCACTGATCCGGCGGCTCCTACCTCAAGCAGGAGCTTTGCCATGTCTACGACTTCGCCTTTCACATCCGGCCACGTCAAAAAGAAGATCGGCGTGCTCGGCGCCTCCGGTTACACCGGCGCCGACGCGGTGCGGCTGCTCGCGCGTCATCCTGAAGTGGAGATTTCCGCGCTGACCGCCAACACGCATGCCGGCAAGGCCATGGCTGAGGTATTTCCGCACTTCTTCATGCTCGACCTGCCGG
>CAMDOT010000363.1 GCA_945903635.1 Rhizobium sp. Q54 | reverse complement strand
GTCTTCGTCGACCGCTACAATGCCCAGTGGCTGATCGCAAAGAACGACTACCGAAGTCCAAACGACGCCAGGACCGCTTGGGATCAGGGCGCGTTCAGGCAGGCCGCTTAACCCCTACCTTGTGTCCAGATATCCGGGTGCAGTACAGCCTTTTGGGAAAGGAGCCTGTCCAGTGACAACAAATACGACTCCCCTGCCCCGAATCGTCTCGCAGGCCGAATGGCAGGCAGCCCTCGGCGAGCATCGCGCCAAGGAGAAGGCGGCAACCAAGGCGCGCGACGCGCTGGCGGCCGAGCGCCGCCGCCTGCCGATGGTCAGGATCGAGAAGGATTACGTGTTCGAGGGCGAGAACGGTCCGGCGCGGCTCGCCGACCTGTTCGAGGACCGGCGCCAGCTCATCGTCTATCACGTCATGTTCGGCCCGACGTGGCGGCAAGGCTGCGTCGGCTGCTCGATGAGCGTCGACAACATCGGCCACCTCTCCCACCTGCATGCGCGCGACGTTTCCATGGCGCTGGTGTCGCGGGCGCCGCTGGAGAAGCTCGCGGCCTACAAGAAGCGCATGGGCTGGACCGTGCCCTGGTACTCGTCGAACGGCAGCGATTTCAATTTTGATTTTGGCGCGACGGTCGGCGAGGACGAGAAATCCGCCGTGAGCGTCTTTTTTTGTGACGGCGACAGTGTCTATCGCACCTACCGCACCAGCGGGCGCGGCGACGAGATGCTGGGCACCGTCTGGAGCTACCTCGACCTCGTGCCGTTCGGGCGCCAGGAGAGTTGGGAGGACTCGCCCCCAGGCTGGCCGCAGACGCCGCCCTACGACTGGTGGCAACGCCACGACGAATACGACGACACGTCCCTCGCTGGGCCCGCCCCCGCCCTCACCTCGACAGGAGCATGATCATGGCTACCGGAACCGTCCGCTTCCACCGCGTCCTCACCGCGCCGGCTGAGCGCATCTACCGCGCCTTCCTCGATCCCGACGCGATGTCGAAGTGGCTGCCGCCGCACGGCTTCACCGGCCACGTCTACACCATGGACGCCAAGGTGGGCGGCAAGTACCGCATGTCGTTCAACAATTTTTCCGCCAACAAGAGCCATGCCTTCGGCGGCACCTATCTGGAACTCGTGCCGGGCGAGCGCCTGCGCTACACGGCCAGCTTCGACGACCCCAACCTGCCCGGCGAGATGACGACCACGATCACGCTGAAGAAGGTGTCGGTCGGCACCGAGATCAACATCGTGCAGGAGGGCATTCCGGCGGTAATCCCGACCGAGGCCTGCTACCTCGGCTGGCAGGAATCGCTCGGCCTGCTGGTCCAGCTCGTGGGGCCGGAAATTCCCGGCTGAGATAGTCTTTTCACATCCCGGCGCTATTCTGCCGGCCTATACAAGGTCGGCGATGGCTGCGAACCCGAACAAGGCGATGGACAGGATCAGGGCGCTGGAAGGCGCCCTGGTCGATCTGCGCGCCCAGCTCGAGACCATCACAACAGGCCTTGCCCAGGATGCGACGAATACCAGCCTGGTCATTCGCCGCGTCAACGTGATGAAGCGAATCATGGTGGCGCAGTCGGAGATCGACACGCTGCGCTCGACCCTGAGGCAGATGTGACGCCATGAACGCGAAACTGGCCTTCATTGCCGTCGTCCCCCTCGCAGCCGGCGGCCTCTACCTGGCGACCTTCCCGCCCGAGTGGCCGTGGCACCCCGCCGTCGCCTCGGTGGGTATCGCCGCGACCGTGTTCCTCGGGCTAAGGGCGATCTTCAGAAAGCGGAAGTAGCGGCTACACAGTTCATGGAGCTGCTGCGATTGGGATAGGCCCCTCACCCAGCGACAGGGTAACGTGCCCACCGGTATGAGCGGGTGGGATGAGCGGGAGTTCAGTATGACCAGGTCGAATTGGCGCGAGCGCGCAGGCACAAAGTTCGCCTGCGAGAAGCAGCCCGCGCACGGGCGGAACGGCATGGTGGTGTCCAACCATCCGCTGGCCTCGGCCGCCGGGATGGAGATGCTGGCCGCGGGTGGCAACGCCATCGACGCTGCCGTCGCCACCCAGTTCGCGCTGACCGTGGTCGAGCCGATGATGGTGGGGCTGATCGGCGGCACGACCTGCCATATCCGCCTCGCCGACGGCAGCCATCGCGTCCTGGACGGCATGAGCGCCGTGCCGAAGGCGGGCCGTCCCGACATGTACCGGTCGGTCCCGGGCGCCGCGCCGGAGGTCTACGACAGCGTCGGCCAGGAGAATCTGGTCGGGCCGAAGTCCGTCGCTGCCCCCGGCTCGCTGCGCGCCTGGTGCCTGGCGCTGGAGCGCTTTGGCACGATGCCGCTCAGCGACGTGATGCAGCCCGCGATCCGCCACGCCGCGCGCGGTTTCGCCGTCACGCCTTATCTCGCGGACTGCATCAAGGACGCCGCACCCGACCTCTCGAAAGACAGGCTCGCCGCCCAGCGTCTGCTGCCCGGCGGGACGCCGCTGAAGCCGGGCGCCCGTCTCGTCCAGGGCGACTATGCCGAGGCGCTGACGCTGGTCTCGCAGCAGGGCGAGGCGGCGCTGCACGGCGGTCCGCTCGGCCAGCTCCTCGTGGAATGCATGGAGAAGACCGGCGGCTACGTCTCCGCCGAGGATCTCACCGGCTACAAGGTGATCGAGCGCGCACCGATCCGCGGGCGCTATCGCGGCTGGGAGATCGTGGCGCCGCCGCCGCCCGCTGCCTCGGGCGTGCACATCACGCAGATGCTGAACATCCTCGAAGGCTACGACGTGGCGTCGCTGGGCTTCGGCACGGTGGACATGCTGCATCTGCTTGCCGAAGTGCTGAAGATCGCCTTCGCGGATCGCGCCCAGGCGAGCGGCGATCCGGATTTCGTCAAAGTGCCGGTCGAGCGCATCGTGGCCAAGGCCTATGCCGACCAGCGTCGCGCCGGCATCAACCTGGCGCACGCGACGCGCTGGACGAGCGGCCTGGAGAGCGGACTGGTGGCGGCTGAAGGCGCCGACACCACGCATCTCACCGCGGCCGACGGAAGGGGCAACGTGGTCACCACCACGCAGACCATCAACAGCCTGTTCGGCGCGCGCTTCATCGTGCCCGGCACCGGCATGATCCCGAACAACTACATGAACACCTACGATCCGCGGCCGGGCAACGCGCTCTCGATCGAGCCCGGCAAGCGGGTCACGACCTCGATGTCGCCGGTGATGGCGGTGCGCGACGGCAAGGTCGCCTATGCGCTGGGCCTGCCCGGCGGCCGCAAGATCTTCCCCTCGGTGCTGCAGGCGCTGGTCAACCTGATCGACCACGGCATGGAGCTACAGGAGGCGGTCGAAGCGCCGCGCATCTGGACCGAAGGCCCGGTGCTGGAGGTCGAGCACGGTGTTCCCGCCGAGGTGCGCCAGGGACTGGAAGCGCGCGGCCACGCGATCAAGGTGATGCCGACGGTGGCCGGCGGCATGAACGCCATCGCCTTCCACGACGACGGCAGCATGACGGGCGCCGCTTGCTGGCGGGCGGATGGATCTGCGGTGGCGCTGGGCGGCGGTCTCGCGCGCGCGGGCGTGCGGTTCGAGTTGCCGAAATGAGCAAAGACCGATGAAAGTTCTCCGCATGCTCGCCTTCGCGGCCATCGGCGCCCTGCTCTCGGCCGCCGGCGTCGCCTGGGCCCAGGCCGGACGCCAGCCGATCGACTG
>CAMDOT010000362.1 GCA_945903635.1 Rhizobium sp. Q54 | reverse complement strand
GGTCAGATTGGCATCGGCTATGTCGGTGGCCGCAAGCCGCGCCAGGCGGAGATCGTGGCGGCCATCGATGCGCTCGGCCATTTGCCGGAATGGAACGACACCATCGAGACCCGGATCGTGGCGCCGCTCGCCGATGAAGCCGAGGCGCGGCGTCGGCTCGTCGCCGCCAAGGCCGCCGCCACCAAGGTCGATTTCTTCACCGTCGCTCGGGAGGCCGGTTCATGAGCTCCGCTCTGGGAACCCATGACATCGCAGCCGGGTTCGTCGATCCGCCGCACGAATCGCAGCGCGTCTTCCGCGGTGTGCTCGAAGCCTTCGCCCATCCCGGCCGCATCGTGACCGTGGCCGATGCGCCGGCCGCGCCGGGGCTGCTCTGCCGTGCCACGGCAGCTTTCCTGTTGACGCTGGCCGATCGTGACACGCCGCTCTGGCTGGCGCCCGAATTCGACAGCCCCGAGGTGTGCGACTTCGTTCGCTTCCACACCGGTGCGCCGATCGTGGGCGGCCGGGCTGAAGCGGCCTTCGCCGTCCTGGCGCATGATCAGTTGCTGCCGTTCGACACTTTCAGCATCGGAACGGACACCTATCCCGATCGCTCGGCCACCCTGGTGATCGAGGTCCCGGCGCTCGGCGCCGGTCCGGCGCTGATCTGGCGTGGCCCGGGCATCGACGGGCAAGCAAGCGTCGCCGTCGCCGGCCTCAGCCACGTCTTCTGGCTCGACTGGGCCGCCAATCACAGCCTGTTTCCCTGCGGCGTCGATGTCGTGTTCGCCGCCGGTTCGCAACTGGTCGCGCTGCCGCGCGGCATCGCCGTGGAGAGCTGATCATGTACGTCGCGGTCAAGGGCGGCGAGACGGCCATCGCCCATTCGCTCGACCTGCTCGCCGACAAGCGGCGCGGCGACCGCGGCGTTGCCGAAGTCTCGCTCGACCAGATCGACCAGCAGCTCGGTCTTGCCGTCGACCGGGTGATGACCGAGGGCTCTTGCTACGACCGTGCGCTCGCGGCACTGGCCATCAAGCAGGCGCGCGGCGACCTGGTCGAAGCGATCTTCCTGCTGCGCGCCTACCGCACCACGCTGCCGCGCTTCGGCGCCTCCGAGCCGCTCGACACCAGTCGCATGGTGGCGGAGCGCCGCATCTCATCGACCTTCAAGGACGTGCCGGGCGGCCAGGTGCTGGGACCGACCTACGACTACACCCACCGGCTGCTCGATTTCTCGCTGGCCGCCGCGGGCGAACGGCCCGAGGCGTCGACGGCACCCTGCGACGTCACCGCGGCCCTGCCGCGGGTCGGCGACATCCTCGAGCGCGAGGGCATGCTCGAGCCGGCGCCTGCAGCCGATGCCGCGGAGGCGCAGGACCTGACACGCCAGCCGGTGGTGTTCCCCACGACACGTCCGGTGCGCCTGCAAAACCTGGCGCGCGGCGACGAGGGCTTCCTGCTGGCGCTCGGCTATTCGACGCAGCGCGGCTACGGCAACAACCATCCCTTCGTGGGCGAGATCCGTTTCGGCGCGGTGCCGGTCTCCTTCGTGCCGGAGGAATTGGGCTTCGCCATCGAGATCGCAGAGATCGACGTCACCGAGTGCGACATGGTCAACCAGTTTGCGGGCTCGCACGACGTGCCGCCGCAGTTCACCCGCGGCTATGGCCTCGCCTTCGGCCATGCCGAGCGCAAGGCGATGGCCATGGCGCTGGTCGACCGCGCGCTGCGGGCCGAGGAGCTCAGCGAGGTTGCCACGTCGCCGGCGCAGGACGAGGAGTTCGTGCTGGCGCACAGCGACAATGTCGAGGCCTCGGGCTTCGTCCAGCATCTGAAGCTGCCGCACTACGTCGACTTCCAGTCCGAGCTCGTGGTGGTGCGCGCGCTCCGCGCCGAGGTCGAGGCGCGCAACCGGCAGGCCACGCTCTGCCAGGCGGCGGAGTGAGCCATGCCTGACATTCCCGTCCAGGACGCGGCCTACAACTACGCCTACCTCGACGAACAGACCAAGCGGATGATCCGCCGCGCCATCCTGAAGGCGGTCGCGGTGCCGGGCTACCAGGTGCCGTTCGGCGGCCGCGAGATGCCGCTGCCCTACGGCTGGGGCACCGGCGGCATCCAGGTGACGGCGGCCATCATCGGGCGCGACGACACGCTGAAGGTGATCGACCAGGGTGCCGACGACACGACCAACGCCGTCAGCATCCGTCGCTTCTTTGCGCGCGTCGCCGATGTTGCGACGACAACGCGCACCGAGGAGGCGAGCGTCATCCAGACGCGCCATCGCGTGCCCGAGACGCCGCTCAAGGAGGGCCAGATCCTGGTCTTCCAGGTGCCGATCCCCGAGCCGCTGCGCATGCTCGAGCCGCGCGAGACCGAGACCCGCACGCTGCACGCGCTCAGCGAATACGGCGTCATGCAGGTCAGCCTCTACGAAAGCATCGCCCGCCACGGCCGCATCGCCAAGACCTATAACTACCCCGTGATGGTGAACGAGCGCTACATCATGAGCCCGTCGCCGATCCCGAAGTTCGACAATCCCAAGCTCGACCGCAGCCCGGCCCTGCAGCTCTACGGCGCCGGCCGCGAGAAGCGCATCTATGCGGTGCCGCCCTACACGCCGGTCAAGAGCCTCGACTTCGACGATCACCCGTTCGAGATCGAGACCTGGAGCGAGTGCTGCGCGCTCTGCGGCTCGCGCGAAAGCTTCCTCGACGAGATGATCGTCGACGACACGGGCAAGCGGCTGTTCCTGTGTTCCGACACCGACTGGTGCCAGGAACGCCAGGGAGTGCTGCCGGAAGAGCCGCCCAAATGACCGTCAGGCCGCTCCTGTCGGTTCGCGACCTCACCAAGCGCTTCGGCAACCGCGTGGCCTGCCGCGACGTCGCGTTCGATCTGTGGCCGGGCGAGGTGCTGGGCATCGTGGGTGAATCGGGTTCGGGCAAGACCACCCTGCTGAATTGCCTGGCCGGCCGCATGACACCCGATATGGGCTCGGTCATCTACGACTCGAACGCGTCGGGCCTGGTCGATGTTCATGGCCTGAGCGAGGCCCGGCGGCGGCTGCTCACGCGCACCGAATGGGGCTTCGTCAATCAGGATGCGCGCGAAGGCCTGCGCATGGGCGTCAGCGCCGGCGCCAACATCGGCGAGCGGCTGATGGCGATCGGCGAGCGTCACTATGGCGAGATCCGCCGCACGGCGACGGACTGGCTCGGTCGGGTCGAGATCGAGCTGGATCGTCTCGACGACCGGCCGACGGACTTCTCCGGCGGCATGCGGCAGCGTCTGCAGATCGCCCGTAACCTCGTGAGCAACCCGTGGCTGGTGTTCATGGACGAGCCGACCGGCGGTCTCGACGTCTCGGTGCAGGCGCGCATCCTCGATCTGTTGCGTGGGTTGGTCGAGAACCTGCACCTGTCGGCCGTGCTGGTGACGCACGATCTCGGCGTCGCGCGCCTGCTCACGCACCGTCTGATGGTGATGCAGGGCGGCCGGGTGGTCGAGGACGGCCTCACCGACCAGGTGCTCGACGATCCGCAGCACGCCTACACCCAGATGCTCGTCGCCTCGATCCTGCCGGTCTGACGCATGTATACACCGTCATCTTCTTCCGGACCGCGGGCCTCCGGCCCGCTCATGACCATGAGCGAGCGGGACGCTCGCGGTCCAAATGAGCCTGAAAACGCGCCCTCGCATCCCGTCGCCTCGACCGGAGCGCGCAGCGCGGAGTGGAGAGACCT
>CAMDOT010000361.1 GCA_945903635.1 Rhizobium sp. Q54 | reverse complement strand
AAGAAGAAGCTCGGGCTCAAGGTGGAGTCCGAGAAGGTCGATGAACGCGGTCGCGTGTATCGCTTAGTCGATTAGCGTCTAGCCCGCCTGCAAGCCGGCGGCTACGTCTATGCGTGGTCGCCGGTTTGTCGTTCGTGGTGTGGACGATGCCCGCCGCGCACGCCTATCGCGACGTTACCAAGAAATCTACTCTTCGACGCCGAATCCGTCTGCGCGAAAAGTGTCTGCAAGTGAAGTTTTCTGGACGATGCCCAGATAATGCATCCGCGCGATCATCCGACGCCGGCCGAGGTGCTTCACCCGGTCCCTACCGTTCAGCCGCCACGCGACGACGCAGAGCGCATAGAGCCAATGCTCATGCGCCGCGGCGCGGGCCAGGCCGATTTCCCAGCAGATCTCCTTCCACCGCGTCCCGCTGGCCCGTACTCGATCACATCATCGACGCGGCCGAGGACCCGACGGCGCCATGGTGAGGCCAATCATGTCAATTCTCATTCCTTGACGGCAACTCCGCCGGGCTGCCCGCCAGCGTCCGCTAGCCGCAAGAATACATCGCGCAGAATGTCTGGAGCGGTGCGCATGGGAGCTTGGGGTGGCACCTGCTCATCGTACGTCAGCGCGTATATCAATGGCATCCACGCGACGTTCGAATCGATGGTGTCTGCGACCAACAAGGCCTGCGACGGCTTCACAGGCAGGCGCACCATCTCAATGGTGGCTGGCGACGGGTTCTGGCAATTGCTGGCCGGTGACGTAACGAGATACTGCCGGCAAGTGAGCGGACGATCCGGATGAATCGAGCACGAATCATCTTCAAGAAATGGGCAAGCAATCCTCTGCCGGAAGTAGCGCATCCCGAGGTCACCGACGACGCCGGACTCGCTTTCGCGGGCTGCATCGATATCTGCAAGCAAGCCGCTCGCATCGAGTGCTTTCAAAGCTGCTTCGAAACGGCGGCGGATCCGGGCGCGTCTCGGATCCGGCATTGCGGCTACCAGCCGGACCAACGCGCGCGCTTCGGCCTGGGATATCGGCACGAGTTGGCGGCAGCATGCGCCACAGCCCGCGCGACAGGAAACAGTCCGCCCCGAAGTCTCGGCCACGGCTGCTTCCCGATCGACAATGAAGTCCGTAAGCTTCTGGAGAACGGGAAGAGTGTCCTCGAAGGCAACCTTGCCTTCCGGCACAACCAGTTCGATCTCCACCGACTCGTCGCCGAGCACCAGAACGACGCGTCCTACGATCGGCGCGTCGTATTGGGCATCGACTGCCGAAAGCCGTAACGTCGTCCTCGTCACTTCCTTTGGTTTGACGGCAGGCTCCCGGTCTTTTGGGTGGTTTGGCAGTATTTGGTGCCCTTGAATTCGACCAGCGTACCCTTGTTCGACACACATGCCTTCGAAGATACAAGGACATCGTCCATTTTGATCTTCAGGTATTCCTGATTGGCAGAAAGGTTCTCAATCTTCAGGAACATATCAACCGCGTCCGCCGCCCGCGCCGGCACGACGACAACTCCCAAGTCGAAGCAAAGCGCTCCGGCCAGGACCAGTCCAACTTTCTTGTATATGGCGTTCTCCTCTGGGATGACAATTCGTCCCTGATCCGACCATGTACTCGGAACGAGGGCCCCGCAACCGGGTCGGCACCTCGGCTGCCCCGAGCTTCGCCGGCGATACCGCCTGAGGCGGCGAAACTTCCGCCACCGTCTGCGCAGGCTTTACCGAGGTTCGGCGTTTAACCTCCACCGCAACTTCACGCTGCAGCGTTTCGAGTTCTACGTCTTCCAGGCCTCGCAGCGTCGCCGACAGATTTCTCGGCAGCGTGACCCTGGGCGGCGCTGGTGGTTCTTTCACCGGCCCCAACCCGACCTCGACGTGGCGTTCGACGGGTTTGACGATGCCATTGCGCCGACAGTGACGCACCGCGATGGCCGGGGCAACTTTCGCCGCACCGCCGCACCGCTTGCGCCCGGCAGCCGGGTTTCACAGTATCGGCCCTGCATTGCCGCCCACGACACCTCACAGTGCCGGCGGCAGCACCCCAGGGCTCACGGTGACAGCCCCCTCCCCCGTGGCCAGCGGCATTAGCCGTTGGCGGCTGGTGCTCGCCGCAACTCACCGTTCGGCGACACCAGCCAGCTCCGCGGGCGACCAGGCGAGAGGGGACTCCTCGCGGTGATGGCCCGGACGTTCCGTAGTTTGGTTGCCGTACGCTCCGGGATAATCTTCGCCGTGAAAATTTACCCCCAATTCAGATCCCGGTCAGTCGCGACGCTGTCCCAAGAAACTCATCAGGAACTGAAACAGGTTCACGAAGTCGAGATAGAGGCTGAGCGCGCCAAAGATGGCGATCTTCTCAACCATGTCGGTGCCCCAAGCGTCGGCGTACTGCTCCTTGATCTTCTGGGTGTCGTAGGCGATGAGCCCTGAGAAGATCAGCACGCCGGCGGCGGAGATGATGAAGCTCATCGTGCCAGACGGCCAGATCATGTTGACGAGGCCGGCCAGGACCAGACCGATCACGCCCATGAACAGGAACTTGCCCATCGCCGTGAGATCGCGCTTGGTCGTATAGCCGTAGAGGCTGAGTGCGCCGAAGGCGGCGGCCGTCACGAAGAAGGTGCGGGCAACCGAGGCACCGGTGTAGCGGAAAAGCACCAACGACAGGCTGACGCCCATCAGGGCCGTGACCGTCCAGTAGACCGCCTGCATCGACCCGACGCTCATCTGGGCGGCCCGGAACGAAACAAGAAGCAACAGGCCAAGCGGTGCCAGGATGGCAACCCAACCGAGCACGTTCAGCCCGACCGGGATGGTCGCTCCACCGGGCGTCCGGCCCATCTGGAAGAAGATATTCTGCAGCCCTTCGAAATTGAACAAGGCAAAGGCCACGATGCCCGACAGCGCGAGCCCGGAGGCCATGTAGTGGTAGACGCGCACCATGTGGGCGCGCAAACCGACATCGAACGACGCTTGGTCGGCAATCGTGCCGGCGCGATTGAAGGTATCGAAGTTCGGATTTGCCATTTTGGTTCAAACCTCCAAGGGTTCCTCGACGTTTCAAATGGAAACGAAGAGATTGGGTGGCTGCGCGCCGAGCAGGTAAATGATGGTGATCTCTGAACTGGAGAAAATCAACCCACCCTGCGTCAGCTACCTTTTGACGCTGCTCGCCGCATATCACCGTTCGGCGACGCCAGCCTGCTCCGCGGGCAGCCAAACGCCTTGATCCCGCCGCCTGGATCGCAGAGCTTACCCAAGCGTCGGTCCATTCTCCCCAAAGGTGAACCGGCGCCCCCTATGGCATATCGGGATTTGGGAATATCCCGAAGCTGTCGTCCTCAGCCCACTGACGCGACAGTGGCTGGAGATTGCCGTTCACCATCCGGCAATCGTCAGCCTGCCATCCGGGCGCCGCTTTGGCTCGGCCGTACGACATTTTCGATAGTTCGGATGCAGCGCACTTCGAGTAAGCCTTCGCCATGGAAGACGACCCCGGAATTATTTACTCGCCGCTGTGCAGACGCATCAAGAGCAACCGAACCACGGTCGAAGTTCTTATCTATCGTGGAGATGACGAAAGTGACTGGCTGCTTGAAGTAGAAGATGAAAGTGGCGGCAGCACGGTTTGGACGGAGACATTTGCATCCGACGCCGCCGCGCTCGAAGAAGTCATGTCCGTCATCAAGAAAGAAGGCATCGAGATCTTCCTCATGGAGGACGGGGAACCC
>CAMDOT010000360.1 GCA_945903635.1 Rhizobium sp. Q54 | reverse complement strand
CAGTCAGGAAAGTGTTCATGCGTACGTACCGCTTCAGTCTCTCGCTCGTCATTCCGTCTTTCTCCATTTTGCTGCCGGCGCTGTCGCATGCCCAGACCGAGGCCTCGCCACCCTCCATCGCCACCTCGATCCTGCCGCGCGATCTCTCGGTGTGGGGCATGTTCGTGGCGGCCGACTGGCTGGTGCAGGCGGTGATGGTGGGTCTGGCCGTGGCGTCGGTGATCACCTGGACGGTGTTCGTCGCCAAGACCCTCGAGCTTGCGGCGGCAACGCGTCGTCAGCGTCAGATGCTGGCGGCCGTCGATCGCGCGCCGTCCCTTGCCAATGCACCCGCCAACGAGCTCGTGCTCGCTGCGCAGACGGAACAGAAGCAGTCGGCCGATACCACGGATGACCGCGACGGCCTGAAGGAACGCGTCGCCTCACGGCTGGAACGTCTCGAAGCCGCCGCCGGCCGGCGCATGCTGAAGGGCACCGGTGTTCTCGCGACCATTGGCGCCACGGCACCGTTCGTCGGCCTGTTCGGCACGGTGTGGGGGATCATGAACGCCTTCATCGGCATCTCGCGGGCGCAGACGACGAACCTCGCGGTCGTGGCACCCGGTATCGCCGAGGCGCTGCTGGCAACGGCGCTCGGATTGGCCGCGGCCATTCCCGCGGTGGTGATCTACAACCACTTCGCGCGGCGGATCGCGGCCTACAAGGCGCTGGTGGCCGACACGTCGGCCGCCGTGCTGCGCCTCGTCTCGCGCGATCTGGGGCGGAGCTAACCATGTCGGTGAAGCTCGACCACGGCGACGACGAACTCGCCGAGACGCACGAGATCAACGTCACGCCGTTCATCGACGTGATGCTGGTGCTGCTGATCATCTTCATGGTCGCGGCGCCGCTGGCGACCGTCGACGTGCCGGTCGACCTGCCGGCGTCGACGGCGGAGCGCCAGCCCAAGCCCGACACGCCGCTCTACCTCACCCTGAAGGGCGATCTGTCGTTCGTGCTGAAGGACACGCCGGTGAGCCGCGAGGCCTTGCCCAAGGCATTGGATGAAGCGACCGGCTCGAGGAAGGACGAGCGCATCTTCCTCAGGGCCGACAAGACGGTGCCGTACGGCGAGTTGATGCAGGCGATGAACGTGCTGCGCACGGCGGGCTACCTGAAGGTCGCCCTGGTCGGGCTGGAGCAGTGACTTCTGTAGATTTCTCATCTCTCCCTCTCCGCCGCGCAGCGGGGGAGAGGGTGGGGCCCATTGCGCAGCAATGGGAGGGTGAGGTGGTGCGCGATACGACGACGGTGCTTAGCCGGCGAGCACCCACCTCACCCTCCCCGCTACGCGGGTCCCCTCCCTCTCCCCCCACTACGTGGGCGGAGAGGGCCCATGATGGAAAGCCATCGTGAAGGAAGCTCTCCGCTGGGCCGGCAGCTTCGCCTTCGTGCTGGGATTGCACGCCGGTGCCATCGGCATCGCCTTGGGCTGGAGCCAGGGTGAGGTGCCGTACGCGCCGCCGCCGGCGGCCGTGATGCTGGAATTGGCGCCGCTGCCGGAGGCGCCCGCTGCAACGCCCACCGAGGCGCCACCCGGACCCGAGTTGAGCGAGGTCGTGCCCGAGCCCGAACCGCCGCCACCGGTGGAGATGCCGCCGCCGGTGATCGCGGAGGTGACTCTCCCCGAGCCGGAGCCGCCGCCGCCCGTCGATCTAAAACCGCCGCCGCCCAAGCCGATCGAGAAGAAGGTCGAGAAGCCGCCGCAGCCCAAGGTGTCGGCACCCCAGGCGGCACCGACCGAGGCGCGGCAGGCGGCCGCTCCGGCGCCGGGCGCCACGTTCGATCCGCCGTCGAACACGCTGCCGACCTGGAAGGGCATCCTTCTCAAGCATCTGGAGCGCCACAAGCGCTATCCCGCCGAGGCGCAGCGCAGCCGCCATGAGGGCGTGACCTATGTGCGCTTTGTCATGAGCAGGGATGGCCGCGTGCTCTCCGCCCGCATCGAGCGCAGTGCTGGCTTCGCGACGTTGGACCAGGAAGGGCTGGACCTGCTGCAGCGGGCGCAGCCGCTGCCGCCACTGCCCGCCGACCAGCCCGGCGAGAGCCTGGAGCTGATCGTGCCGGTCCAGTTCTCCGTGAAGAGGTGAGGCGATGCATCTCGAACAGCTCTGCCGGCAACACGGCCTGCGGCTGACCGAGCATCGCCGCATCGTCCTGGAGCTGCTGGAGGCGGCGACCGATCATCCCTGTGCGCGCGAGCTGCACGTCAGGGCGGCGCGCGACCACCGCATCGGTATCGCTACCGTCTATCGGACCCTGAACCGGCTGGCCGCCGTCGGGCTGGTGACACGGCACATGTTCCGCGACGGCCCATCCGGATCGATGAAGGCGCGCTACGAGCGCGCCCGGGCGGGCCAGCATCATCACCTGATCGACGTCGCCACCGGCCAGGTCGTCGAGGTCGACGACGCGCAACTGACGCGACTGGTCGAGGCGGCAGCCAGGGATCTCGGCTACCGCCTCGTCGACTACCGCCTCAGGCTCTTCGGCGAGAAGCGGGAAAGGCAAAGCTTCCTGATCACGCCGCCTTTGCGAGCGGGACTTCCTTCCAGCGCTGTGCCGCTTCGGCGACGCGCTTGCCAAGCGCCTCGAAGGTCTTGAAGTCCGAGGCAGCAATGCCCTCGACACCCAGGTCGGCGTGCGCCTGGGCCATGGCTCCGACCGAAGCACCAAGCCGGTTGATGTCCTCGCTCGAGCCCTTGGAGTGGTTGTTGCCCGGCGGCAGGCCGAGGCCGACCCACACCATGCCGTGCTGCACGGCCAGCGTCAGGAGCTGGTAGATCGTGTTGTGCTTGTCGCCGTTCCACGATGCCGAGACGGTGAAGCCGGAGGCGAGCTTGTTGCGCCACGTACCCTCCATCCAGCGCTTGGACGTCCAGTCCTTGAATTTGGCGAACTCGGCCGACACGCCGCCCATGTAGGTCGGGCTGCCGAAGATGATGGCGTCGGCGGCATCCAGTTCGGCCTCGCGGGCCTCCGCTTCGGCCACCGGAATGAGGTTCACCTTGGTGCCCGGGACCGCCTGGGCGCCCTTGGCGACGGCCTCGGCGAGGGCCTGGGTGTGGCCGAAGCCCGAATGATAGACGATCGCGACAGTGGTCATGGTCTTTCCAATCCTTTGATTTTCCTCAAGAAACGCACGATTTGTCTCTTTTGGATGGTTGCTTACTTGAAGTGACTAGAAACATTTAGGGCAAGGACTATATATTTGCCAGTAGGTACCAATTCGTAACCTTAGGATTATTTCGATGAACACCGCCGTGTCCCGCAATGAGGCCGAGCCCCGCAAGGAGAGCGTCTCCTGCCCCATGGACTTCATCCTGCGCATGCTGATGGGGCCGTGGACCACGTACATCCTCTACAATCTGAAGACCCACGGACCGCAGCGCTTCGGCGAATTGAAACGCCGCGTGTCGGGGATCTCGGCCAAGATGCTGACGGAACGGCTGCGCACGCTCGAAGGCGCGGGCCTGCTGCGGCGCGACTATGAAGCGACGATCCCGCCCAAGGTTACCTACTCCCTCACCAAGCGCGGCCATGAGCTCGACGACGTGCTGGGCAGACTGGCCGAGGTCGGGATGCGCTGGGAGGCCGAGGATGCGGCGCAGAGGGCGCTGCGGGCGATGGAGCTGAAGGCGGCGGAATAGAGTCGGACCGGACCGCGGGCCTCCAGGCCCGCTCATGAGTCTGAGGCGGGCC
>CAMDOT010000359.1 GCA_945903635.1 Rhizobium sp. Q54 | reverse complement strand
GAGGACGAAGTGCCGCCAGACGATCGATCTCGCGCCAGAATCCCTTGATCGTTTCGTCGATGATCTCCTGGACCGACTTGATCTCATGGATCAGCCCGGCGCTTTCGCCGGCGGCGCCCGAGGTGTTCTCGACGTCGCCCTGTACGTATAGCATGTCGAGCGTGGCATTGCGCGGCAGGCGCTCGCGCTTTCCTTCGCTCACGTCGAGGGAGTAGGGCGTCCGCAGGCCGCGCGAGCGGGCGCGCGGCGGGTTGTCGGTCATCATGGTGCCGGTGATCGGGGCCGTGACGATGGCATTCTTGTAGTTCGGATGGACCGGGCTTTCGAATGACGCCACGAAGCGCGTCCCCATGGTGACGCCCTCGGCGCCGAGCGCAAACGCCGCCGCCATGCCGCGCCCGTCGACGATGCCGCCGGCGGCGACGATCGGCACATCGACCTTCTCGCGAACGGCCTGCAGCAGGGCGAAGGTGTGGACCTCCTCGGGATTGCGGATGCCCGCGCTTTCGGCACCCTCGACGATCAGCCCGTCGACGCCTGCGTCTACCGCCTTGACCGCGCCACGCAATGTCGCCGTCGCGTGATAGACGATCACCCCGGCGTCCTTGAGCATGCGGGTGTATCGGGTCGGGTCGCCGGCCGACGTGGTGACGAAATGGACGCCCTGGCCCAGCAGCCAGTCGATGATCGCCTTTTCCTCGGCCGGGTCCATCTGCAGGTAGCGGATCGGCAGGTTGACGCCGAAGGGTGCGTTGGTCGCGGCGCGGATCGCCGTGAACTGGCTCTTCGTCACCGTGAGATCCCGGATCGAGTTCTCCAGCAGCCCCATGGCGCCCGCCTTGGACACCGCCGTGACCAGGGGCGCGCGTGCGATCCAGGTCATCGGCGACTGGAAGATGGGATAACGCGAGCGCGTGTGCGCCGTGACGCGATTGCCGTCGAACATGTTCCCCCGGGAAGTCGTCTTCTTCGGCCCTGTCGTATCACAGGGAAGGGCCGGCGCGCCCGCGTCACATGGTTCTCGGCAAGCCTCACATGGTTCTCGGCAAGAATGGGCTTGCAGGCTATGTTGGCGCCCGATGCACAAACGCTGGATTCAACTGATCGTCGGCATCGTCTGCATGGTGATGATTTCCAGCCTGCAGCACGGCTGGACGCTGTTCGTCCATCCCATCAACCAGAAATACGAATGGGGCCGCGCCGCCATCCAGGTGGCCTTCACCATCTTCATCCTGTCTGAAACCTGGCTGGTGCCCTTCGAGGGCTGGGTGGTCGACCGCCTGGGCCCGAAGCCGGTGGCGATCGTGGGCGGCGTGCTGGTGGCACTCTCGTGGAGCCTGAACTCTGTCGCCGATTCGCTGCCGCTCCTCTATCTCGGCGCCGTGCTGGGCGGGATCGGCGCGGGCTGCGTCTATGGCACCTGCATGGGCAACGCGCTCAAATGGTTTCCCGACCGTCGCGGCTTGGCGGCCGGCCTCACCGTCGCGGGCTACGGCATCGGCTCGGCCTTCACCATCATTCCCATGCATCACACGATCGAGAATGCGGGCTACGAAGCGGCATTCCTGTGGTTCGGGCTCGGCCAGGGCGTGCTCGTCTGCGTGGCGGCGCTGGTACTGGCCAAGCCCGAGGCCGGCCACCTGCCGCCGGCGTCCACCCATGTGGTCCAGTCGAGCCGGGATTTTACGCCGCGCGAGGTGCTGCGCTCGCCGCTCTTCTGGGTGCTGTTCGTGATGTCGCTGCTGGTGACCTCGGCCGGCCTCACCTTCACCGCCAACCTGGCCGCCATCGCCCGCAACTTCGAGGTCGCCGCGGTGCCGGTGACGATGGTCGGCATCACCCTGCCGGCACTGACTTTTGCGCTCGCCCTCGACCGCATCACCAACGGCATCGCACGGCCGCTCTGTGGCTGGCTGTCGGATTACATCGGCCGCGAGATCACCATGATCATGGCCTTCACCCTGGGTGCCGTAAGCATCTACGCCTTCAGCCGGTGGGGCAGCGATCCGGTGATGTTCGTGCTGCTGGCCAGCCTCGTGTTCTTTGCCTGGGGCGAAGTGGCCAGCCTCTTTCCCGCGACCTGCACCGACTATTTCGGCTCGGGCTACGCCACCACCAACGCCGGCATGCTGCATACTGCCAAGGGCGTGGCCGCCATGCTCGTGCCGCTGTCGGACCCGCTGGTGAAGGCGACCGGCAACTGGCAGACGGTCTTTGCCATCGCCATCTGCATGAACGTGGCGGCAGCCGTGCTGGGTATTTTCGTCCTTCGCCCCCTTCGGGCCGCGAAGCTGCGCGCCGCATAGACACTGCTGGAGGTTGCCCATGTCCACCGCCTCGGATCCCGCCATCGGCGCGGCGTTGAATGCACTCCTGTCCAAACAGAGGGCCGCTCAATCGCGCGATGGTGCTCCGTCGGTCGCCGTGCGAATCGACCGGCTCAACCGCTGCATCGCGCTGCTGGTCGACTTCCGAGGCGAGATCGAGGCGGCTCTGGAGGCCGATTTCGGCGCGCGTTCGAGACAGGCGACGGCCTTCACGGATGTTGCGGCCTCGATCGGCCCGCTAAAACATGCGCGCGACCATGTCGCGAAGTGGATGCGAACGGAGCAGCGCGCCACCAGCCCGCGTATCCTGTGGTTCCTCGGCGCCAGGGCCGAGATCCGTCACCAGCCCAAGGGCGTCGTGGGCGTGATCAGCCCGTGGAACTTTCCGGTGAACCTCACCTTCGCGCCGCTGGCCGGTGTGCTCGCCGCCGGCAACCGGGCGATGATCAAGCCGTCGGAGATGACTCCGGCAACCTCCGAGCTCCTGAAGAAGATGTTCGCCAGCGCCTTCGACGAGGAGGAGATCGCCGTCGTCACCGGTGGCCCGGACGTGGGACAGGCCTTCTCGAGCCTGCGTTTCGACCACCTGCTTTTCACCGGTGCGACCTCGATCGGGCGGCATGTGATGCGGGCCGCCGCCGAAAACCTGGTGCCGGTCACGCTCGAACTGGGCGGCAAGAGCCCTGTGGTCATCGGGCGCTCCGCCGATCTCGCGGTCGCCGCGGCGCGGATCATGAACGGCAAGACCCTCAACGCGGGCCAGATCTGCCTGGCGCCGGACTATGTGCTGGCGCCGGCGGATCGGATGGGCGCCTTCGTCGCCGAAGCGAAGGCGTCGGTCGGCCGCATGTTCCCGACGATCCGCGAAAACCCTGATTACACGGCAATCGTGGCCGACCGGCACTATGCGCGGCTCACGGGCTACGTCGATGACGCCCGCGCCAAGGGCGCGGAGATCATAGAAATCAATCCGGCCGGCGAGGACCTGCGCCAGCAGCCGCATCGCCGTATCCCGCCGACCCTGATCCTCAATCCGACCGACGACATGAAGGTGATGCAGGAGGAGATCTTCGGGCCGCTGCTTCCGGTCAAGAGCTACCAGAAGGTCGACGAGGCCATCGACTACATCAACGCGCATGCCCGTCCGCTCGGGCTCTACTACTTCGGTGCCGACAAGGAGGAGCGCGACCGGGTGCTCGATCTCACCACATCGGGCGGCGTCACCGTCAATGACGTGGTGATGCATGTGGCGCAGGAGGAACTGCCGTTTGGCGGCATCGGCCCGGCCGGCATGGGCGCCTACCACGGCCATGACGGCTTCCGCGAGTTCAGCCACCGGCGCGCGGTCTTTCACCAGATGAAGAGGGACATCGCCCCCTTGCGCATGCTGCGCCCACCCTACGGCGCCGGCATCGCCAGGTTTTTA
>CAMDOT010000358.1 GCA_945903635.1 Rhizobium sp. Q54 | reverse complement strand
ACCAGCCCTTTCAGCGCCGAAATGCGCAGGCGCATTATATCCGGCCTCGGGGGGCGTCGACACTGTTCAAAACGAGACAGGTCTCACATCTGGACCTTTTACGGTCGTGCCTGCGGCCTCTCCAGCGCCTGAGGTGAGGGTCGTGCACGCTGCCTGAACGATTTAGCAGGGGCCTTGCACGCGGGCGGGCCATAGAGGCGAAAATGTCTCCCTGGTGGCGCGCGTTCATTCCGCCGCAAGCCGCGTGTGATAGTGAATTTCCTGACATAATGACCCACTACGGGAGCAGCGGAATGACCGAGATCATTTTTGTCGTCGAAGAGGCACCGGAAGGCAGGTACTCGGCTCGCGCCATCGGCGAGTCGATTTTTACGCAAGCCGACTCCGCGACCGAACTGCATGCGCGCGTGCGGGATGCGGTGCAGTGCCATTTCGATGCCGGTATGGCACCCAAGTTGATCCGGCTTCATTTCGTAAAGGATGAAGTCATCGCTGCATGAAGCTGCCGCGTGACCTTTCCGGCCGGTGTTGGCGAAAGCGCTCGGCCGTGTCGGCTATGGGGTTGTTCGTCAATCGGGAAGCCACGTCAGACTGACCCGCGACGGGTCCGAGCAACACCACGTAACGATTCCGGCCCATGATCCTTTGAAGATCGGCACGCTCGCCGCGATTCTCGCCGACATTGCGTCTCACCTGAAGGTCGATCGGGACGAATTGCTGAAGCGCTTGTTCGAATAAGAAACTTGTTTTTCGCTGTGGACGAGGCTCTCACGGCGTCTCCAGCGCCCGCCACAGATACCAGCTCGCCACCGTGCGATAGGGCCGCCATTTCTCGCCGGCCTTCTCCAGCGCCTGCGGTGAGGGCAGCGCGCGCTTCCTGAAAGCCTTCGCATAAGCCTTGCGCAGGCTGTAGTCGTCGAGCGGCAGCACATCGGGGCGGCCGAGACGAAACATCAGGAACATCTCGGCGCTCCAGCGGCCGATGCCGCGCACTTTTATCAGCCGCTCGATCAGCTCTGTATCGGCGAGGTCGTGGGCCTGCTCGAGCGTGGGCAGTTCGCCGCTGGCCACGCGGCGCGCGAGATCCTGCACGGCCAGCACCTTGGCGCGCGACAAGCCGCAGCCGCGCAGCTTGTCGTCGGGCGTCGCCAGGATGTGGCGCGGCGTGAAGCCCGCGGTCGCGCGTGGGAAGAGCGCCTCGACGCGGCCGTAGATCGTGGCTGCGGCCTTGTTGGAAAGCTGCTGGTAGACGATGGCTTCGGCCAGCGCGCCGAACAGGCTGCGCGAGACCTTCAGCTCCATGCGGAACGGACCGACCGCCTCTATGATCGCGGCCAGCGCCGGATCGGCGGCCTTCAGATGGGTGACGGCCTTGGCGGGCTTGAAGGGAAAGCCGGTCATTGCTGCTGCTGGGCGAACAAGGGGCCCGCGCCGATCGCGGGCGCCCCCTCGATCTCCAGCATGCGCCGCTTGGTCGAGACGCCGCCGTTGGCGGAGAAGCCACCCATCTTGCCGTCGGCGCCCAGCACGCGGTGGCAGGGCACGATGATGGCGACGGGATTGCGGCCCAGCGCCTGGCCGACCTCGCGCGACTCGTGCGGGACGCCCAGGCGCTTGGCGATCTCGCCGTAGGTCATAGTGCGGCCGGGCGGGATGGTGCGCGCCACCTCGTAGACCTTGCGGTGGAATTCCGGCGCGGCCTCGAGGTCGAGCGGGATATCGGCGAGATCGGCCGCCTTGCCCTTCAGCAGCTCCAGCACGCGCTCGATGGCGCGGCCGACGCCGGGCGGCGGGGAGCTCTCGACCGCGTCGGGCCAGCGCCGCCGCAGGCGCGCGCGCGTCGCGTCGGCCGTCGCTTCGGGCAGTTGGAGTCCCGCGATGCCCTGCGGGCTCCAGGCAAGCCCGCAGGTGCCGATCGGCGAGTCGAAGAGGGTGAAACCTTGGGCAGTCATGACGGCACGTTCTCCCTAACCGGACATCCCGTCAAGTGCGCGCCTGTCATCAAACTGGCACCTGGGGTGGATACATTGGGCAGGTTGAGTAAAGCCGGAGTCGCTTGATTGGCCTATCCGCGGGATGAGAGCAAAGTCCGCCTGAAACAGGCGGTTCGCCGCAATCGCGTCCTGTCCCGCGAGGGACTCCTGGAGCACGTCTTCGAGCGGCTGTTCCGCGGCTTGGTCTATACCCAGATCTGGGAAGACCCGGAGATCGACCTCGAGGCACTGGCGCTCGCGCCAGACAGCCATGTCGTGGCGATCGCCTCGGGCGGCTGCAACATCCTCTCCTACCTCACGGCGGGGCCGGCGCGGATCACCGCCGTCGATCTCAGCCAGGCGCATGTAGCGCTCAACCGGCTGAAACTGGTGGCGGCGAGCCGCCTGCCGTCGTGGGAAATGTTTTACCGCTTCTTCGGTTCGGCCGACGACGAGGCCAATGTCGCGGCTTACGACCGGCTGATCGCGCCGCATCTCGATGCCGGGAGTCGCGCCTATTGGCAGGGCCGCAGCCTCAACCAGCTCGGCCGGCGTCGGATTTCGATTTTCGCCCGCAACGCCTATCGCCATGGCGTGCTGGGTCGTTTCATCGGCCTCGCCCATGCCGCCGCGCGCCTGCACGGCGTCGACCTGCGCGACCTCCTGAGCGCCCGCACAATGGCCGAGCAGCGCCACTTCTATGAGACGGCGCTGGCGCCGCTGTTCGACCGCCCAGCGGTGCGCTGGGCGACCGGCAACCGGCTCTCGCTCTACGGTCTCGGCATCCCGCCGGCGCAATACGAGGCCCTGGCCGGCGGTCGCGGCATGAGCGCCGTGTTGCGCGAACGGGTCGAGCGGCTGGCCTGCGGCTTCAGCCTCGCCGACAACTACTTCGCCTGGCAGGCCTTCGGCCGACGCTATGAAGGGGGCGGCGAGGGACCGTTGCCGCCTTATCTGCGGCGCGACCAATTCGACATCGTCCGCGCCCGCGTCGACCGGGTCGAGGTCTTGAACCGGTCGGTCACCGAATATCTCGCGTCCTGTCCGGACGCGTCGCGCGACCGCTACGTGCTGCTCGACGCCCAGGACTGGATGACCGACGACCAGCTGGGCGCCCTATGGACGGAGATCACGCGCACGGCCCGGCCCGGCGCGCGGGTGATCTTCCGGACGGCGGCCGAGCCGTCGCTGCTGCCGGGCCGCGTCGACCCGGCGCTGCTCGGCCGCTGGCGCTACGAGGCCGCCGCATCACAGGACTTCACGGCGCGCGACCGCTCGGCGATCTACGGCGGCTTCCATCTTTACGTGCTGGAGAGCTGATCGGTGAGCAACACCGCGGCCTCGTCCGACTTGATGGACAGCATCTATCGCCGCCAGCGCCATCTCTACGACAGCACGCGCAAATACTACCTGCTGGGGCGCGACCGGCTGATCGAGCGCCTGTTGCCGCCGACGGGTGGCCGGGTACTGGAAATCGGCTGCGGCACGGCGCGCAATCTCGTGGCCGTCGCGCGACGCTATCCCGAGGTACCGCTGTTCGGCATCGACATCTCGTCCGAGATGCTGATCAGCGCCCGCCGGACCGTGGCGCGGGAAGGGCTGGTGCCGCGCGTCCGTCTCGCCCATGGCGATGCCACGCGCTTCGATCCCGCCATCCTGTTCGGCGTGCCGTCGTTCTCGCGCATCTTCATCTCCTACAGCCTGTCGATGATTCCGGAGTGGCGGGCGGCGCTTGCGCAGGCACTGGCCTGGCTGCCGCCCGGCGGCGAGCTGCACATCGTCGACTTCGGCGGGCAGGAGGAACTGCCGCGCTGGTTCC
>CAMDOT010000357.1 GCA_945903635.1 Rhizobium sp. Q54 | reverse complement strand
CAGTGGCGCTCAGGGCTATGAGCGCCACTGGAGTGGCGCGCTCCCATGAGTGAAGTCAGGACGACGACCAGACCTCAAATCATCACGCCCTAGAAGAGCACCGTGAGCCGGAGCGTCGTCGCCAGGGCGCCCGGCAAGGTGGGCGACAGGCCCGGCGTTGGAATGTACGACACGGTCGGCTGAAGGAAGGTCGCGGCGAACAGATGCGCCTGGTAGTAGGCCTGCATCATGAACTCGCTGGGACGCTGGAACTGCGTCTGGTTCATCCGGGATAGACCGAAGCCGATGCCCATCGAGTCCTTGTCCCGGCTGCCGATCAGGCCGAAGGCGGTCGCACCGACACCATAGTATTGGCTGATTGGCAGCGTCTGGGATGAGTTCGCGCCCAACTGGGCGAACACGGAGATCGACGAGTTAGAAACGGAAGGGTTCACGCCGAAGGCAACGCGCTGCGAGCTGAACATGTAGAAGCCGCCCATGCCGTCGTCCGTGGAGCCGCGAAAAGTCACAACACCGGTCTGTCGCCACAGGCCGATGCCGAACTGCCCCGGATGCTGGTCTTCGCCCATCTGCCAGTTCACGCCGACTTCGCCGATGTTGAACCAGTAGCCGTTGAACGTCGGTGGGCGGAGGCCCGTTTGAATGCCGCGTGCCCGGTTGCCGTCATAGACGCCGAGGTTGAGATAGAAGGACTTGGTCGGCGTGAAGTTGACGGTGACGCCGTTGGCCGGGCTGTAGTAGCCCATCATGGCGCCGATCATCGAGGCGTTGAGGAAGATCGGCGACCACAGCAGGCCGCTTACGGCCGGGATGTTCTGGTTCTCGTCCGCGAGAGTGACGGGCCGCGTGACATTGCCGAAATCATAGGTCGGCAAGCTGCGGCCGATCCTCATCTTCAGTATGTCCTTCTTCATCTCCTGGAGGTACCAGGCCTCCAGGATTCCGGTGCGATTGAGCGGCGGAAGGCCCACGAGGCCGTTGTAGCCCGCGATGCTGCCGGCCTGCTCGTTGGTGTCGCTGCCGTTGAATTGCAGGAACTGGAACCCGAACGACGCGCCGCGCCAGCCGCTGAGCTTTTCGGCATCGACCCCTAGTCCGATGATCAGCGCGCTGTTGTTGCTCCAGGCGCCGGGTTGCGCTCCGCCCGCGACCAGCAGGTTGGTGTCGGCGAGCCATATCCCGCCCAGCGTGACCCCCCATTCATCGCGCAGGCCGAGCGTGCGGCCGAGCCAGCCGGTACCTGCGACCCCGAAGTCCGTGGCCGCGGGATTGCCGCTGACGGCGGAAACCTTATAGGTGGCGCCCGGTGCGCTGGCGGGGTCCGGCGGGGTCTGGGCCGGCGCTTGGCTGGCAAACAACGCAGTCGACGCCAGGCACAGGACGACGAGCCGTCTTGCGAGAGCGCTCCACGTTCGGCGAAGGCGTGAGCCCATTCCCCTCCAGACACTCCCTTACGCGACCGAGCATGGCTAAACGCGCACAAAAAAGCGCTGCCCTTGGCGGCAGCAATTCGACATTCTTGCAGAACTGCCGGTTCTCGGGGAAGAGCTGAATGTCTCAAGATGGTGTTGCAGGACTTGATCCTACGGATCAGCTGGGCCGGCTGGACGAGTTGACGACCAACGACGTGCCGACGGCCCAACGGCTTTCCTTTTGGCGCGATGGCGTCCTGAAGCGCATGGAGCCGGTCGAGGGGCCGGGCGACGGTCAGCCGTTTCAGGCTCGCTTGCGGCGCATCGCCGTCGAGGGCGCAGGCATGATGATCTTCGAAATCGCGCGCGATTGCGGCTTCCGCGAGATGCCGACCTTCACGCGCATGTTCCGGCGTCGCTACGGCATGACGCCCCGTGAGGCGCGCACCACGTCGGGCGGCGCGCTCTAGCGCGCCGTGAACGCCGGCAGCGTGTGGGCCGTCACCGCCGGCGCCGGCCCATCGAAGCGTTCGATCTCGACCAGGCAGGTCTGGGCAATGCAGCCTTGGCTGAGCTTGGAGGCGCCGATATCGAGGGTGAGCGCATTGGGGTTGCCGTGCTTCTCCAGTGGCCGGTTGGAGCCCTGGTCCTCGGGATCGAACCAGGCGCCGGTCGAGAGCCGCACCACGCCGCGGCGGATGCGGTCCGACAGCTGGGCCGCGGCCAGGCAGGCGCCGCGGTCGTTGAAGACGCGCAGCATGTCACCGTCGGCGATGCCGCGCGCGGCGGCGTCGTCCGGATGCATGGTGACCGGCTGGCGGCCCTTCACCTTGGTCGCCTTGGCATGCGGGCTGTGATCGAGCTGGCTGTGCAGCTTGTCGGCCGGCTGGTCCGACAGCATGTGCAGCGGGTAGCGCTCGGCCTTCTTCGAGCCCAGCCATTCGATCGGCTCCAGCCAGGTCGCATGGCCGGGGCAGTCGTCATAGCCGAACGACGCGATCTTCTCGGAGAAGATCTCGATCTTGCCCGACGGCGTCTTGAGCGGATTCGCTGCCGGATCGGCGCGGAAGCGGGCCAGCATCACCGGCTCGCGATTCTCGCCCTTGGCCTCGGCGATGCCGGCTTCCCAGAATTCCTCGAATGAGGGGAAGGGCACGCCGACCTTGGCCGACTTCTGGCGGCTT
This sequence comes from Rhizobium sp. Q54, assembly GCA_945903635.1. Taxonomy (GTDB): domain Bacteria; phylum Pseudomonadota; class Alphaproteobacteria; order Reyranellales; family Reyranellaceae; genus Reyranella. The sequence continues at coordinate 1,241 of CAMDOT010000357.1, read as the reverse complement.
TCTTCGTGCATATGGGCGAGCCACTGCATCGTGTCCCGGCCCTCGGTATAGACATCGTCTGCACCGAGACGACGCGTGATCTCCGAGAAGATCCAGTAGTCGTCGCGCGCCTCGCCGATCGGCTCGCGCGCCTTCTTCATGGCGATCAGGTAGGGCTCGCGCCGTGCATAGCCGATGTCGTCACGCTCGAGGCCGGTGGTCGCGGGCAGCACGATGTCGGCCATCTTCGCCGCCGGCGTCCAGAACTGCTCGTTGAAGATGATGGTCTCGGGCTTCTGCCACGCGATCCGGAGGCGGTTGAGGTCCTGGTGGTGATGGAACGGATTGCCGCCCGCCCAGTAGATCAGGCGGATTTCGGGGTAGGTGATCTCCTGCCCGTTGTACGGAATCTTGGCCCCCGGATTGAGCAGCATGTCGGTGAAGCGCGCGACCGGGATGAAGTCGGGCACCTTGTTGGTGCCCTGCGACAGCGTCGGGCCGGAAAACAGCGGGCTGCTGCCGCCCATGATGTTGGTCGGGCCGTAGCTCGCGCCGAACCCGCCGCCCGGCAGGCCGATCTGGCCCAGCATGCTGGCCAGGGTCACCAGCGCCCAGAAGGGCTGCTCGCCGTGATGCGAGCGCTGCAGCGACCAGTTGATGTTCACCGTGGTGCGGGTCGCCGCCATCTCGCGCGCCAGCGCACGGATGCGGTGTGCGCTGACTCCGGTGATCCCTTCGGCCCATTCCGGCGTCTTGTCGGCCAGCGAAGGCGCGAACTTGTCGAAGCCAACCGTGCAGCGGTCGAGGAATTCGCGGTCGTAGAGATTCTCGGCATGGAGCACATGGCACAACGCCAGGATCAGCGCGGCATCGGTATTCGGCCGGATCGCCAGCCATTCGATATCGCCGCCGGTGTCGAGGTCCTCGGCGGTCGGCGTGATGTTGACGAAGCGGACGCCCTTGGCGCGCATGCCGTAGAGGCCGTCCTTGAGACGATGCACCATCGCACCGCCGGCATTGATCTGCGCGTTCTTGTGCGGCGCGCCGCCGAAGGTGACGAACAGCTTGCAGTGCTCGGCCAGCACGTCCCACGTCGTGTGCATCGCCATCAGGTCTTCCATGCTGGCCACGATGTACGGCATCAGCACGCGCGCCGCCCCGAGGCTGTAGGAATCCATGTGGCGGACGTAGCCGCCGATCGCGTTCAGGAAGCGATGGACCTGGCTCTGCGCGTGATGGAAGCGGCCGGCGCTCGACCAGCC
>CAMDOT010000356.1 GCA_945903635.1 Rhizobium sp. Q54 | reverse complement strand
TAAGCATATCTACGTTTGTGAAAGGGTTCTCCCATGGCTACGGGAACCGTGAAGTGGTTCAATATTCAGAAGGGCTTTGGTTTCATCCAGCCCGATAACGGCGGCAGCGATGCCTTCGTGCACATCAGCGCCGTCGAGCGCGCCGGCCTCGGCAGCCTCAACGAAGGCCAGAAGGTCGAGTACGAGCTCGTCGCTGATCGTCGCAGCGGCAAGATGTCGGCCGACAACCTCAAGGCCGTCGGCTGATTTCGCCAAGCTGACTTCGGTCGGCTAACGACTTAAAGCGGCTGATCGCGCCGCTGCTTCTTCGCTCCGCCCGACCATGGATGTACCGGCGAGCGGACGCAGGAGAAGCCGATGCGATCAAGCCCGACGGACGCAGCACCTAGGTGTAGCGTTCGGTGGCCCCGCGCCTCACAGTGCGGGGCCTTTGCATATCTGGAGGTTCGTTTGGAGGGCATCGGCAGATGATCGCACTCACGATCCGGCACCGGACGACCTACCTCTATCACCAGCCGGTGAAGCTGGGGCCGCACCGCCTGATGCTGCGCCCGCGCGAGAGCCGCGACCTCCGGCTGATCTCGAGCGACGTGACCGTGACGCCCGCCGCCACCGTGAGCTGGGCGCACGACGTGTTCGGCAATGCCATCGCCACGGCGAGCTTCGAGGCCATGACCGACCGGTTGGTGATCGACAGCGCGGCCATCCTTCAGCTGGGTGGCGACCCGTGGCCGGTGTTCGATATCGCGGGCTCGGCGATCCACTATCCCTTCCGCTATTCCCACGACGAGTGGACCGATCTCGGTGCGCTCGCGGTGCCGCAATACGAAGATCCCGACGGACGGCTGAATAAGTGGGTGGCTGCGTTCGTGCGCAGCAACCCCACCGACACGCTGTCGCTGCTGAAAGACCTGAGCGCGGGCGTCGCCGGGCGCATCCGCTACCAGAGTCGCGAGGTCGAGGGCACTCAGGCGCCGCTCGAGACGCTCGACCGCGGCTGGGGCTCGTGCCGCGACTTCGCCGTCCTGTTCGTCGATGCGGCGCGGACGTTGGGCTTCGGCGCGCGGATCATTTCCGGCTATCTCTACAATCCCGATCGTGATCGTGTGGGATCGGACGACGCAGGCTCGACCCACGCCTGGGCCGAGGTCTACGTGCCGGGCGCGGGCTGGATCACTTTCGATCCGACCAACCGCAGTGTCGGCGGCCACAATCTCATTCCCGTCGCCGTCGCGCGTGACATCGGCCAGGCGACGCCGGTGACCGGAAGTTTCACCGGCATGACGGATTCGTTTCGCGGCATGTGGGTCGAGGTGAGCGTGTTGGCGCGGACGGCGCCGTTGCGGGATATTGATCCTGGTTAGACAGTCCGCGACGGCCAGTAATTGCAGCCAGTTTTCGTTTGTCAGCCGCCGCCAACTCCGACTATCGTGACGGCGGAAACGCAGCCGTCGCGCGTCGCCCTTCAAGATTTCGACCGGAGATGAAATGACTCAGGATCGCCGTTCATTGCGAGCTCTGTCGACATTGCTGCCGACAGGAATCCTCGGGCTCTCCATTGGCCTTGCCTCCGCCGACAGCATGGCGGCAACTTCGTCCGGCGACCGTGACGTGACGAAAGATCCGGGCTCGGTGGCGCTGCGCCTGCAGGCCATCCGCAATTCCGTTTCAGTCGTTGTGACTCTGCCGAACGACGAAGCGCAATCCTCCGAGCAGCCGGAGGCGCGGCTCGCCTGGTGGGGCAACGGCTGGCATCGCGGCTGGGGCTGGGGCGGCGGCTGGCACAACGGCGGCTGGGGCAACGGCGGCTGGCACAACGGCGGTTGGGGCAACGGTGGCTGGCACAATGGCGGTTGGGGCAACGGCTGGCACAACTGGTAGGTTGGCAGCGACGTGCAGAGCTATACGTCCTCGCAGGCGCCGGTTGACCGGCCTGAAGTCGAGATGGTGATCATCCAGCCGACGCCGTTCTGCAATATCAACTGCTCCTACTGCTACCTGCCCGATCGCAGCAACAAGCACGTCCTCTCCCAAGCGACGGTGACAAGGCTCTTCACCGAATTGTTCGCTTCGGGTTGGACCAATCCCGAGCTCACGATCCTGTGGCATGCCGGCGAGCCGCTGGCCGTGCCGATCTCATTCTATCGCGAGGCTTTCGCGACCATCGAACGGCTGCGTCCCAAGGATGGACCCAGGCCGGTCATGGTGAAGCATTCGTTCCAGACCAACGGCATGCTGATCACCGACGCGTGGTGCAACCTGTTCAAGGAATGGAACGTCGGAATCGGCGTCAGCATCGACGGTCCACGTGAGCTGCACGACTTCCATCGCAAGACGCGGAGCGGCGCCGGCACGTTCGACAAGACCATTGCCGGCATCCGCTGCCTGCGCGAAGCCGGCTACCCGTTCCACGTCCTGTCGGTACTGTCGCGCGCCAGCCTGGAAATGCCGGAGGAGATGCTGGCGTTCTACGTCTCCGAAGGCATCGAGCACGTCTGCTTCAATGTCGAGGAGTCGGAGGGCGACTATGTCTCCGACCTGTTCCAGGGCGGTGAGCTGCGCCAGCACTTCGAGACGTTCCTGCGGACGTTCTGGCATCTCGCGCGAGCCGACGGGCGCATCAAGTTCGTACGCGAGATCGATCATGCCCTGCCGCGCGTGTTCCGCCCCGAAGGCGTGCGCGCGCGTAACATCCAGGTCGAGCCGCTCGGCATGATCAACGTAGACAGCCACGGCAACGTCTCGAGCTTCTCACCCGAGCTGCTGGGCTACAAGAACGCCGACTACGGCGACTTCCTGCTGGGCAACATCAACACGTCGTCGCTGACGGAGATCTACAAGACTGCGGTCGACTCGGCGTTCCTGCGTGACATTCAAAAAGGTGTCGAGGCGTGCCGCGCCCACTGCGAGTACTTCTCGGTCTGCGGTGGCGGCGCCCCGGTGAACAAATTCTTCGAGAACGGTCGCTTCGACAGCACGACGACGTCGTTCTGCACGCTCACGCAGATGGTGCCAACCGATTTGATTCTCGAGGCCTTCGACAAGTTCGAGCAAAACCTGCCCGACGACGGTCTTGCCACCATCGCCCAATCCGCCACCCAACCCGCCGCTTCGTCGGCGCACCCACCGAGGATGCCATGAACAAGTCCTTGCTCTTTGCCGTCGCGTGCCTGTCGGCCGCAACCTGGACGTTGGGTGCCCTCGCCCAGCCTGCGTCGGGTGGGGCGCCGCCGGCTGCTCCCGCGGGCGCGCCGCCGTCCAAGTCGCTGCCGCCGCCGGGTTATGGCTCGTCGTCGGATGGTCCGCCGGCGGTGACGCCGTTTCCGATCACGATGGTGACCAGTGTCGAGGTCCTGCGCTCGACGCGGGCCGGCGGCCTGGATATCGTCCGCGTGCGCGGCCTGGTGTCGTCGTCGGGCTGGCAGTCGCCGCACCTGATCCCGATCACGCGCGGCGAGCCGGTCGACGGCATCCTCGACCTGATCTTCCAGGGCGTGGTGCCGACGAACCCGGCTGAACTGGGTCCGTTCATGCCGTTCGAGGCGATGCTGCCGGTCGACACGGGCCATCCCTACAAGGGCGTGCGCGTGCGGTCGGGTACCAATGCGATCACGCTGAAGACGCTGCCGGGCTATGCCGAGGTCGCGGCGCCGAAGGAAGACTGCGCCAAGTGCCGCGGCAAGTTCTTCGTGGCCAAGGGCGCACAGCCGCCGGCCGGTGCGCCGGCCGACGCGATCGTGCGTGAAGCCGACCTGCCGTGGACCCTGCGCGTGATCAAGCCGACCGACGGGCTGCCGAACTACGCCTTCGATCCGAACCGGCTGACGCTGGTTCTGTCGGAGGACGGCCGCAT
>CAMDOT010000355.1 GCA_945903635.1 Rhizobium sp. Q54 | reverse complement strand
CAGCGAGGCAACGAAGTCTCATCGATGGGCGTCCAATGGCGGGCGCCCCAGGCAAAGCTGCCAACGACTATTCGTCCCATCTCGGGGGCGGGGGTCTGTTGGGCAGCTTTTTTGTTTTGGGGATCCGCCAGGAATATGACTGAAAAGCTTGTCATCATCGGAAACGGCATGGCCCCCGGGCGCATGCTGGAGCATTTGCTCGAGACCGCGCCTGATCGCTACCAGGTGACGATCTTCAATGCCGAACCACGCGTCAACTACGACCGCATCATGCTCTCGCCCGTGCTGTCGGGCGAGAAGGACTACGAACAGATCATCATCCACGGCGACGGCTGGTACGTCCGCAACGGCATCACCCTCTACAAGGGCCACAAGATCGAGGCGATCGACCGCGTCGCGAAGACCGTGACGTCCTCGGAAGGCGTGACCGAGAGCTACGACAAGCTCGTGATCGCCACCGGCTCCAATCCGCTCATCATCCCGGTGCCCGGCCACGACTTCGCGGGCGTGCTCACCTATCGCGATCTCGACGACGTGAATGCGATGCTGCTGGCTGCCCAGTCGCGGGCCAAGGCGGTCGTGATCGGCGGCGGCCTGCTCGGCCTCGAAGCCGCGGCCGGCCTGCAGTCGCAGGGCATGGACGTCACGGTCGTGCATCTGATGCCGACCCTGATGGAGCGCCAGCTCGACCCCGCAGCAGGCTACCTGTTGCAGAAGGCGCTCGAGGAGCGGGGCATAAAAGTTCTCACCACGGCCAACACAAAGGCGATCCTGGGCAACGGCAGAGTCGAGGGTGTCGAGCTCGCCGACGGCAGGATCATTCCGGCGACGCTGGTCATCATGGCAGCAGGCATCCGGCCGAACGCCGCGCTGGCCAAGGAAGCAGGCCTCGCGATCGGCCGTGGCATCGTCGTCGATCATGCCATGCGAACTTCCGATCCCGATATTTTGGCACTCGGCGAATGCGCTGAGGTCGGCGGCCATGTCTATGGCCTGGTGGCGCCGCTCTATGAGATGGCTCGTACTGCGGCGGCGCATCTCGCCGGCGACGAAGCTGCCCGCTTCGTGCACATCGACACGCCGACCAAGCTCAAGGTCACCGGCATCGACGTCTATTCGCTGGGCGATTTCGCCGATGGCGACGACCGCGAGGAGATCGTCCTGCGCGACGCCTCGGCCGGCGTCTACAAGCGCCTGATCCTGAAGGACAACAGGATCATCGGGACGGTGCTGTTCGGCGAAGTGGCCGACGGCGCCTGGTTCAACGACCTCAAGAAGAAGTCGGCGAACATCTCCGAGATGCGCGACACGCTGATCTTCGGGCCGGCCTTCCAGGGTGGCGGCGCGCTCGATCCCGGGGCCGCTGTCGCGGCGTTGCCGGACGACGCCGAGATCTGCGGCTGCAACGGCATTTGCAAGGGCAAGATCACCGGCACGATCAAGGCGAAGGGCCTCACCACCCTCGACGAAGTGCGCGCCCACACCAAGGCCTCGGCCTCGTGCGGCACCTGCACCGGCCTGGTCGAGCAGCTCATGGAGCTGACCCTGGGCGAGGCCTTCAATCGGACCGCGGTCCAGCCGATGTGCGCTTGCACGACGCTGGGCCACGACGACGTCCGCCGCCTGATCGTCGCGAAGTCGCTGAAGACCGTGCCGGCCGTCATGCAGGAACTCGAGTGGAAGACCTCGTGCGGTTGCGCCAAATGCCGGCCGGCGCTCAACTACTACCTGGTCTGCGACTGGCCCGACGAATATGCCGACGACTACCAGTCGCGCTTCATCAACGAGCGCGCCCACGCCAACATCCAGAAGGATGGCACCTTCTCGGTGGTGCCACGCATGTGGGGTGGAGTCACCAGTTCCACGGAACTGCGCGCCATTGCCGATGTCGTCGACAAGTTCGCCATCCCGACGGTCAAGGTGACCGGCGGTCAGCGCATCGACATGCTGGGCGTCAGGAAGGAAGACCTGCCCGCGGTATGGGCCGATCTCGGCAAGGCAGGCTTCGTGTCGGGCCATGCCTACGCCAAGGGCCTGCGGACCGTAAAAACCTGCGTCGGCACCGACTGGTGTCGCTTCGGCACGCAGGACTCGACGGGCCTCGGCATCCGCATCGAGAAGTTCATGTGGGGCTCGTGGACGCCGGCCAAGGTCAAGATGGCCGTTTCGGGCTGCCCGCGGAACTGTGCCGAGGCCACCTGCAAGGACGTCGGCGTGATCTGCGTCGATTCAGGCTACGAGATCCATTTCGCCGGCGCCGCCGGTCTCGACATCAAGGGCACGGAGATCCTGGGCCAGGTGAAGACCGAGGACGAGGCGCTCGAGCACATCGCGGCGCTGGTCCAGATGTATCGCGAGCAGGGCCGCTACCTCGAGCGCATCTACAAGTGGGCCAAGCGCGTCGGCCTCGACGAGATCAAGCGTCAGATCGTTCAGGACGGCGAGAAGCGGCGGACCTACTTCGACCGCTTCGTGTTCTCGCAGAAGTTCGCCCAGGTCGATCCATGGTCCGAGCGCGTCTCCGGCAAGGACAAGCACGAGTTCCGGCCGATGGCGACGGTCGGTTTTGCGGAGGCGGCCGAGTGATGACCATGAAGTGGGTCGAAGTCGGCTCGATCGATGACATTCCGAGCCGTGGCGCGCGTTGTGTGAATACGCCGGAGGGCAAGATCGCGGTGTTCCGGACCGCCGAGGGCCAGGTCTTCGCCATCGAGGACCATTGCCCGCACAAGGGCGGACCGCTTTCCCAGGGTATCGTGCACGGCACCTCGGTGACCTGCCCGCTGCACAACTGGGTGATTTCGCTCGAGACGGGCAAGGCGCTCGGCGCCGACGAAGGCGCGGTCAAGACAGTGCCGGTGAGGATCGACAACGAGCGCTTGTTCATTGCGCTCGGCACTGTCGCGGAGAAGGCGGCCTGAAGACCCGCCCGTAAACAAGCGCGCGGCCAAACCCGCGAACAACAACCGAACCACCCTCCTACAAGAAGCCCAAGGGGATCTTTGATGTCCTATCTCGCACCGTCGGAATTCGTCACAAAAATGATCGACGCCGGAGAATCGAAAATCTTCATGTCGACGCGGGACACGTTGATCCGCGCCTATATGGCAGGCGCCATTCTCTCTCTGGCGGCTGCATTCGCGGTCACCGTGACGGTGCAGACCGGCGTGCCGATCGTGGGCGCTGCGCTGTTCCCCGTCGGCTTCTGCATACTTTATCTGTTGGGGTTCGATCTCCTGACGGGCGTCTTCGTCCTGTGTCCACTCGCCCTGATCGACAAGCGCCCGGGCGTGACGATCGGTGGCGTTCTGCGGAACTGGGGACTGGTGTTCGTCGGCAATTTCGCTGGTGCCTTCACCGTGGCGGTGATGATGGCCTGCATCTTCACTTTCGGATTTTCGACGCCGCCCGACAAGGTCGGTCAGGTCATCGGCCATATCGGCGAAGGCCGCACGGTCGGTTATGCGCAGCACGGCGCCGCCGGCATGCTGACGCTCTTTATTCGTGGCGTGCTCTGCAACTGGATGGTCTCCACCGGCGTGGTCGGCGCCATGATCTCGACGACGGTGAGCGGCAAGGTGATCGCCATGTGGATGCCGATCATGGTCTTCTTCTTCATGACCTTCGAGCATTCGATCGTGAACATGTTCCTGTTCCCTTCGGGCCTGCTGCTCGGTGGCAAATTCACGATCATGGACTATCTCATCTGGAACGAGATCCCGACCGTCGTCGGCAACCTGGTCGGCGGGCTGGCCTTCACCGGTCTGACCCTGTACGCCACGCACGCGAGGACCGCCCCCAAGCGCACCGCGGGCTGACCTCTATCGACACATGGAGTCTCGCCCCGGAGGGGCGAGGCTCTCCGCCCTGGATGC
>CAMDOT010000354.1 GCA_945903635.1 Rhizobium sp. Q54 | reverse complement strand
GGCGTTGCCAAGGACATGCTCGATGCCACGCAGGTGATGCTGCGGCGCACGCCGGGCGGCCTCGCGGTCGCGGTGATGATCATGGGCACCATCCTGGCCGCGCCGATCGGCGTGGTCGGCGCCTCGGTGATCCTGCTGTCGCTGATCTCGCTGCCACCCATGCTCCAGGCCGGCTACGACAAGCGATTGTCGATCGGAGTCATCGCCTCGGCGGGGACGCTGGGCATCCTCATTCCACCGTCGATCATGCTGGTGGTCATGGGCGAGATGCTGAATACCTCGGTCGGCGCCCTGTTCGCGGCGGCGACCATTCCTGGCTTCCTGCTGTCAGGCCTCTACTTGATCTACATCTGGGGCATCGCCATCGCCAAGCCGGAGTGGGCGCCCAAGCTGCCGAAAGAGTCGGGGCCGCAGACTGCCGGCGAGTATTTCAAGGTCGTCCTGCACGGCCTCCTGCCGATGACCGTGCTGATGGTCGTCGTGCTGGGGTCGATCTTCGCGGGCTTCGCCACCGCCACCGAGAGCGCGGGCGTGGGCTGCGCCGGCGCCGTCCTGATCGCCTGGATGAACAAGCGTCTCAACATGAAGATGCTGAAGGAGTCGCTGCGCGACGGCTGTCGGGCCAATGGCCTGGTCTTCATGGTGGTGCTGGGCGCCACCGGCTTTTCGCTGATCTTCCGCGAGCTGGGAGGCGACGAGCTGATGCTGAGCGTCCTGGCCGGACTCGGCATCGACACGCCGTGGTCGATGCTGATCTTCGTCATGATTCTGATCTTCCTGCTGGGCTTTCCTTTCGAATGGATCGAAATTTGCTTGATCGTTCTGCCGGTTTTCGCGCCGATCCTGGCCAAGATGGATTTCGGGGCACATATCGGCGACAAGACCTGGTTCATGCCCTGGTTCGCCACCCTGGTGGCAGTGAACCTGCAGACGTCGTTCATGTCGCCGCCGTTCGGCGCCACCCTGTTCTACATGAAGGGCACCGTCCCGCCCGATGTCTCCATGACCGACGTCTATCGCGGCATGTACCCGTTCCTCATCATCCAGGTCATCGGACTGTTCCTCTGTCTCTATTTTCCGGCCTTGTCGCTGTGGCTGCCCAAGGTCGCGGGCCTGCTCGACTGACCCGGTGACAGGTGGCATGACGCCGTCCTAGAGTTCGATCTTCACTCCGGGAGATCGTACCATGCGTCGTTTCGTGCTTGCCTCTGTGGTCGCGTTCGCGGCCATGCTGCCGTCTTTTGCATCCGCCCAGACACTGAAGGCCGTCATGCACTCCGACGTGAAGGTGCTCGATCCGATCTGGAGCGGCGCCTACATCACGCGCAACTACGGCTACATGGTCTACGACACGCTGTTCGCCATGGACGAGAAGTTCCAGGTGAAGCCGCAGATGGTCGACAGCTTCACGACCAGCGACGATGGCCTCACCTGGACCTTCAAGCTGCGCGATGGCCTCGAATGGCACGACGGCCAGCCGGTGACGGCGGAGGATTGCGTCGCCTCGCTCAAGCGCTGGTCGGTGCGCGACGTGATGGGCGCGAAGCTCGCCAAGTCGATCCAGGACTACAAGATCGTCGATGCCAAGACCTTCCAGATCGTGCTCAAGGAGAAGTTCGGCCAGATCATCAACGCCATCGGCAAGCCCTCGGTCGTCGTGCCCTTCATGATGCCCAAGCGCATCGCCGAGACCGATCCGTTCAAGCAGATCGAGGAGTACATCGGCTCCGGCCCGTTCGTGTTCAAGAAGGACGAATGGAAGCCGGGTGAGAAGCTGGTCTTCACCAAGTTCGCCAAGTACAAGCCGCGCGCCGAGCCGATGGCGGGCCTCTCCGGCGGCAAGGTCGTGGGCGTCGACCGTGTCGAGTGGCTGTGGATCCCCGACTCCGAGACGCAGGTGAATGCGCTTCTGAACGGCGAGATCGACATGCTGGAGGCGGTGAGCACCGACCATCTGCCGCTGGTCGAGAAGAACAAGAACATCCGCGTCATCCGGAACGCGACCTCGAACCAGTACGTGTTCCGCATGAACTGGCTGCTGCCGCCCTTCAACAACGTCAAGGTCCGCCAGGCCGCGGCCATGGCGCTGAACCAGATCGATTTCCTGCAGGCCAATATCGGCGACAGCCGCTTCTACCGGACCTGCAAGGCGATGTTCACCTGCGACACGCCGCTCGCGTCGGACGCCGGCATGGAAGGGTTGGTCGAGGGCAATTCGGTCAAGGCCAAGGAGATGCTGGCGGCGTCCGGCTACGACGGCACACCCGTCGTGCTGCTCTACCCGAGCGACCTCGGCGTCATCAAGCAGCTCGGTCCGGTCGCCAAGTCGGCGCTCGAGAAAGCCGGCTTCAAGGTCGACCTGCAGGCGCTGGACTGGCAGAGCATGATCGTTCGGCTGGCTAAGAAAGGGCCTGTGACGGACGGCGGATGGAACGCCTTCTCCACGAGCTGGTCGCAGGTCGATATCCTCGATCCGCTGATGACGCCCTTCCTGGCCGCGACCTGCGACATGGCGCGCGCCGGCTGGCCCTGCGACGAGGGCATGGAGAAGCTGCGCGACAAGTATGTGAAGGCCGAGACCGCCGCCGAGAAGAAGGCCGTGGCCGAGGAAGTGCAGCGCTACGCGCTGCAGATCGTGACCCACGTGCCGCTCGGCGAATGGTTCGGCGTCGCCGCCGTACGCACCAATGTCAGCACCATGGCAGTGCCGCCGCCCATCACCGTCTTCTGGGGCATGTCCAAGAAGTAGGGACTATTTCACCGTCTTGACGGTGTATGCTCCCGGGCAAGAAACCTCGGGAGGCAAAGGTGGTAGAGCAACTTCTGACGCGCCGGACGGCGTTGGCCGGACTGGCAACAGTGTCCTTGGCGCCCACCGCCCGCGCCCAGGACCTCATCAAGGCGTCGATCGCGCTCTTGCGCCTGTCGTCGTCCGGGCCGGTCTTCATCGCCCTGGAGAAAGGCTGGTTCAAGGACGCGGGCGTCGACCTCACGCCCAAGGACTTCACGGCCGCGACGCAGGTGCCGCTGGCCATCGTCTCGGGCGATGCCGATTTCGGCACCACCGCCTTCACCGCCGGCTTCTACAATCTCGCCGCCAAGGGCGGGCTAAAAGTGATCGCGGCGCAAAGCGCGGAGCGGCCGGGCTTTCAGCTCAACGTCATCGCCGTCACCAAGGCCGCGTGGGACGCCGGCATCCGCTCGATAAAAGACCTCGCCGGCAAGCGCGTCGCCATGACCACGGCGGGCTCCTCGATGCACTATTCGATCGAGATGCTGGCGCGCAAGTTCGGCGTCGATGCCAAGACCATCACCATGGTGCCGTTGCAGTCGTTGCCCAACATGGCGGCGGCCTTCAAGGGCGGCCAGGTCGATGCTGCGAGCTTTCCCATCACGACCTATCGCCAGGTCGAGGCCGAGGCGGGCGGCCACATCATCGCCTATGTCGGCGACGAGGAGCCGTGGCAGCTCGGCGCGGTCTTCACCTCGCCCAAGACGATCACTGAGCGCCGGCCGCTGGTGGAGAAATTCATCACGGGCTACCGGCGCGGCACGGCGGCCTACAGCGAGGCCTTCGGCAAGCGCGAGAACGGCAAGCTGGTGCCGGGACCGAACTACGACGAGATGATCGGCATTCTGTCCAACGCATTGAAACAGCCGCCGGCGCTGGTGGCTGCCGGCCTGCCCTTCATCGATCCCGAGGGGCGGCTCGATGTCGGCGACATTTATAAGCAGGTCGCCTTCTGGCAGGCCTCGGGCCAGGTCGCCAGGGACGCCGATCCGAAATCGTTCGTCGACCTCAGCTTCGTGGCTGGCCACTTCAACGTGCCGAAATAACGCCTCGTCCTCTTTCGGACCGCGGGCCTCCCGGCCCGCC
>CAMDOT010000353.1 GCA_945903635.1 Rhizobium sp. Q54 | reverse complement strand
GTCGGTCTGGCCAAGCGGGATGAGCCGAACGCCGGCGGAAATCAGGTTCGCCGCAAGGGCGTGCAGTTATGCGTGCAAGGCGGGCTCCAGCGCGATTTCATGGCCGGCCGCGGCCACACCAACGGCCACCGGATAGGCTACCGGTCCTTCCCAGACCGCGCGAAACCGATCGAGCGCGGCGCAAGGCCAGGCCGCGCAGGTTGCCTCGACGAAGGCGTTGCCTTGCGCCGTGGTTACCAGATGGCGCTCCTTGGATGGCGCGAACGCAGCCGCAAGCTCGGCGATGTCGCGCATGGCCGCGCCATCGCTAGCTGCGGCCGAACGATGCGCATGGATAAAGAACGCCGCGTCGCAAAAGCCGCCGCCCTGCCCGATCACCACCGCGAGCCAGCGGCGCAGGCTTTCGGCATTCGTGATGTCGCCGGCCTCCACCGCCCATTCGATACCGCTGGAATAAGAAAACGCGCCGACAGGAAAGGCCGGCGACAGCCACGCCATCAGGCGGTAGAGCGCGGCGGAAGCCGGGGGATCAGCAGGAGCAACGGCGGCGGCGCGCTTACGAGCCATGATCGTGCTCGTGGTCGTGCCCGTGATGGTCATGATCATCACCGTGGGCCGGTGCGCCAGCTTCGGGGTCGAACGACGCCTCAATCGGCTTCACCGTCGCACCGAGCAGTCCGGCCATCTCTTCCAGCACATGGTCGTACCGGATGCGGAGCCGATCACCGGCGATCTGCACGTCGGTGTGGCGGTTGCCGAGATGCCAGGCGAGGCGCACGAAATCGAGCGGCGTCTTCGCGGTCAGCTCCAGCAAGCGCTCGGCCTGGCCTGCGACCAGCACCACCGAGCCGTCGTCCAGTACGATGCCATCGCCGTCGCGCAAGGCGACCACCTCGTCCAGATCGAGCAGAAAGTCCGTGCCGTTGTCGCCCGTCATGGCGATCCGGCGGCGGTGCCGGTCGCCGGCGTCGAGCGTCACGCGGTCGACCGCAGTCGCGGGATTCCAGTGGCCGGCGCGGCAGATGGCCCAGCCGCGCTTCACATTGGCCTCCTGGCGTGGACCATCCATAATGGCCGGCAGCAATCCATGGAGATGTTCATGCCACAGCCTACCACCCTCAAAGGCAAATATTCAGCGGCCGGCGAGGGCAATATCTATGCACGCGCCAACGTGGCGACCTGCAAGATCACCGCGGCCGATACCGACGGCACGTTCGAGATTTTCGACGAGCAATGCAAACCCGGCTTCAAGTCGCGCCTGCACATGCACACCAAGTAGTTCCAGGTCTGCTACGTGGTCGACGGCAGCGGCGAATTCCAGCTCGGCGACCAGCACTTCCACGCTAAGAAGGGCGCCTGCATCAACATCCCGCCGGGCGTGGCATACAAGGTCGGCTCCAAGGAAGGCATGCGGATGCTGATGGTGTACAGCCCGCCGGGCCTGGAGGGCATGATGGCGGCGATGAAGGCGCTGAGCCCGGAGCAGCTTGCCGACGGAGCGATGACGAGCCGGATCCTGGCGGAGCACGATACCGTGGTGCTGGGCGAAGGCGCGGGCAGCAAAAGGACGGGGAGTGTGTTGGGGTGAGGCGGCTCTGCTCCTCTGTCATGCCCCGCGAAGGCGGGGCATCCAGCCTGCCACAGTTGCTCTTTCATGCGTCTCACAGCGAAGACTGGATCGCCGCCTTCGCGGGCGATGACACCGAGCAAGCATCAGAACAAAAAATACCGCTGCGCCATCGGCAGCACCTCGGCAGGCGCGCAGGTGAGCAGCTCGCCGTCCGCCCTCACCTCGTAGGTCTCCGCATCGACCTGGATGTCGGGCGTGGCGCCGTTGTGGATCATGCTTTTCTTCGAGATATCGCGGGTGTGTTCGACCGCGACCAGCTTCTTCTCCACGCCGAGCTTGTCGCCCAGCTTGGCACGCAGCGCGGCCTTCGACACGAACACCAGCGAGGACGCGGTCAGCGCCTTGCCGAAGGCGCCGAACATCGGCCGGTAATGCACCGGCTGCGGCGTCGGGATCGAGGCGTTCGGGTCGCCCATCTGCGCAGCGACGATCGAGCCGCCCTTGATGATGCAGTCCGGCTTGACGCCAAAGAACGCCGGCGACCACAGCACCAGGTCGGCGAGTTTGCCTTTTTCGATGGAGCCGATGTGTTTCGAGACGCCGTGCGCGATCGCGGGATTGATGGTGTACTTGGCGATGTAGCGCTTGGCGCGAAAATTGTCGTTGTCGCCCTTCTCCTGCTTCATCCGGCCGCGCTGCTTCTTCATCTTGTCGGCGGTCTGCCAGGTGCGGATGATCACCTCGCCGAGCCGTCCCATGGCCTGGCTGTCCGACGACATCATCGAGAGCGCACCGAGGTCATGCAGGATGTCCTCCGCCGCGATGGTCTCCTTGCGGATGCGGCTCTCGGCGAACGCCAGGTCTTCCGCGATCGACGGATCGAGATGGTGACACACCATCAGCATGTCGAGATGCTCGTCGATGGTGTTGCGGGTGAACGGCCGCGTCGGATTGGTCGATGACGGCAGCACGTTCTTGAGCCCCGCCACCTTCATGATGTCGGGCGCATGGCCGCCGCCCGCACCCTCGGTGTGGAAGGCGTGGATTGTGCGGCCCTTGAACGCCTTGATGGTGTCCTCGACGAAGCCGGATTCGTTGAGCGTGTCGGTGTGGATCATCACCTGCACGTCGTAGTCGTCGGCGACCGATAGGCAGCAGTCGATCGCGGCGGGCGTCGTGCCCCAGTCCTCGTGCAGCTTGAGCGCGCAGGCGCCGCCCTTGATCATCTCCTCCAGCGCGCCGGGCAACGAGGCGTTGCCCTTGCCGGCGAAGCCGAGATTGACCGGGAACGCATCCGCAGCCTGGATCATCCGGCCGAGATGCCACGGCCCCGGCGTGCAGGTGGTGGCGAAGGTGCCGTGCGCCGGGCCGGTGCCGCCGCCGAGCATGGACGTGACGCCCGACATCAGCGCCTCGTCGACCTGCTGCGGGCAGATGAAATGGATGTGGGTGTCGAAGCCGCCGGCGGTGAGGATTTTTCCTTCGCCCGCGATCACCTCGGTGCCCGGTCCGATGACGATGGTGACGCCTGGCTGAATGTCGGGATTGCCGGCCTTACCGATCGAATGGATATAACCGCCCTTGAGGCCGACGTCGGCCTTCACGATTCCCCAATGATCGAGGATCAGCGCGTTGGTGATGACGGTGTCGACCGCGCCCTGCTTGTTGGTGATCTGCGATTGCCCCATGCCGTCGCGGATCACCTTGCCGCCGCCGAACTTCACCTCCTCGCCATAGACGGTGAAATCCTTCTCGACCTCGATGATGAGATCGGTGTCGGCGAGCCGCACGCGGTCTCCGGTGGTCGGCCCGAACATGTCGGCATAGACGGAGCGTTTGATTTTCACGGACATATCGTCCCCCGCATTGGTCTTAATTCATCCCCGCTCTTATCCACCGGGGCTGTGGGCATCGTTTCTTTCAGTTGCTTCGCATCGGCTCGGGCGTATCCTGTTCACATATGCTCATGGACGGCTTGCCGGACATGGGGGTCGCCAAGACCAGACCGGTCTGGGTGCCGACGCGGCGACCGGCGGCGCACCAAGTGACCGATTTGATCCTGGTTCCCAGCAGCGGGTAGCAGCGCTGAGAACGTGACGGGCGGGCGCAAGCTCGCCCGTCATGATTCTTGGCGCCCTCCATGTTCATCACATGCTTTTCCCATCGATTTTCTTCACCTTGAACGAGTCCGGATCGACGCCGTCCAGGCAGCGGACGTTGATCGCGACCATTTCCGCGCCGTTCGGCGCCGTGCCTTTGGCAAACGACTGGATGCCGCAGGTCGAGCAGAACAGGTGATGGATGGCGTGCTTGTTGAACAGGTATTCCGTGGTCGCTTCCGCGCCGGCTT
>CAMDOT010000352.1 GCA_945903635.1 Rhizobium sp. Q54 | reverse complement strand
GGCATCCCCCAGGACGAGATCGCCCGCCTGGTGGGCATCGCCCCCAAGACGCTGCGTTTTTACTACGCCGACCAGATCGAGCTGGGTTCCATCAAGGCCACAGCCAAGGTCGCCCAAAATCTGTTCACCATGGCGTGTAAGCCCACCCGCGAGGGTCTGTCGGCGGCGATCTTCTGGCTAATAGTGCGGGCGGGCTGGTCGGAGTATGCGCCGAAGCGCGTGGAAGAGCCGCTGGGCAAGAAGGAGGCGGCCGAACGTGACGCGCTGACGGTGGGCGACGGCACCGAGTGGGGCCGCTTGGTGAACTGAGATGGAGCCGTGGTCGCTGGCCGTACCGGATTGGCGAGATCGCATCCGGGCGGGGCGATCTCTGCTGCCCGACCTACCGCATCGATTTACCATGTGTTGATGTTGGGGCGCTTCTTTCCCGCGCGCGGAGTGATCGGGGGTGCGGAGCGCAGGCCACGTATGATCCAGCGGCGGGTGTCTGTTGGGTCGATGACGTCGTCGAGGCTGAGGAAGCGCGCGATATTGGTCGCTTTGCCGCGCTCGTAGAGATCGGCAACAAGGGATTGGTAGCGGGCA
This sequence comes from Rhizobium sp. Q54, assembly GCA_945903635.1. Lineage (GTDB taxonomy): Bacteria > Pseudomonadota > Alphaproteobacteria > Reyranellales > Reyranellaceae > Reyranella. The sequence continues at coordinate 3,356 of CAMDOT010000352.1, read as the reverse complement.
TCGCGTTCCGCGATATCTTCGATCGCAGCGAGTTCGTTACGGTAGGCGAGCTGCACGGCTCCCTCGAGTCCCATCGCCCCGATCTCGCCCGTCGGCCAAGCTACCGAGAAGTAGTTGTTACCGTGAAAACCGCCGCCACCCATGGCCTGCGCACCGAGCCCATAGGCTTTGCGCAGCACCACCGTAAAATATGGCACGGTGATACTGGCGCCCGTCACGAACATACGGCAAACGTGGCGCACCGCTGCCCGCTTCTCGGCGGGTGGTCCGACCATGAAACCCGGCGTGTCGCACAGCGAGAGCAGCGGGATGTCGAATGCGTCGCACAACTCGACGAAGCGCGCGGCTTTGTCAGCCTCATCAGCATCGATGGCGCCGCCCTCATGCTGGGGATTGTTGGCGATTACGCCGAGTGGCCGCCCCTCGACGCGGATCAAGGCCGTCACCATGCCAAGCCCGAAGTTTTGGCGAAGCTCGAGCACCGAGTCACTGTCGGCCAGCGTATCGATCACGGCGCGCACGTCATAGGCGCGCAACCGTCGCTCGGGGATGATGTGCCGCAGTAGCCGCTGATCGGCGCAGCGCCAGTCAGCGACTGGCCCTTGGAAATAGGCGAGGTAACGTTTGGCGAGATGGATGGCGTCCGGCTCGTCCTTGGCGACGATGTCGATGACACCGTTCGGCGCCTGGACGGATATGGGCCCGACCTCCTCCGGCGTGAATCGGCCAAGGCCGCCGCCCTCAATCATCGCTGGGCCGCCCATACCGATGGTCGCGTTCTCCGTTGCGATTACCACGTCGCAGCAGCCGAGAAGGGCAGCGTTCCCGGCAAAGCATCGGCCAGAGACGATCCCGATCAGGGGTGCCAGCCCGCTGAGCCGCGCGAAGTGCCAGAAGGTCATGTTGGCGAGATTAACGGGTGCCGGCGTGTCAGATTCGCCCGGCCGGCCGCCGCCGCCTTCGGCGAAGATCACGACCGGCAGGCGTGTCTTCTCCGCAAGCTGGAACATGCGGTCGTGCTTCTTGTGCCCATGGAAGCCCTGCGTGCCGGCGAACACAGTGTAGTCATAAGCGAGCACCAGGCAGCGACTCTTTGTGTCGTCGAACAGCGAGCCGTTGATCGAGCCGAGGCCGACGATCACACCGTCAGCGGGACTCATGTCAATCAGTTCCTGCTCGGACCGGCGTTTGCGCTGGGCAGCGAGCGCAAGCGCACCGTATTCCACGAAGCTGTCGGGATCGCATAGAGCCTCGATGTTCTCGCGAGCTGTGCGCTGACCGGTCTTGCGCCGGCGCGCCACTGCCTGTGGGCGTGCAGCATCGAGCGTCACCGCATGCGTCGCGATCACCTCGGCGAGATCTGGCCGGATCCAGTCAAGGTCTACCGACTCTTCAGTCATGTGGTGATCGCCACTGACTTCCATGGGTTGGATGAACAGCAGCGGCTGTCCGCGCTCCGCCATATCGCCAACCGAAGTGACGACCTTGCGGACCATTCCACTCGTTCCAGCCGCGAGCAGGTGCTCCATCTTCATGGCTTCCAGCACCGCAACCTTGTCGCCCGCCCGCACCATATCGCCCTCGGCGACGTCGATGCTGACGATCCGCGCCCGCATGTGCGCGGTCACGGGAGTGGTGCCAGCCGGGTGGGGAACAATGGAGGCGGCCGGGGCTGTCACCGCGGCGGGCACCCCCTCGAAATACTGCCTGCGGTGCGCTTCGCCGCCCGTGCTTAGCACGGCGACATTATCTTCGACGAAGCGGGTGTCTGCCTTGCCCGACAAGAAATCGGGGTGCCGTAATAGAGTCTGCAGAAAGTTGATATTCGTTTCGACGCCCTCGATGCGGAATTCGCCAAGCGCCTGATAGACCTTGGCTACGGCATCCTCGAACCGGCCGGAAGGTGTGTGGCCAATGACTTTGGCCAAGAGCGAGTCGAAGCTGCTGCTCGGCGTGTAGCCCTGATAGCCGAAGGTGTCGACGCGCACTCCCGGACCGGAGGGGACGTCGAAATGGACCAGCGTACCACCCGAAGCATGGACGTCACCTTGAGCGTCGAGCGTCTCCATATTGACGCGGACCTGGATCGCGAAGCCGCGCGGCGCTGGGATCCGGTCCTGCGCCAGCCCGAGGTCGCCGAGCGACTGTCCCGCAGCCAATTGTAGTTGGGTCTTTACGAGGTCGATGCCGGTGACCGCCTCGGTGACGGTATGCTCGACTTGGAGACGCGCGTTCGCCTCGATAAAGGCGATGGATGATGGGTCGGTCGCGTCAACCAGAAACTCGAAGGTACCGAGACTGCTGTAGCCGACGGCTTCGGCGATGCGCAGCGCCGCGCCGACGACGCGCTCGCGCACGGGCTCCGTCAATGACGGACTGGGGGCGATCTCTACCAGCTTCTGGTGCCGTCGCTGGATACTACACTCGCGCTCACCCAACTGGCTGACCGTCGTGCCGTCGCCGGCTACCTGCACTTCGATATGGCGCGCGTGCCGGATCAGCTTCTCGACATAGACGTCAGGAATGCCGAAGGCCGCCTGCGCCTCAGAACGGCAGCGTGCATAAGCCTCGGGTAGGTCCGCCGCCGCAAGCACCGCGCGCATCCCGCGGCCGCCGCCGCCGGCCACCGCCTTGATCATCACCGCGCCATCCGTGCCTAGGTCGGCGAAGAAGGCGGCGGCCTCGTCCAGGCTAGTCGCGCTGGACGAGCCCGGCAGCACAGGTACGTCGAGGCTTTTGGCAAGCGCCCGCGCCCGCACCTTGTCCCCGAAGATATCGAGCACCTCCGGACGCGGCCCAACGAAGACGATCCCCTCACGCGCGCAGGCCCGCGCGAAGGCGGCGTTCTCGCTGAGGAAGCCGTACCCCGGGTGAATGGCCTCGCTGCTTGTCTCCTTGGCGAGGGCCACGATGGCCTCGATGTCGAGATAGGCAGAAGCGCCGCGGCCGGTCAGTGGACGAGCGAGGTCAGCCTTGCGGACGTGAAGCGAGTTGGCGTCGTCCGTGGAGAACACGGCGACAGTCTCGATTCCGAGTTCCGCCGCCGCCCGGAGAATACGCACGGCGATCTCGCCGCGGTTCGCCACCAGAAGCCGCGAAAACATCACGGAGCGATCCTCGCGCTAGTCATTGCTTCTGGATGCCTGCCTTCTTGAGGGCCTCGGCGTTCAGTTCGCCTTCGCGCGCGATCTTCTGCCGGAAGTCGGTGGAATTCAGCAGGTCGATATTGCCCTGCGTCAGCAAGAGCGGCTTTGTCTTCGGGTCGTCCACCGCCGCCGCGATCGCCTTATACAGTGCCTCAAGCACAGGCAGCGGTGTCTTGGCCGGCGCGATGACACCGGTCCAGAATGAGGTGA
>CAMDOT010000351.1 GCA_945903635.1 Rhizobium sp. Q54 | reverse complement strand
TCCCGAGCGCAGCGAGGGATCTTTCACTACGGCAGATCAAGGATCCCTCGCTGCGCTCGGGATGACACACAAAAAAGCGGGCCCGTAGGCCCGCTTTTCCGTTGAGGTCCGCAAGGACTAATTCTTGGCCTTATCGACCAACGCTTTCTCCTTGATCCACGGCATCATGTCGCGGAGCTTGGCGCCGATCTCCTCGATCGGGTGCTCCGACATCTTCTTGCGCATGGCCTTGAACGAAGCCTGGTTGACCTTGTTCTCCAGCATCCAGTCGCGCGCGAAGCGGCCCGACTGGATGTCGGCCAGCACGCGCTTCATCTCGGCCCTTGTCTCGTCGGTGACGATGCGCGGGCCCGAACGGTATTCGCCGTACTCGGCAGTATTGGAGATCGAGTAGTTCATGTTGGCGATGCCGCCCTCGTAGATGAGGTCGACGATCAGCTTCACCTCGTGCAGGCACTCGAAGTAGGCCATCTCCGGCGCGTAGCCTGCCTCGACCAGGGTCTCGAAGCCTGCCTTGATCAGCTCGACCAGACCGCCGCACAGCACGACCTGTTCACCGAACAGGTCGGTCTCGCACTCTTCCTTGAAGCTGGTCTCGATGGTGCCGGCGCGGCCGCCACCGATCGCCGAAGAGTAGCTGAGGCCGATCTCGAGCGCGTTGCCCGAGGAATTCTGCGCCACAGCGACCAGGCAAGGCACGCCGCCGCCGCGCACATACTCGGAGCGCACGGTGTGACCGGGACCCTTGGGCGCGATCATGAACACATCGATGTCGGTACGCGGCGTGATCAGGTTGAAGTGGACGTTGAGGCCGTGCGCGAAGGCGAGTGCTGAACCCGGCTTCATGTTGGGGCCGAGATCGGCATTGTAGATGTCGGACTGCAGCTCATCCGGCGCCAGCACCATGATGATGTCGGCCCACTTGGCGCCTTCGGCCGGGGTCATCACCGTGAAGCCCCCGCCTTCGGCCTTCTTGATCGTGGCCGAACCGGGCTTCAGGGCGATGCGGACGTCCTTCACGCCCGAGTCGCGGAGGTTCATGGCGTGGGCATGGCCCTGGCTGCCGTAACCCACGACCAGGACCTTCTTGCCCTTGATCAGGTTCACATCGGCGTCACGATCATAATAGACACGCATTGGGGCCATTCCTCCTGGCAGTGTTTGCTCTGTCATGCGACGGGGCTTACTAGACAACCCCACCCGCAAAGGCCAGCCTCGAATCCCATGTTCAAGCCCAAGTCCTTCAAGCCTAGGTCCGCTCTGCGCTTTTCGCTCCTGCTGCTCGCGACCGCCCCCGCCCTTGGTGGCTGTGGCGACCGATATTCGACCCTGCCGGTGCCCGGCGTCCCGGCGGCGGAAATGCCCCAGATGGACCAGGCCGTCGCCAGCTCCACGCCGGAGGCGGCCCGGCGAGGGCTTGGCAACCACACCTGGTTCTGGACCCGGGGCCCCGGGCCGGCGCAGATCCACTATTCTACAGCTGATGGACGGGATTTGGTCTGGCTGGTCGGGCAGCGGCAAATCCTGGCCGGCGAGTGGCAGGTCGATACGACCGCCGACGGGACGGTGCAGATTTGCCTGCGCTATCCGGGCGGGTGGCGGCAGGGTCTCAACGGCAATTGGACCTGCCGGCCGGCCGGCACGATGTTCGGCCAGATGCAGGAGCGCGAGGCCGGTGACCCGCTGCGGTTCTCGGGCCGGACCCAGGCGAAGTTCGTGCTGACCCAAACCCCGGGCAGCCTCGCCGAGGTCGAAGGCCGCGTTGCCAGCACCCCGGAGAACGTCGGCTACTAGACTTCGGCCACTAGACTTCGGCTGCCAGCAGCCGGACGCCCAGCAGGCCGAGCACGCCGCCCATGATCCGGTCGAGCCAGCGTTTCGTCCGGCGGTAGAAGGCCTGCGCCGTGCCGCCCGAAAACAGCAGGGCCAGCAGCGCGAACCAGGCGAATTCGTTGAACGCCACGATGGCGAGCACGGCGGCCTCCATCCAGCCCGGCAGGTCACCGGGCAGCAGCGACAGGAAAATGCTGCCGAAGAAGACCATGATCTTGGGGTTGCTGAGCTGCAGCAGGAGGGCGTGGAGGAACCCGCGCCAGCCGCCCACGCGCGGCGCCCCCGGAGCGATCGTGGGCAGCGGCGCGCCGGCGTGGCGCCACAGCATGACGGCGAGGTAGAGCAGATAGATGCCGCCCAGGATGCGCAGCGCCATGTAGAGCCACTCGAAGCGGGCAAACAGCGCCTGCAGGCCGTAGAGCGCCGCGGCGGCCCAGGCGAGCGCCCCCACCATCATGGCGAAGGCCGCCAGCAGCCCGGCGCGGCGGCCCGAGCCGGCCGCGGTCTGGATCACCAGCACGGTCGAGGGGCCGGGGCTCGCCACCGCCAGCAAATGAACCAGCGCGAGTCCTGCGAGGAGAAGGAGGTAGTGTGTCATTGCAAGGAGATCCTGTCCGAGTTCGCCTGCCCCACGAAGATCTGCCGAGGAGGACCTGCCGCAAGTTGCCTAGTGACGGCACCCGTGGAGTTCTGACAATACGAATTACCCAATATGCCGGCCACTGCCGCTACCAGGAAAGACTAGGCATCAATGCCATCGCACGCGACTGCAGCCCTCGCGGTCACCAATAAGATCAAACCGACTGCCCCGGGGAAAGGCGCGTCCCTGTCGCCTCATCTGCAGCGGCTGGAGGACGAGGCGATCCACATCATGCGCGAGGTTTTCGCCGAGTTCCGCAAGCCCGTGATGCTCTATTCCGTGGGCAAGGACTCGAGCGTCATGCTGCACCTGGCGCGCAAGGCCTTCCATCCGGCGCCGCCGCCCTTTCCTTTCCTGCACATCGCCACGGGCTGGGATTTCCAGGCGCTGCTCGACCATCGCGACCGCATGGCCAGCGCCTACGGGCTCGAACTGCTGGTGCATGGCAACACCGAAGCGGCAAAAGCCGGCGTCAATCCATTCGAGACCGAGACCGGCGAATACAGCCGGTTGATGCTGACCGAGGCGTTGAAGGCGGCCCTCGACCGCCACGGCTTCGATGCCGCCCTAGGCGGCGGCCGACGCGACGAGGAAAAGTCGCGCGCGAAGGAGCGGGTCTTCTCCCACCGCAATTCCGGCCACATCTGGGAACCGCGCAACCAGCGACCCGAACTATGGCGGCTGTTCAACACGCGGCTGGCGCCGGGCGACAGCATGCGCGTGTTCCCGCTCTCCAATTGGACCGAACTCGATATCTGGGCCTACATCGAAGCCCAGTCGATCCCGATCGTGCCGCTCTACCTTGCCGCCGACCGGGAAGTCGTGGTGCGCGGCGGCGCCATCATCGCCATCGACGATGGGCGCATGCGGCGGCTGCCTGGTGAAGAGGTGGAAACGCGGTGCGTGCGTTTCCGCACGCTGGGATGCTGGCCGCTGACCGGCGCCGTCGAATCGAAGGCAAGTACCGTCGCAGGCATCATCGCCGAACTTCTCGAGTCGCGCTCCTCGGAGCGCCAGGGCCGCCTTGTAGACGGCGCTGCGCAGGCGTCCATGGAACGCAAGAAGCGTGAGGGGTATTTCTGATGCCCCCCTCCCTGGCCTCGCCGGCGAGCAGCGCCGTGCCGCTCGCGAACCGCGGCGAATTGCGCTTTCTCACCTGTGGCTCCGTCGACGACGGAAAGTCGACCCTGATCGGTCGCCTGATCAACGACGCGACGGGCCTGTTCGAGGACCAGATCAAATCGCTGCGCGACGATTCGCGACGGTTCGGAACGACCGACGACGATATCGACTTCGCCCTGTTGCTGGATGGCCTCGAGGCCGAGCGCGAACAGGGCATCACCATCGACGTCGCCTACCGGTTCTTCTCCACCGCCAAGCGGGCCTTCGTGGTCGCCGACACGCCGGGTCATCAGCAATACACCCGCAACATGGCGACCGGCGCGTCGAATGCGGAACTGGCCATCCTGCTGGTCGACGCCCGCAAGGGCATGCTCGAGCAGACACGTCGCCATGCCGCGATCGTATCGCTGCTGGGC
>CAMDOT010000350.1 GCA_945903635.1 Rhizobium sp. Q54 | reverse complement strand
CGAAAAAGAACGGCAAGGCAGTGATTCGCACGACCGGGCACGCCGACACCTCGGGGGCGCCCGACTACAACCTTGCGCTTTCCGACCGCCGCGCCAAGGCGGTAAGAGCGGCGCTCCTGAAGTTGGGCTTCAAGGACAATGAAGTTGTTGTCCTGTTCAAGGGCGAGTCCGAGCCGCTCGTCGCCACCGGCGACGGCGTCAAGGAACCTCAAAACCGTCGGGTCGAGATCGTGTTGGAATAGGAAAGAAACCGCCGGCGGACAGTGAAGGCCGTCGCGCGGCCTGCCGGTCCAGCACGTTCGATACTACTTAGTCGGCCCTAAAAAAGCCTACTGAGGCTTTCAGGACAGGGATTCCCAGCGAATCAACGGTGCTGTAAATTGCAAGGAACTGAAGCCGCCCGGCTGAAAGGTTGCAATTTATGCTGAAGCAGAACCCACAAGATAGCGGCCAAAACGACCTTCTTCGGTCACGGTTGGACGCGATCATCGATCTGCGCCATGAGCTGGCGAAACTCACCGGTGTCGTGGGGTGGGCCGGGTTGGAAGCGGATCTTGCCTCGTACTATTGCGTCGATAATGGCCGCCCGGGCGGCTCGATCCGGTTGATGGCGGGCCTGCTTCTTCTGAAAGACATGAAGGGGTTGTCGGACGAGGAAGTGTGCGGGGTCTGGCGCGAGAATCCGTATTTTCAATATTTTTGCGGCGAGGAGTTTTTCCAGCACCGGCTGCCGGTTGAGCCGCCGTCCTTGAGCATCTTCAGGAAGCGGATCGGCGCCGGTGGTATGGAGCGGCTGTTGGAGGAAACGATCCGGGTGGGACTGAAGACCGGGACGATAACGGCTCGCGACCTGCAGAAGGTGAATGTGGATACGACGGTACAGGAGAAGGCGGTTCGCTTCCCGACCGACACGCAGCTCTGCCACAAGGCCCGTGAGGAAGTGCTCAAGACGGCCGACCACTACGGTGTTGAGGTGCGTCAGAGCTATGTGCGCAAGAGCAAACAAGCGGTGTTTCTGGCAAACAGGTACATGGCGGCGCGGCAGATGAACCGGGGCCGCAAACAGATCAAGAAGGTCCGCAATTATCTGGGCCGTGTACTGCGCGACATTGAGCGCGCCATTGCCAAAGACCGCTCTCTCGAAGGTGCGTTTGGAGACGATCTGACCAAGGCCCGCAAGATTTACGAACAAGCCGCCGATCGGAAGACCCCGAACAAAATCTACTCCTGGCATGCGCCGGAAGTGGAATGCATCGCCAAAGGCAAATCCCACAAGAAATACGAGTTTGGCTGCAAGGCGAGCTTGGCCTCAACCAGCAAAAGCAACTTCATCGTCGGCGCCATGGCGCATCATGGGCGGCCTTACGACGGCCACACGCTTGCGACCGTTTTGGGGCAGATCGAAAAGCTGACAGGGATAAAACCCGGCGAAGCCCATGTGGACCTTGGCTATCGCGGCCACGGCATCAAGGACTCCAACACTGAGATCATTCTGTCCCGTCAGAAACGAGGCATCACTCCGGCCAAGAAGAAACGCCAGAAACGCCGCAACGCCATTGAGCCAATCATCGGCCATTGCAAGAACGACCGCAAAGTCGGGCCGCGCAACTGGCTGCATGGCAAAGCAGGCGATCGAATCAATGTTCTCGCCATGGCCATCGGATTCAATCTCAGGAAGATCCTCAGGTGGATCTTTTTGTACCTGCTGTCCAGGCTGGGCATCTGGCAAAATATCCGCCCATGGCAGACGGCGGCGGCTTAAAACAGGGTTCTTTAGGGCCGACTACTTATCTGGCGATTCCGCCGCCCTCGCTTTGCCGAGGGCGGCGGTTTCACTTTCGGGGGCGGCGCCAACTTGGTTGCCCGCGGTTTCGGAACATTGCGTGGGCCGGACGATCGTTGTCAGCGCGTTCGCGGCTGCAAACCGCGCCAAGGCCTGCGGGTCCTGTTCCAGGGACCAGAACAGCTGCCAGGCCTGCTTGCAATAACCGTTCGGATCTTCGGCCCGCGCGAGACCGGCGGCATTGGCCAGATCGGTAACGTGTTTGTTCAGGGCTGTCGGGCCGCCGCTGCGCTGAAAGTAAGCCGAGAGATGCCCGCCGGCCGTCACCAGTTCGGGCCGGAACCGCTCGACGAAAGCGTTGTATGTAGCTTGTTGATTGCAACCCAGCGCGGCCACCATTAGCCGGCTTTGCAGATGCCGCAGCCGGAAGGCGGCGCTCTCTTCCACCGAAACGCAACGCATGGTTTCGGCGGCCCCCGCCGCTGTTCCCGCGCCTACGGAGAAGCAAGCGATGATCGCCGCGATCGTGCCTTTCGAGCAACCTGTCGATGTCGATCCCAAGCGTCGCGCCCCCTCGAGACTCGGCGGAAGTCCATTGTAATTCGCCCGGCGCGCCGCGCAAAGCGTTTACGTGCCGAAAGGGCGTCCCGTGCCCCGCCGATGGCGCTGGCCCCAGGGAAATGCCAAACGCTATAATCGGCGTCCATGCTAGGAATCACGCGCTACATCCTCCGCCAATTGGCTATCGGGACCTTGCTCGTCAGCATCGTGCTCGCGCTTGTCGTCTGGTTGACCCAGTCGCTGCAGTTCCTGCAATTCGTCATCAACAAGGGCCTGGCCATCAGCGCATGGCTGAAGCTCACGTTGCTGCTCTTGCCGTGGTTCCTTTCGGTGATTCTGCCGGCGACCTTATTTCTCGTGACCTTGTTTGTGTACAACAAGCTCACCGTCGATCGGGAGCTGGTCGTGGCCCAGGCCGCCGGCATCAGCCGCTTGGGGCTCGCGCGCCCGGCCCTGCTTAGCGCCGCCGCCGCGGTGGCCGTCGGATATATTTTGACCCTCGTGGTCGTGCCCAATGCGTTTCAGTCGTTCCGGACGCTGCAATGGACGATTCGCAACGATGTGTCGCAATTCATGTTGCGCGAGGGCGCTTTCAATAGTTTGACCAAGGGTTTGACCGTCTACGTCAAAGCGCGAGGGCGGGACGGCGAGCTTCTCGGCGTGCTGATTCACGATGCCCGCGCTCCCGAGAGTGCTCTGACGATCATGGCCGAGCGGGGCGCGGTCGGACGAAGCGAAGCCGGATCGCGCGTCCTGCTCTTCAACGGCAGCCGGCAATCTCTGGTTCCGCAGACCGGCGAACTCTCGGTGCTTTACTTTGATAGTTATGCTCTCGACTTTGGCACGCTCCAATCAGTTCCGGAAAACCGGTACGAGAGCAATCGCGAGCGCAGCACGGCGGAATTGCTGACAGCGGCCGAAGGCGAGGGCCTGTCCGCCCGGGTTGCCGTACGCATGCGTGCCGAGGGTCACCAAAGATTGGTCGAGCCGCTCAATTCACTGGGTTTCACCTGTGTGGCCCTGGCCTTCTTGCTGACCGGGGCTTTTAGCCGGCGCGGACAGACGGGGCGTATCGTCATGGCCATATTCGCCATCATTTTGCTGCAGTCGGCCGCGCTCGGCGCCGCGAATATTGCCGGCAAGGCTACCTTGTTCACCCCGCTTATGTACGTTGTAGCGTTGCTCCCCATAGCCGTCGGCCTGTATATCATCGCTCGGCCGGGCCGACGGTCTCCAGTTCGGCGGACTTTACCTCTTGGCGCCAGCACCGCGTGATACCCAGTTCATGATCCGCAGCACTTCCCTTCCGACACTTCGGCGCGCGCGGCCGCACGCGCGTCTCGCGCTGGCTCTGGCCCTTTCAGCAGCACTGAGCGCGTCCTTCGGAATGGCATTGGGCCGAAGCGCAAATGCCGCCTTCGTCGAGGCCGAGCCGACAACGGCTTCGGACCAGGAGACGCTGCTGCAGGCAGATGAGATTACCTACGACGACGCCACCAACACCATTACCGCCTCGGGCTACGTCGAGATTCAACGCGGCAACCGCGTGCTGCTCGCGGACCGGATCGTCTACGACCGTACGACCGACGTGGCGACCGCCACGGGCAATGTTTCCATCGTCGACACCGAAGGTACGGCGTTCTTTTTCGAATCCATACAAGTGACCGGCGACCTCA
>CAMDOT010000349.1 GCA_945903635.1 Rhizobium sp. Q54 | reverse complement strand
CGGCCTTCCACGAGCGACTCGCCGGAAAGAAGGGCAAGGTCCGCCTCGTCGCCTGCATGCGAAAGCTCATCGTCACGCTAAACGCCATCGTCAGGGATGGTGCTCAATGGCAGCCTCGTCCCGCCTGAAAATAAGACGGTTGCTCCACTCCGCACCTTCGGTGCTCCACTCCGCACCTTCGGTGCTCCGGTCGAGACGACGGGGTTCTCTAAGCGGTCAGTTTGAAAACCCTACGAGCATTGCTCTCGTAGATCTTCTTCCTCTCCTCTTCCGTGACGCTGGCCCCGTCCATGAAGCGCACGGCTTCCGCATCATCCTCGTAGGGAAAATCCGCGGCGAAGAGGATGCGGTCCACGCCCAGCACGTCGAGCGAGAGGCGGAGCGCCGGCATGGAAGTCACGCCCGACGTCGTGATCACGAAGTTTTCCAGGAAGTACTCGCTCGGCAGCCGGGGGAGTTTCCTGGCGGCATGGATCTTCTCCTCGAGCACGTAGCGGTTATCGATTCGCTGGAGCCAGAAGGGCAGTCCCTCGCCCATGTGGCCGAGCACGATCCTGAGTTTCGGGTAACGTTCGAAGGCGCCCGACAGGATCAGGCGCAGGGCGTGGAGCCCTGTTTCGGCGGCGAAGCCCCAGCCCGCGAACCACAGGCCATAGTCGAGGTAAGGCGCCACCCACTGGGGGCCGGGCTCGCGCGGATGCAGATAGATCGGCATGTCGAGGGCCTGGGCGGCCTCCAGGATCGGCCAGAACTTTTCGGCATCGAGATACTCGCCCATCGTGTGGGAGTTCACGATCAGTCCGTTGAGCTCGAGTTTTTGCGCGGCGCGTTCGATCTCCCTGGCTGCTTCAGTGGGATCCTGCGGCGCGATGGCCGCCAGCCCCGCGAAGCGCGTGGGGTAGGCGCGCACCGCTTCAGCGAGTGCGTCGTTCGAGGCGGCCGCCAGGCGTGTGGCCAGCGAGGACTCGAACACCTGCACGCCCGGCGAGGTGAGCGAGAGGATCTGCATGTCGATGCCGATCTGGTCCATGTGCGCGATCCGCTTCGCGCCTATGTCGAGCAGGCGGTCGTCCATCAGCTTGTTCCCGGGGATCTCGGCCAGGATGGTCTCGCCCATCTTGGCGAAGCCGGGCTCGACGTTGCGGCCCGCGAGCACGACGTGCCACTCCTTCATGATCTCGGGAGTGACGAATGCTTCTTCCACCGCGATACGCCGAATTGTCATGCTCGACACTCCAGAGACTTCCAAACTACGATTGAGCAGCGTTGGTGCAGGAGAGTAGTAGCATGACAAAGCCCGAAGACGATTCCTCCAATCCTTCGCGCCGCACAGCGATGGCGTCCGGGGCGGCCTTGCTCGGATCGACGCTGCTGTCCGCCGGGATCGCTCAGGCGCAGGCTCCGGCTTCTGCGCCCACCGCCGCCATGCCAGCGGGCTACAACATCCTGTTCGTGCTGGTCGACCAGGAGCATTTCTTCCCGAGCTGGCCGTTCCCCGTGCCGGCGCGCGAGGCGATCAAGAAGAAGGCCATCACCTTCCTCAACCACCAGGCGGCCTCGTGCGTCTGCTCGTCGGCGCGGTCGGTCGTCTACACCGGCCAGCACATCCAGCAGACCGGCATCGCCGACAACCTCAATTACATCTGGCAGCGCGACCTCTCGACGAAGATCAAGACGGTCGGCCGACGGCTCACCGACCTCGGCTATCACGCCGCCTACCAGGGCAAGTGGCATCTCTCGGCCAACCTCGACCTCAACGACAAGGCGATCGACGCGCCGCTGGTCGATTATCGCAAGACCCTGCAGTCCTACGGCTTCAAAGACTTCTTCGGCATCGGCGACATGATCGACGGCACGCTCGGCGGCTATGCCTACGACGACTCCACGCTCGCGACGGCGATCTCGTGGCTGCGCACGGAAGCGCAGACTCTGCGCACCAAAGGCCAGCCCTGGTACCTCGCCGTCAATTTCGTCAATCCGCACGACACGATGTATTTCGACTCCGACACCGGCGCCGAGAACATCCAGGGCAAGAGCCACGCGGTCGGTATCGCCCGCGCGCCCGACGACGAGCTCTATCGCGCGACCTGGGACTCCGTGCCGATGCCGGCCAGCCGGCACCAGCCATTCAATGCGCCCGGGCGGCCGCCGGCGCACCTCTACTACCAGCAATCGATCGACCTGCTGGTCGGCACCTGGCCGGACGAGGACCGCCGCTGGCGCGCGCTGCGCAACTATTACTTCAATGCGATCCGGGACTGCGACCAGCAGGTCGAACGCCTGATGACCGCGCTCGAGAACAACGGCATGGCGCAGAACACCATCGTCATCTTCACCGCCGACCATGGCGAGCTGGGCGGCAGCCATCAGATGCGCGGCAAGGGCACCAGCACCTATCACCAGCAGAACCACCTGCCGCTCATGATCATCCATCCGGCCCTCGCGGGCGGCAAGCAGTGCCAGGCCATCACCTCGCAGCTGGATTTGACGCCGACGATTCTGGCCCTCACCGGCAAGGATGGGGCCGCCCTCTCCCGCGCGGGCGAGGGATTGCGCGGCAAGGACTTCTCGACGCTGCTGCGCAACCCGGAAGCCGCCGGGCAGAAGGCGCTTCGGCCGGCCGCGCTGTTCAACTTCAACATGCTGTCCTACGCCGACCCCAAATGGGCCGCGCTGTCGATCGACACGCGCGCCTTCAGGACCAAGCCGCCCGAGCAGCAGGAGGCACAGCTGGCGAGCCATCCTGCGAATTTCCCGCATCGGACGGGAATCCGCAGCATCTGGGACGGGCGCTATCGATTCTCTCGATACTTCTCGCCGATGCAGTTCAACACGCCGCGGACGATGGAGGAGCTTGTCGCGAAGAACGACCTCGAGGTCTACGACCTGCAAACCGATCCCGACGAAATGACCAACCTCGCGCTCGACGCGAAGAAGAACGGCGACCTCATCGTGGCGCTCAACCAGACGACCAACGATCGCATCGCCGACGAGGTGGGCGTCGATGATGGGAGCTTCCTGCCAATCCGCGACGGCAAGTGGAAGTTTCCGCCGTTGGATGAGAGATAAGAGGCCGGGAAGGTAGGCGCACCGAGCGGCACTCCCGGACATTGCAGTGCAATGTCCTGACGCTCACGGGCCGAGCTTCGCTCGGCCTCCCTAAACCGTCCTGAAGCCACCGTCGGCCATGACGATGCAGCCGGTGACATAGGACGACAGGTCGGAAGCGAGGAAGACCGCGGGGCCTGCGATGTCCTCGGGCTTGCCGGGGCGCCCGAGCGGCGTGTGGCGCATGACGGCAGCGACCATGTCAGGGTTTTTGGCCCGCGCCTCGGCATTGATTTTTGTCTCGATCAGGCCGGGCCCGATGGCGTTCACGCGCACGCCGTCCTTGCCGAGTTCGGCGGCGAGGGCGCGTGTAAAACCCAGCACGCCGTGTTTGGAGGTCGTGTAGGCGGCCGAGTTCGGCCAGCTCACATGCACGAAGGACTGGATCGAGCCGATATTGACGATCCGTCCGCGCGTGGCGCGGAGTTGGTCGAGGAAGGCGTGGGTCACATTGAACATACCGTCGAGGTTGACCGAGAGGATATCGTCCCAATCCTTCGACACGGCCGCCGGGTCGCCGGTGATCGGATTGCGGCGGTTGATGCCGGCGTTGTTGACGAGGATCGAGACCCGGCGCGTGGCCGCGATCTCGGCGGCGGCGTCCCGGCACGCCTGCCGGTCGGTCACGTCGAGTTTTCTAGCCGACGCCTTGCCGCCGGCGGCCTTGACGAGATCGACCGTCTCCTGCGCGCCGTCGAGGTTGGCGTCGAGGACGATGATCTCGGCGCCCTCGCGGGCGTAGGCTTGGCAGATGCCCTGCCCGATCCCCGAGCCGCCGCCAGTCACGGCCGCGATGTGTCCCTTGAGAAGCTCCGCCATTGTTTCCTCCTTAGTTCCCGATTTCCCGTCGTCTCGGGCGGGGTAACCCCCGCCCTTGAGCGGAGCGAAGCGCAGTCGAAGGACCTCTTTTCCAGTTGTTGGAACGTTGAAAAGAGGTCCTT
>CAMDOT010000348.1 GCA_945903635.1 Rhizobium sp. Q54 | reverse complement strand
GCGAGCGTGGTCAAGGCGGCGACGCCGGCCAGCACCATCAGGAGCGTCGGGAAGCCCGCCGCCTTGACCGACGGGCCAATCGCCGCCGTCACCAGCGAGGACACGCCGAAGCCGATCGCCAGCCGCATGCCGGTGACGCGGCTGCGCAGGCGGTCGTCGATGTAGCGCACGATCATCGCGTCGGTGAACGGGATGGCGCCGAACACGAAGACCATGAACAGCGTGGTGACGACCAGCAGCGCCCAGCCGTCGACGTAGGACGCCAGCACGAACAGCGGGATCTGGCAGACCAGGATCGGCAGGTAGACGTTCTTCAGCGGGTACTTGTCGATCAGCGCGCCGACCACGAGCTGCATCAGCGAGGCCACGGAGAAGATCACCAGCAGCGCCATGCTCAGGAGAAACGGATTGGCCGCCAGCTCGGCGATGCGCGCCTTCAGCATCTCGCCGTTGCCGTTGGTCGTGAAGTTGAAGACGATCGAACCTGTGACGGCGGCACAGGTCATGATGAAGAAGACCTTGGCCATCACGGCCGGCGGCAGGTCGAGCATCCGGCTCTTGCGCTTGGCCGGCGCCTCCTCTTCCTTCGGCACCATCACCGCGAAGGCAACGGCGGCCAGCAGGCAGATCACACCCGGCACGATATAGGCCATCTGCCAGCCGTAGCGCGTGGCCAGCAGCACCGACACGCTGGAACCGAGCGCGATGCCAAGGTTTCCGACGAGTCCGTTGACGCCGATAATGAAGCCGGGATTCTTGGCGTGCTGCACCAGCATGGGAATACCGACGGGATGATAGATCGAGGCGAAGGCGCCCATCAGGGTCATCGCTACGCCGATCTGCCAGGCGTTCTGGCAGAGCGCGATGACCAGGCTCGAGACGCCCATGCCGGCGAAGAAGATGACCATCATGACGCGGCGGCCCCACTGATCGCCCAACCGGCCCGACACGATCGAGCCCGCGCCGAACATGAAGGAGGCGCCGAAGGCGTAAGGCGTCAGCTCCTTCCAGTCGGATCCCCAGACACCGGCGATGACGCTCACGGTGTAGAGGAAGATCGCCAGGACCCAATGGTCCATGGCATGGCCCAGATTGAGCAGCAGCGCGGTCGGGTTCGAATGCTTCATAAAGGTCTCCTACGCTAGGAGACTAGGAGTGACGGTGCTGGCTGTCTTGCGCTAAAATGCCAACTTATGTCGCAAAAACGCCAATCGCCAAATCGCTCCACAGACCCCGCCGACTACCAGCGCGTGCCGCGCGCCGTGGCGGCCATGCCGAAGGATTTCGCCTCGGGCTTCGAGATCCCGCCGCATCGTCATGAGCGGGCGCAGCTCATCTACGCCACTGCCGGCACGATGCGCGTGTCGACCGGCGAGGGCCTGTGGATGGTGCCGCCGCAGCGCACGCTGTGGATGCCGGCCGGTGTACGCCACAGCATCGTCATGTCGGGCGATGTCAGCATGCGTACGCTTTACCTCCGCGCCGACGCCGCGGCCGGCATGCCCGAGGCCTGCCGCGTCCTGCCAGTCTCGCCGCTGCTGCGCGAGTTGATCATCCGCGCCACCGAATTGCCACTGCGCTACGACGAGGACGGCCCGGCCGGCCATCTCGTCGCGCTGTTGCTGGCTGAATTGCACGGCCTCGGCTCGTTGCCGCTGCAGCTTCCCATGCCGCGAGATCCGCGGCTGCGCCGTATCTGCGAGACGTTGCTCGCAACCCCCGGCGATCCACGCACGCTGGATGAATGGGCGAGTTCGGCGAATACCAGCCCGCGCACCCTCGCGCGCCTGTTCGTGGCGGAAACAGGACTGACGTTCGGTGCATGGCGCCAGCAGGCCCGTGTGCTCGAAGCCATGGGCCGGCTGGGCGGCGGCGAACCGGTGACCCAGGTCGCCTTCGATCTCGGCTACGAAAGCGTCAGCGCCTTCAGCGCCATGTTCCGCCGCGCCGCCGGAGCCTCGCCCCGGCAATTCCGCCATCGACCCACCCAACCCTAAGAATCCCCGCAAAGTGTGGGGCTTTTCCTTATAATCCAAGCCTTTAGGCTGCAGGCTGCTTGACGCCGGGTCGCCAAATATCCCCAATGCGGGTCCCTCTTACGGTAGTATGAACACGCGTTCAGAGACCCGCGGTCTCTCGTCTGGTTTGGCTGCCGCTGGGCAGCCTGGAGTTCCTTTTGAAGCCGACTGACATCACGAATCCCGACTATTTTCACAAGGTCGTCGATTGCCAATGGGCGTGCCCGGCGCATACCCCGGTCCCCGAATACATCCGGCTGATCGCGCACGGACAATACTCCGAAGCGTACATGATCAACTGGAAGTCCAACGTCTTCCCGGGAATCCTCGGCCGCACCTGCGATCGCCCCTGCGAGCCCGCCTGCCGGCGCTCCCGCGTCGAGGACGAGACGCTGGTGAAGAGCAAGAAGGAACCGGTCGCGATCTGCCGCCTCAAGCGCGTCGCCGCCGACTACAAGGACGACGAGGGCATCAAGGCCAACATGCCCAAGGCGCCGAAGAAGAACGGCAAGCGCGTGGCCTGCGTCGGTGGCGGTCCGGCCTCGCTCACCGTGGCGCGCGATCTCGCCGTGCTTGGCTACGAGATCGTGATCTACGATCAGGATCCCAAGCTCGGCGGTTTCATCCGCACACAGATCCCGCACTTCCGCCTGCCCGAGTCGGTGATCGACGAGGAAGTGGGCTACATCACGGATATCGGCAACATCGAGTTCCGCCACAAGAAGATCGACTCGATGAAGTCGGTCCTGACCGAAGGCTACGACGCGGTGTTCGTCGGCTCCGGCGCACCGCGCGGCCGCGACCTCGACGTGCCCGGCCGCAAGGAAGCCGCCGCCAACATCCATATCGGGCTGGACTGGCTGTCGTCGGTTTCGTTCGGCCACATCACCAAGGTCGGCAAGCGCGTGATCGTGCTGGGCGGCGGCAACACCGCGATGGACTGCTGCCGCACGGCCCGCCGTTTGGGCGGTGACAGCGTGAAGGTCATCGTGCGTTCCGGCTTCGAGGAAATGAAGGCGTCGCCCTGGGAAAAGGAAGACGCGATGGGCGAGGACATCCCCATCCTCAACATGCTGGTTCCGAAGGAAGTGAAGCACGAGAACGGCAAGATCAAGGGCGTGCTGTTCGAGAAGGTGAAGGCCGAGTACGACGCCAAGGGCCGCCGTTCGCTCAAGCCGTCGGGCGAGCCCGACGAGCTTCATGAATGCGACGACGTGCTGGTGGCGATCGGCCAGGAGAACGCCTTCCCGTGGATCGAGAAGGATGCCGGCATCGAGTTCGACAAGTGGGGCCTGCCCCAGCTCAACGAAAAGACCTTCGGCAGCACGCATCCCAAGGTCTTCTTCGGCGGCGACGCCGCGTTTGGCCCGAAGAACATCATCTGGGCCGCCGCGCACGGCCATGACGCCGCGATCTCCATCCACAAGATGCTGATCGGCGAGAATCCGGAAGAACGCCCCGCTCCCGGCGTGAATATCGTGAGCCAAAAGATGGGCATCCACGAGTGGAGCTACGACAACGCTCCCACGATCGACCATCGCCTGAAGGTGCCGCACCGGCCCAAGGTCGAGGCGCTGAAGAACATCATGGCCGAGGTTGAGCTCGGCTTCACGCCCGAGCTCGCCGTCAAGGAAGCCCAGCGCTGCCTGAACTGCGACGTGCAGACGGTGTTCGCCGGCAGCCTTTGCATCGAGTGCGACGCCTGCGTCGACATCTGCCCGATGGACTGCATCAGCTTCGTCGAGGACGGCGAGGAGAAGGATCTGCGCGGCCGTCTCAACGCGCCGGCGATGAATCCGACCCAGGACCTCTACATCGGCGCCGACCTCAAGACCCGCCGCGTCATGGTGAAGGACGAGGATGTCTGCCTGCATTGCGGGCTCTGTGCCGAGCGCTGTCCGACCGGCGCCTGGGATATGCGCAAGTACTACATGGAAATGGCCCAAGCGGAGCAGTCATGCCGCAAGCAATAACCGCCGTTAACGACTTCGTCGTCAAGTTCGCCAACGTCAACGGCTCCGGATCGGCTTCCGCCAACGAACTCTTCGCCCGCGCCATCCTGCGCATGGGCGTGCCGGTCAGCCCGCGCAACATCTTCCCGTCGAACATCCAGGGCCTGCCGACCTGGTACGAGGTCCGCGTCACCGAGAAGGGCTATCTCGGCCGCCGCGGCGGCGTCGACATGATGGTGGCGATGAACCCGCAGAC
>CAMDOT010000347.1 GCA_945903635.1 Rhizobium sp. Q54 | reverse complement strand
CAGTTCCCGGGAGTTCTTATTGGCCCCGGGGTTTTAAGCGAACCACGCACCGCGCAGAATTCCGCCCCGCACTCAATATAGGCGTCCGGAGGCCCCGCCACAATAAGACGACGCCAAAGGTTCAGAGCCTGCGACCACCACAAAAGGGGCAACTGGACGCTGAAGAAAACATGTCTGAAGGTCAGGGCATGAAGCCATTTCGGTTCGGCGTAAATGTCTGGAACGCAAAGTCGCGGACAGACTGGGTAGAAAAGGCCCGCAAGATCGAAGCGCTTGGCTATGCCACGTTAACTCTACCCGATCATCTCACCGACCTGATCGCGCCGATACCGGCGATGGTCAGCGCTGCGGAGGCGACGACAACTCTGCGGGTCGGCAGCAATGTACTCAACAGCGACCTCCGCCATCCCGTGCTGGTCGCGCGTGAGGCGGCGGCGGTCGATCTCCTGTCCGACGGACGGCTGCAGCTCGGATTGGGCGCGGGCAGCATCCAATCCGAATACGATCAGGCCGGCATGAACTTCGAACGGGGAAGCGTCCGAGTCGCGCGGCTGGCCGAAGCCGTGACCATCATCAAGGGCCTGCTGAAGGGTGAACAGGTCACCTTCGCCGGTCGGTACTATCGGGTAACCGGCCACACCCTTTCTCCGCTCCCCATCCAGCGGCCCCATCCGCCCCTCCTGATCGGAGGCAACGGCCCGCGCTTGCTCACACTCGCCGCACAAGAAGCCGACATAGTCGGGCTCTCGGGTTTGACATTCCGAGGCGGCGGTGCGGCGCCGCCGGACCTTTCCGGTTGGAAGACCGCGAGCGTCGATGAGCGGGTGAGTCTGGTGCGCGAGGCCGCTGGCGAGGATCGATACGCCCGCATCGAGTTGAACGCCCTCGTGCAGCGTGTTGTCGTGACGGACCACCGGCGTCGCATCGCCGAGGAATTGACGAGCCGCTGGCCTCAACTGACGCCCGACGAAATTCTCCAAAGTCCCTATGTGCTCATAGGCACCATCGACCAGCTGGTCGAGGATCTCCAGGCGCGCCGCGCGCGGTGGGGCATCTCGTACTATGTGGTCTTCGAGCCTTACCTCGATGCCTTCGCACCTGTCGTGGCCCGCCTCGCCGGCAAGTAGAGGCGATCCAACAAAAGGCGCTAGGCGACGCCGCTGACCTTCTTGGTCATCTTGTCGACCCGGGCCGTGATCAGGTCCTCGAGCGCGGTGGCCAGCGTCTCGGCGCTGTCGGTGGCGCTCGCGCGCGCATTCTCGGCCGCCTTGGCAACACCGCGCGCCTCGCGGCTTTCCTCGGCCAGCAGAAGCGAGGCGAAGACCATCAGCTTGATTTCGGGCGCGCCGGGCAACTGCTTGCGCAGCTCGCAGACCTTCTCGTCGACATAGGTGGCGAGTTCCTGGACGCGCTCTTCCTCGCCGTCGCCACAGGCGAGTTCATAGGTGCGACTGGCGATCTGAATCGAAACCTGCGGCATTGTCCGCTACTCCTTTTTTTGCGCCTTATCGGCGTTCGAGGGGACGTCTACTCTGGCATGTCGCGTGCGGCGAAGCATCACCGACGTTGGATGGCGCGGTGAATTAGCTATTCCTGGTCGGCGGCGAGCAGGGAGCGGATGTATTCCATTGCCCGCTCCAGACGCCCTTCGACATCCATCGCGACCTTCTTCAATTCGTCGTGCTGCCGTTCCAGCTTGCTGAGGCGCTTGGCCATCTCGTCGGCGCGGATCGATTCGGCGCGCAGCCGCTCCTCGACCATCGTTTCCAGCCGGCTGAGCGCACTGTCCACGCGGTCCTTTGCACTGGCCGCCTTGGACATCGCCCCCCCGCCGGCGGATCGCAGTTGGTCTCCCGGCTGCATCTGCTCCATCGGGCAAGAATAAGTTGCGGGGCCGGGAGCGGTCAACATCTAGGCCCTGTGGAGCAACGCCGGCCGCAAGATGTTGGCCGAACGCGAGGTTTTGCGCATTGACGGGCCAAAGTGCGGTCGGCATGTTGCGCGCCGCCCCCCAAAAACCATACGGCACACACACAATATGACCGAACAGACCGCCGCCAACCGCGACATGGCAAACGCCATCAGGGCCCTGGCCATGGATGCCGTGCAGCAGGCGGACTCCGGCCATCCCGGTATGCCGATGGGCATGGCCGACGTCGCGACCGTCCTGTTCTCGAAATTCCTGAAGTTCGACGCCTCCGAGCCCAACTGGCCCGATCGCGACCGCTTCATCCTGTCGGCCGGCCACGGCTCGATGCTGCTCTACTCGCTGCTGCATCTCACCGGCTACGCCGACATGACGCTCGACGAGCTGAAA
The DNA here is from genome assembly GCA_945903635.1 of Rhizobium sp. Q54. Lineage (GTDB taxonomy): Bacteria > Pseudomonadota > Alphaproteobacteria > Reyranellales > Reyranellaceae > Reyranella. Next base: position 1,918 of record CAMDOT010000347.1, on the reverse strand, counting down.
AATTTCCGGCAGCTCGGCAGCCGCACCGCCGGCCATCCCGAGTACGGCCATGCGACCGGCATCGAGACCACGACCGGCCCGCTGGGGCAGGGTCTCGGCAATTCGGTGGGCTTCGCCATCGCCGAGCGTCTGCTGGCCGAGCGCTTCGGACGCGATCTCGTCGACCACTTCACCTATGTCATCGCCGGCGACGGCTGCTTGATGGAAGGCGTCGGCCAGGAGGCCATCACGCTGGCGGGCCACCTCGGCCTCGGCCGCCTGATCGTGCTGTTCGATGACAACGGCATCTCGATCGATGGTGCCACCTCGCTCAGCACCTCCGAGGACCACAAGAAGCGCTTTGCCGCCGCGGGCTGGCACGTGCTCGCGGTCGACGGCCACGACGCCGACGCGGTCACGCGCGCCATCCGCAAAGCGCGCAACGTCACCGACAAGCCGTCGCTGATCGCCTGCAAGACGGTGATCGGCTACGGCGCGCCGACCAAGGCCGGCACCGCCGCCACCCACGGCTCGCCGCTCGGCAAGGACGAGGTCGCCGGGGCCCGGCAGAAGCTCGGCTGGAGCCATGGCCCGTTCGACATTCCCGAGCCGATCTTCTCGGCATGGCGCAAGATCGGCGCGCGCGGCAAGACGGCGCGACGCAAGTGGGCCAAGCGACTCGCGGGGGTGAGTGCCGAGGAGCGGACGGAATTCGCCCGCCGCCAGCGCGGCGACATCCCCTCTTCGGTCGGCGAGGCGATCACGGCCTTCAAGGCCAAGGCGGCGACCGACAAGCCGTCCTGGGCGACCCGCAAGTCGAGCCAGGAAGTGCTGGAAGTCATCAATCCGGTGCTGCCCGACACGATCGGCGGCTCGGCCGACCTCACGGGTTCGAACAACACCAAGACCGCGTCGCTGAAGCCGCTGACGCGCACCGATGCGTCGGGCCGCTACATCTATTATGGCATCCGCGAGCACGCGATGGCCGCGGCCATGAACGGCATGGCGCTCCATGGCGGGGTGATCCCCTACGGCGGCACGTTCCTGGTGTTCACCGACTATTGCCGCGGCGCCATCCGCCTCTCGGCGCTGATGGGCCTGCGGGTCATCTACGTGATGACCCACGATTCGATTGGTCTCGGCGAAGACGGCCCGACGCATCAGCCGGTCGAGCACCTGGCGGCACTGCGTGCCATTCCCAATCTCCGGGTGCTGCGCCCGGCCGATGCCATCGAGACGGCGGAATGCTGGCAACTCGCGCTCGAGTCCCTTCATGCCCCTACCGTCATCGCGCTCACGCGCCAGAACCTGCCGACCGTGCGCGGTGCCGGTGACGAGAACCTGTGTGCCCGCGGCGCCTACATTCTCGCGGGAGATACCTCGGCCGGCGTCCGCCTGATCGCCACGGGATCCGAGGTTCAATTGGCGCTCGCTGCCCGCGACCTGCTGGCCAAGGACGGCGTCGCCGCCACCGTGGTGTCGATGCCGTCGTGGGAACTATTTGCCATGCAGGACGCTTCATACCGGAGCGCGGTCCTGGGCGGCGATGGAACGATCCGCGTGGCCTGCGAAGCGGCGAGCGGTTTCGGTTGGGAGCGCTGGCTGGGAAGCCGGGGCGCCTTCGTCGGCATGAAGGGCTTTGGCGCGTCAGCCAAGGCCACCGATCTCTACAAGCATTTTGGCATTACCGCCGAGGCGATCGCCGCAGAGGCACGCCGCCTGGCAAACTAACGGAGGAAGACATGGCTGTACGGGTAGCAATCAACGGCTTCGGACGCATCGGCCGCAATGTCATGCGCGCCATCATGGAATCGGGCCGCAAGGACATCGAGGTCGTGGCGATCAACGATCTCGGCCCGGTCGAGACCAACGCCCACCTCTTCCGCTTCGACTCCGTGCACGGCCGCTTCAACGGCGAGGTCAAGGTCGACGGCGACAC
>CAMDOT010000346.1 GCA_945903635.1 Rhizobium sp. Q54 | reverse complement strand
ACGATCAGCGGCGGCAGCGGCATCGACAAGCTGACGCTCGACCGCTCGACGGTGGCGTCGAACATGGCGGTCAACTTCGTCGGCGGGGTAGCCTTCTCGGTCGCCGACGGCGGCACGACCAACGTCTCCCAGGTCGAGCTGCTCAGCATGACGACCGGTACGGGCGACGACAGCGTCAGCGTCAAGGGCATGTCGGCGCCTGGTGCCACGTTCATCGACGGCGGCCTCGGCAGCGACAGCGCGTCGGTCGACTTCACGCATGCGACAACGGCGGTGGCCGGCAACTATTCCGGCAACGGCAGCATCTCCGACGGCACCACCTCCGTGGAGCTGTTCAATCTAGAACATCTCATCTTCATCGGCGGCTCGGGCCACGACGTGCTGTCGGGCGACACCGGCAACGACACGCTGAAGGGCAATGGGGGCGACGACACGCTGGACGGCGAGGCCGGCAACGACACGATCTTCGGCGGTATCGGCAACGACGTCGTGACCGGCGGGACCGGAGCCAATGTGCTGAACGGCGATTCCGGCGACGACACGCTGTTCGACAGCGGGCAGGGCAGCACGATCAGCGGCGGCGGCGGCATCGACAAGCTGACCCTGAACCGCTCGACAGTGGCGTCGAACATGATGGTCCACTTCGTCAGCGGGGCAGCCTTCTCGGTCGCCGACGGCGGCACGACCAACGTCTCGCTGGTCGAGCTGCTCAGCATCACGACCGGTACGGGTGACGACAGCGTCAGTGTCAAAGGCATGTCGGCGCCTGGGGCGACATTCGTCGACGGCGGCAGCGGCGTTGATAGTGCTTCGGTGGACTTCTCACATGCGACGGCGGCGGTTGCCGGCAACTATGCCGGCAATGGCAACGTCTCCGACGGTGTCACCAGCGTGTCGCTGTTCAATCTCGAGCATCTCACCTTCATCGGCGGTTCTGGCCACGATGTGCTGTCGGGCGATACCGGCAACGATACGCTGAAGGGCAATGCCGGTGAAGATACGCTGGACGGCGAGGCCGGCAACGACACGATCTTCGGCGGCGATGGCAATGACAGCGTGACCGGCGGGACCGGGGCCAATGTGCTGAACGGCGATGCCGGCGACGACACGCTGTTCGACAGCGGGCAGGGCAGCACGATCAGCGGCGGCAGCGGCATCGACAAGCTGACCCTGAACCGCTCGACAGTGGCGTCGAACATGGTGGTCGACTTCGTCAGCGGGGCAGCCTTCTCGGTCGCCGACGGCGGCACGACCAACGTCTCGCTGGTCGAGCTGCTCAGTGTGACGACCGGCACGGGCAACGACAGCATCGCCGTCAAGGGCATGTCGGCGCCTGGAGCGACGTTCATCGACGGCGGTCTCGGGGTCGACAGCGCCTCGGTGGACTTCAGCCACGCGACGGCGGCGGTTGCCGGCAACTATGCCGGCAACGGCAACATCTCCGACGGCACCACGTCTGTGTCGCTGTTCAATCTCGAGCATCTCACCTTCATCGGCGGGTCGGGCCACGATGTACTGTCGGGCGACGCCGGCAACGATACGCTGAAGGGCAACGCCGGCGACGATACGCTGGACGGCGAGGCCGGCAACGATCTGCTCGACGGCGGAGCCGGAGCAGACAGTCTCACGGGAGGCAGCGGCAACGATACGCTGATTGGCGGTGCCGGTGCGGACACATTGCTGGGCGGCACCGGAAGCGACACGGCATCCTATGCTACCGCCGCGGCTGGCGTGACGGCGTCCCTCGCTCTTCCCGCATCGAATACGGGCGACGCCGCCGGCGATACGTACAACTCGATCGACGCGCTGTTCGGCTCGACATTTGCCGACATCCTGAAAGGCAGCAACGCCGCCAACACCTTGAATGGCGGCGGGGGACTGGACAGCCTGACGGGTGGCGGGAGCACGGATGCATTCGTGTTCAGCCATTCCCTTGTCGCCGGCAACGTCGCTACGATCGTCGACTTCCTGCCGGGGACCGACACCATCCGGCTTTCACTCGGCATATTCTCGAATGCGGGTCCCGCCGGTATTCTGAACGCGAATGCGTTCTTCACGGGCTCGGCGGCGCACGACGCCGACGACCGCATCATCTACAATTCTGCCACCGGCAACTTGTCTTACGATGCCGATGGTGACGGCGTGGGAGCCGCCCAGACATTTGCCATCGTCAATCCGGGCCTTGCATCGACGGCGAACGACTTCGTCCTCTTCTAAGCCAATCGATATGATCGTCACGGAGGCGGGTGTTTCGGCCCGCTGACTTGGCAGCTTTCCCCGTCGTCCTGAGCGGAGCCGCCCGAATCGGCGCTGTTTACAGCGCCTGTGGCGGCGCAGTCGAAGGACCTTTTTCCGCGGTCCACCGATTGGAAGACAGGTCCTTCGACTACGCTTCGCTCCGCTCAGGACGACGGGAAAGCGTAAATAGGGGTTGACGAGCGGATAAATATTCCTATATACGATTCTGATCCGGAGGATCCCATGCCCTACAGCGAACCACCGCCGCCCGGCGGTTATCCCGACGTCCAGTGGCACGTGCCGCCCAAGCGGCCGAGCCTCGCGCGGCGCAAGCGCGACTTCCTGCGTCATCTGCTGCGCTGGGGTTCGATGAGCGAGGCGGCGGCGCGCACCGGCGTCGACCGCCGCACCGCTCATCGCTGGCGCGCGGAGGACGAGGCGTTCGACCAGGCGTGCCGTGAGCGTCTCACCTTACGACGCCAGAAGATCGTGCTCGCGGCCATCGACCGGATGGAAAACCCGAAGACGCGACCGGTGCTCTATCGCGGCAGGCAGATCGGTCACCTCGGGCGGGCCAACGACCGGATCGTGGCCGCGCTGATGTGGTCGACAGAAGTCCTGGGACGCGAGAAGTGAGTTTTCGAAATGTCTCACTTCGGGAGACACCGCGCGCCGCCCCGCGCGCGGAATTCGCCGGAGAAATCAGGCACTTGGCGCCAGCCGGAGGGCGCGCGGGAGTGTCGAAGTCGGTTTTTGTTTTGTCCCGCGTCGGGAGGCGGCGCTACTGCTGCCGCCGGTAGAGGAAGCAGTTGTCGGCATGGGGCATTTTTATGCCCTGGTAGAAGCTCATCGCCGTCGGCGCCGACAGCAGCAGCGTGGTGGTGAGCGCGCCACCGGCCGCCGTCCGCGTCTCCTCGATCAGGCGCTTGCCGATACCCTGTCCCTGGCAGGCTTTGTCGACGGCGAGGTCGGACAGGTAGCAGGAGAAGCAGAAGTCGGTGAGCGAGCGGGCGAAGCCCACCAGCCTGCCGTCCTGGCGGGCGGTCACGAACAGGTTGCTGTGCGACAGCAGGCGCTCGACACGGCTGCGATCGTCGACCGGGCGGTTGAGCCCGGACTTGCGGACCACGTCGATGTACTCGTCGGCGGCGAGAAAATCCTCGCGGGCGTAGATCGTGTTCATTGCGTCAACCATCTCCTCAATGCCGCCGAGACTTCGGCCGGCCGTTCCAGGGGCGAGACGTGCCCACATTCCTCGAGCACCACAAGACGGGCGTTGGCGATGTCCGTCGCCATCTGTTCGGCCTGGTGCACCGGTGTCGTCAGGTCCTGGCGTCCGACGATGACCACCGCCGGCACCTCGACCTCGACCAGCAGCAGGCGGCTGTCGGCGCGGCCTAGGATCGCCTGCTGCTCACGCACGAAGCCGTCGCCGCCGATCTCCTTGGCCATGTCGAGGATGGGTTGGGTGACGGCGGCATCTTCGAGCCGCGACGGGTGGATGATCTGCGGCAGCAGGGTCGAGTGTACGCCGTGAAAGCGGCCGAGCTTGGTCTGCTCGATGAAGGCCCGGCGGCGGGCGGCTGTATCGGGCGGATCGGGCGCCGCCTGCGTGTCGATCAGGGCCAGGCGTTCGATCCGCTCGGGGGCACGGCGGAACATCTCGAAGGCGACGTAGCCACCCATCGAGAAGCCGAGCAGGGCGAAGCTGGGCGGTGCCGCGTCGAGGATGTCCTGGGCGATGGCGCCCATCGTGTCGCGGTGCCAGAGCTCGGGCACGATGACGTCGGCGATGTCGGCAAGGTCGGCGATCTGGCGTTCGAAGAGGCGGCGCGTATTGAGCAGGCCGGGCAGCATGAGGAGCGTGGGGCGCGCCATCGTTTATACCTGCTTCGATCAGATCTGGATCTGGTTGCCCAGCTCGATAGCGCGGTTCGGCGGAATGCGGAAGAAGGTCTTGGTCGCCGAGGCGGAGTGCGAGAGCGAGATGAACCAGTCGCGGGTGAGGCGCCCCAGGGTCGAACGCTGGGCCGGCACCAGCGTTTC
>CAMDOT010000345.1 GCA_945903635.1 Rhizobium sp. Q54 | reverse complement strand
ACGGCACGATCCAGGTGCGCAACCGCAACATCGTCATGAACAGCCAGGGTCTTCCGGTCGTGATGGGCCGTAACACCGAGCTGGTCCTCATCGACGGTGCCCAGCGCGAGCGGGCCAAGCATCGCGTGCCCTATGGCGCGCGCCTGCTGGTCGACAACGACGCCGCGGTCACCAAGGGCCAGAAGCTGGCCGAGTGGGATCCGTACACCCTGCCGATCATCACCGAAAAGGCCGGCAAGGCGGTCTACGTCGACCTGGTCGAAGGCACGTCGATGCGCGAAGTGATCGACGACTCCACCGGCATTTCGAACCGTGTCGTCGTCGACTGGAAGGGCCAGCCGAAGGGCGGTGACCTGCGTCCGCGCATCGCCATCCACGACGCGGCCGGCAACCCGATCATGCTCGGCAATGGGCAGGAGGCGCGTTACCTGCTGTCGCTCGACTCGGTGCTCTCGGTCGAGAATGGCCAGGAGGTCCACGCCGGCGACATTCTCGCGCGTATCCCGCGCGAGGGCGGCAAGAACCGCGACATCACGGGCGGCCTGCCGCGCGTGGCCGAGCTGTTCGAAGCCCGCAAGCCCAAGGATTTCGCGATCATCTGCGACATCTCGGGCCGCATCGAGTTCGGCAAGGACTACAAAAACAAGCGCCGCGTCCTGATCGTGCCGGAAGGCGAGGGTGCGGAGCCTGTCGAGTACCTGATCCAGAAGACCAAGCGAATCGCCGTCCAGGAAGGCGACTTCGTGGAGCGCGGCGATCTCTTGATCGACGGCAACCCGGTGCCGCACGACATCCTGCGCGTGCTGGGCGTCGAGAAGCTGGCCGAGTACCTGGTCAACGAGATCCAGGAGGTCTACCGGCTGCAGGGCGTGAAGATCAACGACAAGCACATCGAGACGATCGCGCGCCAGATGCTGCAGAAGGTCGAGATCACCGATGCGGGCGACTCCACGTTCCTGATCGGCGAGCAGATCGACAAGCAGGAATACGATCTGGAGAACGCCAAGCTCGCGTCGGAGAAGCTGAAGCTCGCCAAGGCCGATCCGGTGCTGCTCGGCATCACCAAGGCCAGCCTGCAGACCAAGTCGTTCATCTCGGCGGCCTCCTTCCAGGAGACCACCCGGGTGCTCACCGAGGCGGCCGTCAGCGGCCGTATCGATACCCTGCAGGGCCTCAAGGAGAACGTCATCGTCGGCCGCCTGATCCCGGCGGGTACCGGCGGAGTCGTGAACCGCCTCAAGGCGATCGCCGCCCAGCGCGACCGGGCCATCCTGGCCGCCGGCGCCGATGGCGAGGACCGCCCGGTCCCGACCCTCGAAGAGGAACGCGCGGCCGACTGATCACTGTACGCCGCACCATCGTGAAATCGAAGGCCGTCCCTGCAAGGGGACGGCCTTTATCTTTGGCACCCGCAAATTTCAGTCGCGGTTATGCGTCGGTCTCCCGTGCCAGCCAGTCCTCGCGGCGGAGCAGCCAGACCATTTGCGGCCCGCGGCCGGCGACATACTCGCCGATCATCAGGTCGACCAGCCGGGCGCCCTGCTTTTCCTTGATGCGGCGGGACGCATGATTGTCCTGGGCGTTGCTGAGCCACAGATGCGGCCAGCCGAGTTCGCAAAAAGCGTATCGCGTCACCCGGTCGGCTGCCTCGGTCATCAGGCCCTTGCCGTGGAATTCGGGATCCAGCCAGAAGCCGCGCTGGTCGCGGCTCACGCCGTCATCCGGCCAAAGGTCGATGCGGCCGATCAGGTCGGCCGGGCCCGACTTCGGGATGATCGCCCAATGGGACTTCTGGCCTTGTGCCATCTCTTCGAGGCAGGCCGCGACGTAGGTGGCAGCGCCGTCCGCGGGGTAGGGCCAGGGGATATTGGCGTTCAGCCATTGCACGACCTCCCAGCGCGGGAAGCGGCGCTGGATGACGGGCGCATCCTTGCTGCGCACGGGACGCAGAACGAGGCGCGGCGTCTCGAGCACGGGCGTCGGCGGCATGGGCCTGGATAGGGGCCTGGAGGGAGAACTGGTGGGTAGCCTGGCGGGTGGCATCGTGGGTCTCGCTTCCGTTTGCCGGAGGGGCGGGACCCGTCGCGCTCGACCCCGGCCATCTCGGCGGGGTCAGGGTTTCAAGTCGGGTTCTAGATCAGAACGCGCGCGACTATCCCCGCCCCAAAGGAGGTACCTTTGGTAGCCGAGGTCATACGCGGGTCTTGGCGCAACATGGGTGCGGACATAGCGTAAATAGGTCGCGAAGTAAACTTGTGGCGATGGTGAGGCAGACCACAAGATGTGGTTATAAGATTCTTGCGCTGTCCCTCAACGCCGAGTCAGGAACGAGTCATCCAAGGCCGGTGGGGAATAGCCAACGATATCAATGAGAAGCGTGCTTGACGCCCCGGCGCAGCAATCATATAAGCGCGCCACCTCGCCGGGGGGCTGGATAGTAGGCCTACAAGCCTAGACACAGCCTGACGACGGGGACCGCTACAAGTCAGGCCTTGAGGCCGTAAAGCTTTTGTTTCGCGCGGGGCTGCGCTCTTGCCGCTATGCCCGCGTATTTGCTTTGCGCCACGGTGCGATGTTGGGCGGATCCGAGACGGCGTTAAGGAAACCGAAATTCGATGCCGACGATTAACCAGTTGATCCGCAAGCCGCGCCACGGCCTCACGTCGCACAACAAGGTGCCGGCGCTGCAGGCCTGCCCGCAGAAGCGTGGTGTCTGCACCCGCGTCTACACCACGACCCCGAAGAAGCCGAACTCGGCGCTGCGCAAGGTCGCCAAGGTACGTCTCACCAACGGCTACGAAGTGGTGAGCTACATTCCGGGCGAAGGCCACAATCTGCAGGAGCATTCGGTCGTCATGATCCGCGGCGGTCGCGTCAAGGATCTGCCGGGCGTGCGCTACCACATCATTCGCGGCACCCTCGATACGCAGGGTGTCAAGGACCGCCGTCAGCGCCGTTCGAAGTACGGCACGAAGCGTCCGAAGTAAGGCGGGGAGGAAAACATGTCTCGCCGTCGCGCTGCCGAAAAACGTGAAGTCCTGCCGGACGCCAAGTTCCACGACATCGTCCTCTCGAAGTTCATGAACACGCTCATGGAGCGTGGCAAGAAGTCGGTCGCCGAACGCGTTGTCTACGGCGCCCTCGACGAAGTCCAGAGCAAGCTCAAGCAGGATCCGGTCCCGGCCTTCCACGAGGCGCTGGAGAACGTGAAGCCGGCCGTCGAAGTCCGCTCGCGCCGCGTCGGCGGCGCCACCTACCAGGTGCCGGTCGAAGTCCGCCCCGAGCGCCGCCAGGCGCTGGCCATCCGCTGGATCATCCAGGCCGCCCGTGACCGCTCGGGCCACAGCATGACCGAGAAGCTCTCGGCCGAGCTGCTCGACGCCTTCAACCGCCGCGGCAACGCCGTCAAGAAACGTGAAGACACGCACAAGATGGCCGACGCCAACAAGGCGTTTGCACATTATCGCTGGTAAGCGCGTCTCAAGTCCCCTCCCAGAAAGCCCAGTTCATGGCTCGTACCACTCCCATCGCCCACTACCGTAACATCGGTATCATGGCGCACATCGACGCCGGCAAGACGACGACGACCGAGCGCATCCTGTACTACACGGGCAAGTCGCATAAGATCGGCGAAGTCCATGACGGCGCTGCGACCATGGATTGGATGGAGCAGGAGCAAGAGCGCGGCATCACGATCACGTCGGCTGCCACCACCTGCTTCTGGACGGTCGAGACCGGCCCGAACGCCGGCGTCAACTATCGCATCAACATCATCGACACCCCGGGCCACGTCGACTTCACGATCGAAGTCGAGCGTTCGCTGCGCGTGCTCGACGGCGCGGTCTGCGTGTTCGACTCGGTCGCCGGCGTCGAGCCGCAGTCCGAGACCGTGTGGCGCCAGGCCGACAAGTACGGCGTGCCGCGCATCTGCTTCATCAACAAGATGGACCGCACCGGCGCGAACTTCTATCGCACCGTCGACATGATCGTCGATCGCCTCGGCGCCAAGCCACTGGTGACGCAGCTCCCGATCGGCTCGGAAGGCGACTACAAGGGCCTGATCGACCTGGTGTCCAACAAGGCGATCATCTGGCTGGAAGAGACGCTCGGCGCGAAGTTCGAGATCGTCGAGATCCCGGCCGACTTGAAGGAGAAGGCCGCGGAATACCGCGCCAAGCTGATCGACATGGCCGTCGAGCAGGACGACGATGCCATGCAGAAATTCCTCGACGGCGAGGAGCCCGATTACGACACGCTGATCAAGTGCATCCGCAAGGGCACGATCAACTACGCGTTCGTTCCGGTGCTGTGCGG
>CAMDOT010000344.1 GCA_945903635.1 Rhizobium sp. Q54 | reverse complement strand
ATGAGATCAATGCTTGTCGGCCCACACCTGGCGCTTCACGGCGTACATCAGGCCGGCCAGGGCCAGAAGGAACAGGATGACGCGAACGCCGGTGCGCTTGCGGTCTTCCATCCACGGCTCCGACGCCCAGGCGAGGAACTCGGTGACGTCGGAGGCCTCGCGGTCGAGCGTGGCCTTGGTGCCGTCGGCGTAGGTCACCTTGTCGTCGGCGAGCGGCGGCGCCATGGCGATCCGGTGGCCGGGGAAGTAGGTGTTGAAGTTGTCGTCCTTGCCGATCGAGAACTCCTTGATCTGCTCCGGCTTCAGCTTGTCGTACGGCACGTAGCCGGTCAGCAGCGCATAGATGTAGTCCGCGCCGCCTTCGCGCGCCTTGACGATGACGCTGAGATCGGGCGGCGCCTTGCCGTTGTTGGCGGCGGCGGCGGCGAGGTCGTTGGGGAACGGCTTCTTGAAGCGGTCCGACAGGCGCGCCGGCCGCTCGATCGGCTGGCCGTCGTCGTTGAGGTCGGGGATGACGATGTCTTTGATCAGGCCCTTGACCTGGTTCTCGGTGAGCCCGATCTCCATCAGGTTGCGATAGGCCAGCAGCGACAGCGAATGGCAGGCCGAGCAGACCTCGGCATAGATCTGATAGCCACGCTGCGCCGCCGCGCGGTCGTAGGTCCCGAACGGCCCCTGGAAGTGCCAGTGCTGGTGCTTCGGATGGACCTCGGTGCCGGCCGCAAGGACGACGGCACCCGTGCCGGCGACGAGGGCAGCAAGCGCAATCGCGCCGGAAACGATCAGTCTACGCATGGCGCTTACCCTGCCTTCTTCTTGAGCACTGCGTCGGCGATGCTGGGCGGCATCGGCAGCGGCCGTTCGATCTTGCCCAGGATCGGCAGCAGGATGAGGAAGTGGAAGAAGTAGTAGAGCGTGGCGACCTGCGACAGCGGGATGAAGAAGCCCGCCGGCGGGTTGTAGCCGCACCAGCCGAGCACGACGACGTCGACCACGAGGAGCAGCATGAACCACTTGTAGATCGGCCGGAACCTCGCCGAGCGGACACGCGAGGTATCGAGCCAGGGCAGGATGAACAGCACGGCGATGGCGCCGAACATCGCGATCACGCCGCCCAGCTTGTCGGGGACGGCGCGCAGGATCGCGTAGAACGGCAGGAAGTACCATTCCGGCACGATGTGCGTCGGCGTCACCAGCGGGTCGGCCGGGATGTAGTTCGCGGCATCACCCAGTATGTCGGGGGCGAAGAACACGACGAGCGAGTAGAAGATCAGGAAGATGACGACGCCGAAGCCGTCCTTCATCGTGTAGTAGGGATGGAACGGCACGGTGTCCTGCGGACCCTTGGGATCGATGCCGGTCGGGTTGTTCGAGCCGTGGACGTGCAGCGCCACGACATGGAGTGCCACCACCGCCACGATGACGAACGGCAGCAGGTAATGCAGTGCATAGAAGCGGTTGAGCGTCGGGTTGCCGATCGAGAAGCCGCCCCACAGCCAGGTGACGATCGAATCGCCCACCACCGGGATGGCCGAGAACAGGCTGGTGATGACGGTGGCGCCCCAGAAGCTCATCTGGCCCCACGGCAGCACGTAGCCCATGAAGGCCGTGGCCATCATCAGCAGGAAGATGACGACGCCCAGGATCCACAGGAGTTCGCGCGGCGCCTTGTAGGAGCCGTAGTACATGCCGCGCCAGATGTGGACGTAGACCGCGATAAAGAAGAACGACGCACCGTTCATGTGCATGTCGCGGATCAGCCAGCCCTGCGGCACGTCGCGGTCGATGCGCTCGACCGAGTCGAAGGCCATCAGTACGTGCGGCGTGTAGTTGGTCGCCAGCACCACGCCGGTGGCGATCATCAGCACCAGCATCACCGTGGCGATGGCGCCGAAATTCCAGAAATAGTTGAAATTCCGCGGCGTCGGGAAGGTGTGATATTCCTTCTCGATATACGAGAAGATCGGCAGTCGGTGATCGATCCAGGCGATCACCTTGTTGTTGAAGACCGGCGGTGTGCCGTGAGACGAGGCCATTGCTGCGAACTCCTAGGCGATCGGTTGTGATCGGTGCGCGATCGAAACGGCGATCAGCCGATGCGGACGAGTGAGTCGGAAAGGAACAGGTACCCTGGAATGACGAGGTTCAGCGGCGCCGGTCCCTTGCGGATGCGGCCCGACGTATCGTAGGCCGAGCCGTGGCAGGGGCAGTACCAGCCGCCGTAGGGGCCCTTGTCCTGGCCCGGCTTGTTGCCGAGCGGCACGCAGCCCAGATGGGTGCAGACGCCGATCATGATCAGCCACTCCGGCCGCACCTTCTTCGCCGTGTCGGTCACCCGCGAGTCGTCGGTCTGCGGATCGGGCAGCTCGGACATCGGCACTGCGACGGCTTCCTTGATGTCCTTTTCCGTCCGGTGACGGATGAAGACCGGCTTGCCGCGCCAGCTCACGGTGATGGCCTGGCCGACCTCGATCGGCTTCACATTCACCTCGATCGAGGCGAGCGCCAGCGTATCGGCGGCGGGATTGAGATTGTTGATGAACGGCCACGCGACAGCCGCCGCACCGACCGCGCCAAGGGCGCCGGTCGCAACCATGAGGAAGTCGCGCCGGGTCGGATCGCCGTGACCGCCGGCTGGAACGCTTGCTGTAGCCATTGTTTTCTCTTTCCGCCCCCCGAGGAGATATTGCCTTTAGACCGCGAAAGCCCCTTATGTTTCAAGGCTCTGTTGGTCGCAGGCACCAAGTGCTGCTTTCTGTGACAGCGTGCCGCACGGACGGCGCTTTCGCGACGCGGACGGGAGTAGAAAAAGCCATGCGCCTGGCCCTCTTCGAGCCCGATATTCCTCAGAATCTCGGCGCCTTCATCCGCCTCGCCGCCTGCCTGGGCGTGCCGCTGGACATCATCGAGCCCTGCGGCTTTCCGGTCGACGACAAGCGAATCCGCCGCGCCGCCATGGACTATTACGACCTGGCGACCATCGTCCGGCACGCCTCCTGGGCGGCTTTCCGGACGGCCCATCTCGCCGGGCGGCTGTCCGAGCGCCCCTCCGGACGACTGGTCCTGCTGTCGACGGCGGGCGCCGTCCCTCTCCCCGAGGCCGCCTTCCAGGCCGACGACATCCTGCTGCTCGGCCGTGAAAGCGCGGGCGTTCCGGCCGAGGTCCACGACGCCGCCGACCTCAGGGTCCGCATTCCGCTGCAGCCCGGCGCGCGCTCGCTCAATGTCGCGCTCGCCGCCGCGATGGTATTGAGCGAGGGCCTTCGCCAGACCAAGGGATTCGCCCAGCTCTCATGAATAAGCCCACCCGTACCGCCACCGGCCCCAACGGCCCCTCCCCGCTTCCCGACGAGGCGACTGTGCTGCGCTGGAAGGACAGCGCGCGGCATTGGTTCGGCATGCTGCGCAATCGCATCTGCGCCGAATTCGAGAAGATCGAGGACGAGCTTTCAGGCACGCACGCGGAGCTGCCGCCCGGCCGCTTCGAGCGCAAGGAGTGGCGGCGCGAGGAAGGGCCCGACGGCGAGGATCGCGGCGGCGGCACCATGGCCATCATGCGCGGGCGCGTGTTCGAGAAGGTGGGCGTCAACGTCTCGACCGTGTTCGGCGAATTCAGCCCCGAGTTCCGCAGCCAGATCCCCGGCGCCGCCGAAGACCCGCGCTTCTTCGCCTCGGGCATTTCGCTGGTGGCTCACATGCGCTCGCCCAAGGTGCCAGCGGTGCACATGAACACCCGCTTCATCGTGACCACGCGCGCCTGGTTCGGCGGCGGCGCCGACCTCACGCCGATGGTGCCGCACGAGCCGGACACGCGCGACTTCCACGCCGCGTTCAAGGCCGTGTGCGACCGCCACGATCCGTCGTACCACCCGCGCTTCAAGGAATGGTGCGACGAGTATTTCCACCTGCCGCATCGCGACGAGCCGCGCGGCGTCGGCGGCATCTTCTACGACTACCTCGATTCAGGCGATCACGCGCACGACCTCGCCTTCACTCGCGAGGTCGGCGAGACCTTCCTGGAAATCTATCCGAAGCTGGTGCGCCGCCACATGAACGAGCCGTGGACGGCAGCCGAGCGCGAGCACCAGCTGGTGCGCCGCGGCCGCTACGTCGAGTTCAACCTGCTGCACGACCGCGGCACCAGGTTCGGCCTGATGACCGGCGGCAACGTCGAAGCGATCCTGATGTCTCTGCCGCCGGAAGCGCGCTGGCCGTAGTCTTTTGGTCGCGGATCGAGTTCAGAATTCTTTTCCTCCCCCGTCTTACGGGGGAGGTGCCCGCAGGGCGGAGGGGGAAGGCAACATCAAGACTGTTGCTTTCCCCC
>CAMDOT010000343.1 GCA_945903635.1 Rhizobium sp. Q54 | reverse complement strand
AGGAGACTGCCTGGACGAACTGCGCTCGACCCTGCTGACCTCAGGATCATCATTCACATCGTTGGTTTCGATTTGGTTCATGCTCGACTTCATCATGAATGCCTCCGGTTGGACAAATCGGTGTCCAAAAAATCCGGGGGCAGCTCAATCCAGACAAATCGGGAAGCATGACCTAGTTCCACAAGATGTGGAGTCGCAGTCAAGCGACTGCCCGAAGAAGTTCGCCATGCTTCTGCAGGGACGTACAACAATCACTAGCAGCCCGATGATGCAAAAAAATAAGGGGACTTCTTATCGTTGAACCAGCCAGCCTGCTCCAATGCTTGAATAGCCGCTCTTGCTCCCGGATAAGGTCCGAAGCGTTTCGTGACAGGTACCGGTCCCCACAAAATGACGTTCATTGAAGTGCTTTGCGCCTCTCCCGCTGTAACGATCTGAGCAACGCAAGCCAAAGCAGTTCCCGCTAGTTCTCGCTTGCCTCCCATCAGTACAAACATGCCGCCCGCAGCAGGACCAGGTAGCGACTGTGCTTGTTGATTGGATTGACTAGTCGACGGTGGAGCTGGGTTCTGTTGCGGTGAAGCATCTACTCTGTTTGAGGTAGGACCGCAGGTATGCCAAACCATCTGGTACCCAGCTTCACCTTGCTTGCCGTAGCAATAGCCCATTGAACTAAGTTGTTGAGTGACCTTCTGACGCCGCAGACATGGAGGAAACGTGTCTGGATCAGCCCCAGGGGTTCCACGACATGAACTGTTGTCACTATGCCAAGAATTCACCAGCTGCTGCACGTCAGCTCTTCCGCCTTGTGCGTGAGCCGCCGCGGAAGTTCCGACAATTAATAGCGCAGTCGCAGCCCAAGCAGTCCCCCAGACCTTATTCACGATCATCCCCCCTACGACTGTCTAGCTTCTCTCAAGACGCCCGCTGATTCTCACCACGCATTGCCAGCACACGATAAACCGAAGCCCGCCCGATGCCTAAGCGCGTCGCGATCTCCGTTGGTCCGACGCCCGATGCCGACAGCTTGACGATGTCCTCTGACTTCGCCCGTGCCGTCGCCTTGCGTCCCTTGTACTTGCCGTTCCGCTTTGCCTTAGCGATGCCCTCGCGCTGACGCTCCAGCATCATTTCCCGCTCAAACTGAGCAATCGATACCATCAAGTTCAGCATCAACTTGCCCGTCGCTGTGGTGCTGTCCAAGTTGAGATTGAGAATGCGCAGACCGACGCGCTTCGCGTCCAGCTGTGCGACTATCCTGGAGAAGCATAGTGAAAGTGCCGTTGCGTACTTCACCATGACCCGCGAAGTAGAACGTGAATACGTCAAAGTCGGAGCCCGCGAGAAGTTTTCGGAGCGCGTTCTCAAGCTGCGATCTAGTTGGACTGATAAGCTTGTGAGAATGTAAGGGGTCACAATTGCCAATTGCCGGAGAGCAGAGTACCGCATGCATCTTTTCAGCGTCTGCTTGGGCCCCGGGAAGTCGCGACAAAGAAGTGTCAGTGTAGTCTGCGCAGCCGACTACAAGACACCCACGCATCATTTAAGTCCCTTAAAGCGTTTCTTACGCGCTTGTTCATGATCGATTGCCTCAGCTTCCTTCCGTGCCGTGATTGCCTCAATGCGCTCTTTTAGTTCATTGCCGCCTGCTTCCAGTGACGCACGGAGCTTCGTATGTGCTTCGCTGCCGAGATGTATTGAGGGACGAGAAACCTTCCCGTCACGATCAACACCAAATTGGATTTTCTCAAGCATTTCGACAAACGCCAGAGCTGGAGTCGGATGCTTTTTTTGATCTACGACATTGCCTGTTCGATCGGTGACTTCTTCAATCTTTGAGAAGACTGACCGAACGAAGTCTTTGGTGAAAGCGCTGACGATCTCAGCGACATAGCCTGGGAGCACTTCCAGCTTCTGATCAACGACATTTTTGAGCTGCAAGCTCAGTTCATGATCATGTTGTTCGAAGCCAGACTCGCCAACTTCATCCGGACCTTTGTCCTCAAGCCATCGCCCCCCGTGCGTATAGGAGAGTGCGTTCTCAGGATTGATGTATTTCGACCGCTCAGCGTCAAGCAGCCGCCGAATCAGCAACAAGAGCTCTTCTTCAAAGCCGTGTTCGAGCTCGCTGAAGGAGAATGCTGTACGGGGTGATGCCCTGTTCATGCAGTTAACTTTACCCTCGAACCGTATCCTTTGACATAGGGACAAATTGGGGACAAATATTGGCAAGCATCATAAGGTATTGATAATTAAGGAGTATTATTAGAGTCGAGATAGTACGAAAAGAACAGCACGCCGGTGACGCCGATCCCGAGCAGCCAGAACAGCGCGCGGACCGCGTCGGCGACGGCGGCCGTCTCCGGCCACAGGCGGGCGATGGCATCGGCGGCGAACTGATGGCCGATCAGCCCGACCATGGTGCCCAGCATGAGCGAGATCGCCACGTTCCAGACATGGCGCACGCCGCGCATGACCGGGCCCTCCCGCCGCCGGAGCGGCGAGCTGGGGTCGGGCGGCACCGCCAGGTTGGAATTGACGGCCGGCCGCGGTGAGGCGTGAAGCGGCATGCTCGATGCTCTAGTCGCCAGCGTAGTTCATGCCGAGCTGGGTCTGGTTGATCGCCTGGTCGACGAAGCCGATGGCGCGGTCTCGATGACCGCCCTTGTTGGGCCGGGCTTGGATCAGTTCGGCGCGCGCCGCCTGCAGTGAACTCAGCGCCGCCTGCATGTTCGGCTGCTGCGCCGTTGCCACGAAGGCGCCGCCCGCACCGATCGCGATGCCGAGGAGAAGGGTGAGGACGGGCTTCCTGATGGCGACGCGAGACATGAACATTTCTCCTGATCTGGTGCGCGCGGGAAGCCCCCGCGCGTCCACAATGCTATCGCCCGCCGCTGCGGCACGGTACCGCTATTTGGCGGCGACCGCGCGGTTGGCCGCGCACGACACCGCCTTGAGCGAGGCGGTGACGATATTGGCGTCCATGCCCACGCCCCAGAGGACCCGTCCGTCGGCGGTCTCGGCCTCGATGTAGCTCACGGCGGTGGCATCGGAGCCGGCGCCGGCGGCGTGCTGATGGTAGTCGCGTACCTTGATCTTCACGCCGCAGTTCTTGGCCAGCGCGTCGACATATCCCGCGATCGGCCCGTTGCCGCGGCCGCTGATCGTTGTGGCCTTGCCATCGACCGTCACCTTGGCGTCGAGAAGACGCACGTCGGGGTGGCCGGGCTCGGGCACGGTGGTGTGGCTGATGAAATCGACCGGCTTGGTGTTCTCGAGATACTCCTTGCGGAAGGTGTCCCAGATCAGCGCCGGCTGAATCTCCTTGCCGGTCTCGTCGGCGATCTGCTGGATCACCTTGGAGAATTCGACCTGGAGGAGGCGCGGCATGTCGATGCCGTAGTCGCTCTTCAGGATGTAGGCGATGCCGCCTTTGCCCGACTGGCTGTTGATGCGGATGATTGCCTCGTAGGAGCGGCCGAGATCGGCCGGGTCGATCGGCAGGTAGGGCACTTCCCAGACCTTGCTGTTCGACGCCTCAAGCGCCTTGAAGCCCTTGTTGATCGCGTCCTGATGCGAGCCCGAGAAGGCGGTGAACACCAGGTCGCCGCCATAGGGATGGCGCGGATGGACGGGAAGCTGGTTGCAGTATTCCACCGTCTGGCGGATCTCGTTGATGTTCGAGAAGTCGATCTCGGGATCGACGCCCTGGGTGAACATGTTGAGGCCCAAGGTCACCAAGTCGACGTTGCCGGTGCGCTCGCCGTTGCCGAACAGGCAGCCTTCGATTCGGTCGGCGCCAGCCATGAAGCCGAGTTCGGCTGCCGCCACTCCTGTGCCGCGGTCGTTGTGCGGATGCAGGCTGAGGATCATCGAGTCGCGGTACTTGAAGTTGCGATGGCACCATTCGATCTGGTCGGCATAGACGTTGGCCGATGACATCTCGACTGTTGCCGGCAGGTTGATGATCATCTTCTTCTCAGGCGTCGGCTTGTAGATGTCGCCGACGGCGGCGCAGATGTCGCGCGCGAACTCGAGTTCGGTGCCGGTGAAGCTCTCGGGCGAATATTCGAACACCCACTCCGTCTTGGGATCGGCGTCGGCCAGCTGCTTCACCAGCCTGGCGCCCGACACGGCGATCTCGATGATGCCGGCGGTGTCCTGGCCGAACACGACGCGTCGCTGCAGGGTCGAGGTCGAGTTGTAGAGATGGACGATGGCGCGCTTGGCGCCGCGGCAGGCCTCGAAGGTGCGCTCGATCAGCTCGGGCCGGCTCTGCGTCAGCACCTGGATGGTGACGTCGTCCGGGATCATCTTCTTCTCGATCAG
>CAMDOT010000342.1 GCA_945903635.1 Rhizobium sp. Q54 | reverse complement strand
TTGTCGGACGAGCTCGATGTCCTGCTCGCGCGACAGGTGAACGATTATGACAGCGTGCTGGGTTTTATCAACCCGGCATCCGCCGGATGACCGGCTCTTCGGGCCAAGATTGACACCAGGGACGGGCAGTCGCAAGCCCGACCCCCTCCGTGAGCGGCCAGATGTCCCGGCGGCCGGTAAAATCGGCGCAGCGCGCCACGGAAGCTCCGATATTCTCCTCTCCAGGACGCACCTCTCCCGTGGTTCTTGCTGGAACTCATGACAAACGGACCGCTCACGCCGGCGCTGCAGGTGGCTGCGGCCGGAGTTCCGCGATCAGTCGCAGAATCTCGGCGAACAGCATCCTCGGTCAACGGCGGAGCAAACCCAGGCCACGCGCCGGAGGAATAGTCGGCCATTTGTGGCGCACACCTGAGAGCGCCGGGAGGGCGTAGCCCGAGCGGGGTTCTCAGGTGTACGCGGCGATGTTTCGAGGGACGTCAGCCGGCCTTTCGGGCTCGGCTTTGAGCGAGACGATAGCTGTCGCCATTCATCTCGAGAATGTTGACGTGGTGGGTGATGCGGTCGAGAAGCGCGCCGGTCAGACGCTCCGACCCGAGCGTCTCGGTCCATTCGTCAAACGGAAGATTGCTGGTGATCAGGGTGGCACCCCGTTCGTAACGTTGCGAGATCAGCTCGAACAGCAATTCGGCGCCGGTTGTGGAGAGCGGCACGAAGCCCAGCTCGTCGATTATGAGAAGCTGGTAGGCGGCCATCTGCTTCTGGAACCGTAGCAGACGCCGCTCGTCGCGCGCCTCCATCATCTCGCTGACCAGCGCTGCGGCCGTGGTGAAGCCGACGGACATGCCCTTCTGGCATGCTGCCAGGCCGAGGCCGAGCGCCACATGGGTCTTGCCCGTGCCGCTCGGGCCGAGCGCAATGACATTCTCGCGCCGCTCGATCCACTCGCAACGGGCCATTGCCAGCACCTGCATCTTGTTGAGCTTCGGGATGGCGGCGAAGTCAAAGCTGTCCAGGCTTTTGACGACCGGGAACCTTGCCGCCTTGATGCGGCGCTCGACCTTGCGGCGATCGCGTTCGATCATCTCCCGTTCGGCGAGCCGGGTGAGATATCCGACATGATCGACGCCTTCGGTGGCGCATAGCCGAGCCAGCTTCTGATACTCACGCTGGAAGGTCGGAAGCTTGAGAGTTTTGAGGTAATGGGAGAGCAGGATCTCGGGCACTTCAGTGCTCATGCCGCTTCCTCCCCATGCACGGAAAGCAGTCGCATATACGCCTTCGCCGATGTCGTCTCGACGGTGGCCCTCGGCAGATATGGGTAGATGGACAGGTCCAGTCGCGGTGGTCGGCGTTCTACCCTGCACAGGATCAGATGTCTGACGGCGTCGAAGCCGATTGCTCCGAGCTGGAGAGCCTGCTTCACCGCCGCATGCAGATCGGCAAGCTCGAAGCATTCCAGCAGACGCAACACCTGCACATACTCGCGCCGGCCATGCTTTGCCATGCGGCCTTCCATCAGGCGGCGCAGCGTGGCGAACTCTTCGGGCAGGTCCCAGCCCTGGAGAGGTGCAGCCTGATCCAGCGCATTGATCTTCCGCTCGATCAGCGGCAGGTAATGCAGAGGATCGAAGACGACGTCTTCCCGCTCCCAGCTACGGGGATGACGAGCGATGATCTCGCCGCGGTAGCCGATGACCACCTCGTCGACATAGCCCCGGACCCAGACGTCCTGATGACCCCAGGCGACCGGGACAGAATAATCGTTGGTCCTGTAACGCACGAGCGACTGGGCCGTGACACGTGCGCTGGTCTGGTCACATGCATCGAAGGGCGCGGCCGGCAATGCACGCATGGCGGCGAGATCACGTTGCAGACGCTCGCCGATCGTCTCGCTCTCACCTCGCAGCCTGTCGCGCTGGCGCTTGCGGCATTGCTCCTCCAGCCAGGCATTGAAGGCATCCCATGTCGCAAACTGCGGGATCGGCACCATGAAATTGCGACGGGCATAGCCGACGAGCCCCTCGACACTTCCCTTGTCATTGCCCTTGCCCGGACGGCCATAGCGGTCGCGGATCAGGTAGTGGGATAGGAAGCCGCTGAACAGCGTGGCCCGCTTGCGGGTGCCGTCGGGCAGGATCTTCGCCACCAGGCATCGGTCGTTATCGTAGACGATCGATTGCGGCACGGCCCCGAAGAAGGCGAAGGCATGGATGTGGCCGTCCACCCAGGCCTCCGAAACCGCTGCCGGATAGGCCCGGACATAGCAGCCGTCGCTATGCGGCAGGTCAAGCACGAAGAAGTGCGCCTTGCGTTCCACACCGCCAATGACGACTAACGCCTCGCCGAAATCGGCCTGCGCATGCCCTGGCGAATGAGCGAGTGGCACGAACACCTCCTGGCGACGCTGGTCCCGCTCGCGCATGTAATCCTTGATGATCGTGTAGCCGCCGGTGAACCCGCATTCGTCTCGCAGACGGTCGAACACCCGCTTGGCCGTATGCCGCTGCTTGCGCGGCACCTTCACGTCCTCTTCCAGCCAGTGATCGATCGTCGAAACAAACGCATCCAGCTTCGGCCGCTGGATAGGTGACTGACGCCGATATCCCGGAGGGACCGAATACGACACCATCTTGCTGACTGTGTCGCGCGATATGTTGAAATGCTTCGCAGCCTGACGCCGGCTCATCCCTTCCGAGCAAGCCAGCCGAACCTTCAGATATAATTCCACGGTGTAAATCCCCAACCCTCCTGCCGTCGTTGCAGAAGGAAAATAGGTGGACGACTTTTACGCCGGTGCCGTCGCGAAGTTGGTTGGAATTGAGGGTGGCGTAGTCTCCGGGTGCTTTAACCCGAACGAGTCCAGCGTTGACGCGCCGGACAGGAGACCACGCCATGACGAGCACTACCACGAAGCCCGAAGCCGTTCAGCCTGATACCGAGACGGGGGTTTATCTCTTCGACGACTGGTTTGATCCGATTGAAGCTGGCCTGCGCGATCGGGTCCGGGATTTCATCGAGACGATGATCAGGACCGAGTTTGATGCAGCTCTTGGCCGCCCGCGCTATGCACGGCGGCCCGAGGCGAGTGAGGGGGTCGATGGCGCCGATCGCGGCGTCGCCGGCCATCGGCACGGCTGCCGAACCCGGACGCTGATGGGGACCTTCGGATCGACCGAGATCACCGTGCCTCGGGCTCGCCTCAAGTCCGGTGATGGCACGACGAGCGAGTGGAAGAGCAAGGCCTTGCGCGCCTACCAGCGGCGGACGAAGGCCGCCGACGCGCTGATTGCGTCGACCTATCTCGCCGGCACCAACACAAGGCGCGTCCGCCGTGCGCTCGCCGCGCTGTTCGGCGGGGCGGTCGGCAAGGACACCGTCAGCCGGGTCTGGCGGAAGGTGAAGACCGACTGGGAAGCCTGGAACACCCGATCGCTGGCCAACGAGCCGATCGTCCGCCTGATTCTTGACGGGACGGTGGTCAAGGTCCGTCTCGACCGGAAAGCCACCTCGATCTCGCTGCTTGTCGTGATTGGCGTGCGCGAGGACGGCCAGAAGATCCTGCTGGCGGTGAAGAACATGGGCGGTGAGACGGCCGAGGCCTGGCGTTCGGTCCTCGACGATCTCGTCGCGCGTGGCCTGCGCCGCCCGCAGTTCCTGATCGTTGACGGCGCCAAGGGGCTCGACGCGGCGATCGCCAGGATTTGGGATGGGGTGCCGGTCCAGCGCTGTACGGTCCACAAGCACAGGAACCTGCTGGCGAACGCCCCCGAGCGCCTGCACGAGGAGATCACCGCCGACTATACCGACATGATCTACGCCGAGACGCCCCAGGATATCGAGGATCGGCGTCGCAAGTTCATCGCCAAGTGGCGGATACGTCATCGTGACGTCGCCGACAGCCTGGAGGAGGCCGGCGACCGGCTGTTCAGCTTCACCCGCCTGCCGCCGAGCCAGTGGCGAAGCGCCCGAACGACGAACTGCATCGAGCGCCTGCACGAGGAGTTCAAGCGGCGGATCAAGACCCAGACCGTGCTGCCCTCGGCGGCAACAGCGGCAATGCTCTTCTGGGCGCTGATGGCATCCGGACAGATCGTCATGCGCAAAATCGACGGTTGGCAGACCCTCGCAACCAAGCCCGTCGATCAGCCGGTTGACCTGGCCGCCTGAACCGATACCTTCAACACGCCGGAGCCACGTCACGCGAATTCCAACACGACCAGCGACGGCACCCGATTCTCCTCTCCGTAGGATAACCGAAAAGCGTTCGAATCTCGCCGCCCATTTGGGACGCAGACAAGAACAGTCAAGCAACGCTCAGACACCAACGTGCCTGGAGGTCCACCCT
>CAMDOT010000341.1 GCA_945903635.1 Rhizobium sp. Q54 | reverse complement strand
GAGCGCGCCATCGCCCAGATCCGCGCCCAGGTCGGCAAGGGCCGCGTCATCTGCGGCCTCTCCGGCGGCGTCGATTCCTCGGTCGTGGCCGTGCTGCTGCACGAGGCGATCGGCGACCAGCTCCAGTGCGTGTTCGTCGACCACGGCCTCTTGCGCAAGGACGAGGGCGAGCAGGTCGTCCGCCTGTTCCGCGACAGCTACAACATCCCGCTGATCCACGCCGACGCCTCGGACCTGTTCCTGAAGGCGCTGGCCGGCGTCACCGACCCGGAGCAGAAGCGCAAGACCATCGGCGCGCTGTTCATCGACGTGTTCGACACCGAGGCCAAGAAGATCGGCGGCGCCGATTTCCTGGCCCAGGGCACGCTCTATCCCGACGTGATCGAATCGGTCTCCTTCACCGGCGGCCCCTCGGTCACCATCAAGAGCCATCACAATGTCGGCGGCCTGCCCGCGCGCATGAAGATGAAGCTGGTCGAGCCGCTGCGGGAACTGTTCAAGGACGAGGTGAGGGCGCTCGGCCGCGAGCTTGGCCTGCCGGCCGACCTGGTGAACCGCCATCCGTTCCCCGGCCCCGGCCTCGCCATCCGCATTCCCGGCGACATCACGAAGGAGAAGCTCGACCTCCTGCGCGAGGTCGATGCCGTCTACCTCGACGAGATCCGCAAGTCGGGCCTCTACGACGAGATCTGGCAGGCCTTCGCCGTGCTGCTGCCGGTGCGCACCGTGGGTGTGATGGGCGACGGCCGCACCTACGACCAGGCCTGCGCGCTACGCGCCGTCACCTCGACCGACGGCATGACGGCGGACTACTACCCGTTCGAGCACGCCTTCCTGGGCCGCGTTGCCGCCCGCATCATCAACGAATGCCGCGGCATCAACCGGGTGACCTACGACATCACGAGCAAACCGCCGGGGACAATTGAGTGGGAATGAGCGACTAGGAAAGCTCCGATGAGACGAGATTGGGGGTCACTGGTTCTTGTCACCTTTGCGAGTCTACTCGCTGCTCTTTCTGTTTGTGCGGCTGTTGTGAGCTTCTCTCGGGAGGGCTTGGGCCCGAACAGTGCAGCTTGGATGCAGGCAGCGGGTTCTATTGCCGCGATTGCCGGCGCAGTTTTGCTATATCGGAGCGAAACCATTCAACGACGGCGAGAACGACGCCGCTTGGGTGAACAAAATGCTTGGGCGATTAGATTTATACTAGGCCAAGCTCAGTATGAAGCACGTTCCATAGCCGCTCAACTAATCGACAAGGACATACACAAACGCGAAAGTCCCAGACGGCACTGGTTACTGCAAAGCGAGAACTGCCAGAACGTCTGCAGGGTGTTTGCAGAGCGTACAGACCATTTGCACCCGATTCTTAATCAAGTTGCGAGCAATGCATTGCTCTTGCTGAAGCAACTTGATGAAGACATTCACAAAGTGTCGGACTCGATAGAGAAGGGCGAAAGACCTTCAATGGAGTTGACGTCAGACATTAGCCGCTATGAAGGGCACTTTTATCAACTTCAGCAGATGCTGGACGAACGCATGCGAGGAATATTGCACGCTCTGAATAGAGGAGGAGACATGATGCCTACATCGCTCCTTGAAGTTTGGAAGGTACCTAAGGGCTATAAAGATCCGGACGAATAGACTGTCGCAACTCCACGAGTTGCAGGGTTTCGCCGGAAATTTCGAGGACACGATATTAAACTCTTGAGCAGTGTTGCTGCGATGGAAGCAGCTAAGTTGTCCCTTGAATTTTGGAGTGGGAGTAGCTGGAAGCGGCGGCGCGCATCAATAGGCATGCCGCCGCTCCACTCTTTATTAGTCAGCAGTGGTATTTTTACTGAGCAGCGACATCGTCATGTCGATGCGATGGAGTTCCTCGCGAAGCGGTGCGCAGTCGGGATAAGCGGCCTGTAGTTTACGCTTCAGGCTGCCGAGCATCCTGACGATGCCGCCGCGCGACTTGGCCATTTCATCATAAGGAGCATCGCCTTCTGCTCCGTGGTAATAAACGTCGAAAAACTCAGCGCCAGCAAGTTGTGTGCGGTCGATCTCACGGGCCAGCCAATCCTCTAGCGTCGACCGCAGCGAATTCATTCGGGTATAGACAGCATTGGTGCTCTGTTCCGATCGGAGCACGGCCTTGATGATCCGTCCGGCCTCGATATGCCCGTCGACTTCCATTTTGGCGGCGGGTCGCCGTCTAAGCGAACCGGGATTATAATTGTATGGGACGGTGGTTGAGTTCGAAACCGGGTAAATTGTGCCCTTACTCCGAGCCCTGCGCTTATCCTGCTTGGTCCGCGCCATCGGACTTAGAAAGGTGTCCCATGAGGGCGACGACTCTCCATGCCATTCGTCTGCGATCAGCGGCGCTGGTATGGCATCGATTTTCGCCACAAGAGCGTTGAGATCGTAACTGGAGCCGCCCTTAGTTGAGACATAGAGGTCGCAATTGTAAGGATTATACATGCCAGGCCAGGACGTCTTGACGACCAGCCAACCAGTCCTCGCAGCCCAAGCTGCACGTTCGGCTTCATCGGGCACGCCGCTATAAGGCTCGTCGACTAAAATGAACTGACCACTCGCCGGTTCTACCCAGTAGGTTGCATGGTCTCTGCTGGGCAATTCATCGTCTCTCAAGCGTTTATTATAGGCTTTGCGATACTCGCGTGATGGAAGCAACCCTGTGTGATCCATGAACCGGAGGGAGCGCTCCGCGGTGCAAAGGCGATCGCGCGCATAGTCTTGTGTGCCAGCCAACGTATCGCAAACGAAATGATCGTCCGCGACCATCCGAAGATCTCCGAAACCTCGGACATTCTTGAGCGCCGACTTTCCGCAGATATTGAGGATAGGTCTGGGGAGCTCGATCCTGAGTGTTTCGCGACCGCGTCGATGCTGCTGCTCCTTGTCGTACCAGTAGATAGTCAGCAGGACATAGGGGGAGGCAACCGCGGTTGGTCGCATCGGGAGCACGCGGCGGGCATGCCGGAAATTCGTGCAGTTGGCGGCTTTGGCCGCCAGATCAAGCGCGGTTGCATGCTTGATTCCTTGTTCTTTGCGGAGCTGGGCAGCCAGACTCTTGACGCCATCAAGCGTCGTGGGGCGCACGTTACCAATCAACATCGCCATTCTCCTGGGCTTTCATTTGCAAGCGTCACTCGCCGACCGCCTCTCAAGCCCAAGTTGGCTGTTGAAAGGGTTCACCAACGACCTAACGGCAATGCTGCCAGCAGCTTTGGAACGGCGAGTGCCATGCTCATGCCAAGAGCAGCTATAAACTAAACGAAATTACGACCGTGCTCAATCGAGAACTCGCATCGCGCCTGAGTTTCGGGGGATGCAATACCGAACTCCTAGGCATGTTATGGCGGGGCTGGTCGGGCCCAGTGGCGGCGGCAAGACGATGCTTTTCCGCATGATCGCAGGCCAGGAGCAGCCCGACGACGGCCAGGTGACGATCGACCCCAATATGAACAACGGCTAATTCAGCCACGACGTCGGGCAAGAGCGCGGGCGTGGCGCTGGCCTGCTAAGATACCTTCCTCATCCGGGAGACGCCCAGGCCATGCCCAAGACAGTGCTGTACGCCGAAAAGCTCTACGACAACGACAAGGTCGAGCGCGAGGTGTTCGGGTCCGACGTGCGTGTGGTGTACCGCAACGTCTCCGACCTGTCGCAGCTCGAGGACAAGGACTGCGCCGACGTCGACGGCCTGATGACTTTGCGACTGGGGATGACCGCCGAGCATTTCGCCAAGTTCCCCAAGCTCGCCTGCGTCGTGCGCATGGGCGTGGGCTACGACAAGATCGATCGCAAGGCCGCCGCGGCGCGCAACGTCATGGTGTGCAACGTGCCGGATTACGGCACCACAGAGGTCGCCGACCATGCGCTGGCACTCGCCTTGTCGCTTCGCCGCGGCATCGCGCTCCACCTCGAAGCGCAGCGGCGGCCGCAGCCAGCGCCGTGGAGATACGTCAGCGATCCGCTGCTGCGGCGCAACGGCGTGCAGACCTTCGGCATCGTCGGCCTCGGCCGCATCGGTACGGCGGCGGCGCTGCGGGCCAAGGCCTTCCAGTTCCGTGTCGTCGTCTACGATCCCTACATGCCGAACGGCACCGAGCTCGGCGTCGGCCTCGAGCGCGTCGCCTCGCTCGAGGCGCTGATGGAGCAGACCGACACGCTGTCGATCCACGCGCCTCTCACGCTGGAAACGCGCGGGATGATCTCGCGCGCGATGCTGGAGCGCATGCCGAAGGGCGGCGTGGTGGTCAGCACGGCGCGCGGGCCGATCTGCGATGTCGATGCGCTCGCCGATCTGCTGAAGAGCGGGCATCTCGCCGGTGTCGGGCTCGACGTGCTGCCGGTGGAGCCG
>CAMDOT010000340.1 GCA_945903635.1 Rhizobium sp. Q54 | reverse complement strand
CGGTCGAGCCCATCCCCGAGCTGCTGCGCGCCTATCGCGCGCGCGAGCCGTGGTGCGAGGGGCGCCTGATCATCACGCCGCACTCGGCCTTCTTCACGCCCGAGGCGTGGGACGACATCAGGCTGAAATCGGCTGAAACCATGCGCGCGGCGATGGTCGGGCCGCGGCCGCAGAACGTGATTACGCCTGACATGTTTTGATCACCGGTGGCGTGAATGTATTCGACACTCCGTACTCGATCTGGACCTTGAGCGCGCAGGATGCGCGCGGTCCGGAAGATTCGTGATCTGCTGGACCGCGAGCGTCCCGCTCGCTCATACCGACATCGAATAAATTCACGCCCTCACCAGTGGCGGTCGGCTCCCGGCGGTCATGCGCTTGGCATCTTGGCACGAAGTGTGAGTAACCTCCGGTCATGAAAACCATATCTCGCCGCAGCCTGCTGGCCGCCGGCACTGTCGCCAGCACTGCCGCCAGCCTGCCCCTGGCCTCCGCCCGGGCGCAGGCTTCCTTCCCGTCGCAGCCCATCCGTCTCGTGGTGCCTTATGCGCCCGGCGGCGGGTCCGATTTCACCGGGCGCCTGGTCGCGCAGAAGCTCCAGGAGGGCGGCGGCGGCTACAATTTCATCGTCGACAACCGGCCCGGCGCTGCCGGCATGATCGGCACCGAGGTCGTCGCGCGGGCGCCGGCCGACGGTTATACGCTGCTCTATGCCGACGTCGCCCATGGCATCAATCCGGCGGTCTATTCCAAGGCGCGCTACGATCCGGTGAAAAGCTTCGTGCCGATCACCCTGGTCGGCGCCTCGCCCCAGGTGCTGGTGGCCCATCCGTCGTTCCCGGCCAATTCGCTAAAAGAACTTTTAGCGATGCCGCGCGAGCAGCTGCAGAAGATCGCCGTGGGAACGCCGGGGCAGGGCAGCGGTCCGCACCTCACCTACGAGCTGCTGCGCGCAAAAGTGGGCTTCGATCTCGTCCATGTGCCCTACAAGGGCGGCGGGCCCGCGCTCAACGATGCGATCAACGGCCAGATCCCGCTGGTGATGAACGCCATGCCGCCGGTCATGCCGCACCTGCAGTCGGGCAAGCTGAAGGCGCTCGCCATCGCCACGGCGGAGCGCCATCCGCGCCTGCCCGATGTGCAGACCTATGCCGAAAGCGCGCCGGGCGTCGTCGTCTACAACTGGTACGGCTTCCTGGCGCCCGCGGGCACGCCGGCGGAGGCGACGGATCG
Organism: Rhizobium sp. Q54; assembly: GCA_945903635.1. GTDB lineage: Bacteria > Pseudomonadota > Alphaproteobacteria > Reyranellales > Reyranellaceae > Reyranella. The sequence goes on along the minus strand of CAMDOT010000340.1, from coordinate 3,229 downwards.
GTTGGCGAGGGACATCGCCCGCGTGCTCACGTTGCCGGACGTGAAGGAGAAGTTCGACGCCGCCTTCCTCGACGTCATGCCCCAGGGCAGCGCCGAGATGGCCCGCTTCCTCGACGAGGAGGTCCGCCAGTGGAAGGCCGTGGCGGTCCAGACGGGCATCTCGCTGGATTAAACGGGCGATGAACGTCAAATTCCTGCACATCCCGAAAACAGCGGGAACCAGCATCCGTTCTTTTCTGGCACGGTTCTTCCTGTCGCGACATATCTGCCCGGCGATCGACAACAAGCAGCTCCGGACTCTGCCCATCGAGCAGTTGCGGTCCTACCGTATGTTTTCAGGGCATTTCCACTGGAAGTCCCTCGATCAGATCGAGGGCCCCAGTTTTACCTTCAGCGTCTTGCGCGAGCCCGTCGCGCGCATCCTGTCATTCTACTTTTTCCTGCGCGCCGTGGCGGCCAACAAAGATCCGCGCGCATTGGCAACGCCGCAGATGTTCGGAATCAAGGCGGCATCTGTCCTGCCGCCGGACGACTTCTTTTGCGGTGGCGCGGGGCAGCATATGGATGACCTGTTCGACAACTTCTACACTTTCTATTTTGCGTCGCGTTCCTTCGGTGCGAGAGGCCCGATGCGGGCAAGACAGGTTTCCGAATCCAGGCTCCTTTCAAAAGCGCACCGTAACCTGGATCTGCTTGATGGCCTGTATACGACCGACGACCTGGACTTGCTGCAGGAGGACATCGTCGATGCCTTCGGGCGGCGCGGTATCGGTCGGTGGGGAGCGCTGCGGTCGCGCCTCAGTCCTCTCCCGGCCATGAACCTCAACAATCGCGAGGGAGATTTCGCATCGCGTGTCGCAGAGTTGAGGTTGCTCGGCGCAACCAATCGCACCTTCGACCGCATCAACGAGATGACGCGCCTCGATAATGCGCTCTGGAAGGAGCAGTTTGGGCATCGGCCGCCGAGTCGCTTCGGCTAGGGTCATGGTCTTCTGGACCGCGAGCCTCCGGCTCGCTTGAAGTCATGCGCGAGCCGGAGGCTCGCGGTCCGGAAGAGCATGAAACGCTCTAAGGCTGCGTCCAATCTTCGATCTTGAGTCCATCGATGCGTTGGAACTCGGAGAGATTGTTGGTGACGAGCATCAAGTCCCGCGCTCGTGCCTGTCCGGCGATCAGCACGTCATAGGGGCCGATCGGCGTGCCCTGCCGCGCGAGCGCGGCCCTGATCTCGCCGGCCGTGCGCGCATCTTCCCGATCGAACTCGAGAATGACGACGTCTGCAAAGAGCAGGCGCAGCGAAGCCAGGCCGTCAGTCGAAGGCTTCATCGAGCTTGGGCCGGTTCTGGCTGTCGGGCTGCTGCCGGCCGTCGGCCATGAAATCGGCGCTGAAGCCCCGGTCCATGGCGGCGCGCAAAGAGGCCCACGGTGTCGAATTGTCCTGGCGTGGCCGCAGGATCACCGCATTGCCTTCCCGAGAGATTTCGACCTCTTCCACGTTGAACTGGAAATCCTTCGGAAGACGGACGGCCTGTGAGTTGCCGGAGCGAAACACTTTGGCGAACTGAGTCATGATGAACTCTTTTACGCCTTTCAGAAGCCTTGACGAATGAAGCTCGATCTCTTATTTAGCCAATACAGTAATTACGTGAATGGCTAAATACAAAATGACCGACCCACTCAGCACGACATTGGCGGCACTCGCCGATCCCACCCGTCGGGCGATCCTGGCTCGCTTGAGCCAGGGCGAGGCGACCGTGAACGAGCTCGCCGAGCCGTTCGACATCACGCTGCCGTCGGTCTCGCGGCATCTAAAAGTCCTGGAAACCGCGGGCCTGATCACGCGCGGGCGTCACGCGCAGTGGCGGCCGTGCACGCTCGCAACCGCACCCTTGAAGGAGGTCGACGGATGGCTGGAGAAGTATCGAAAATTCTGGACCGGGAGCTTCGACAAGATGGACGCGTTGCTGACGGAGATCACCAAGGCGCCGGCGAAAGGCAGGAAGCAATGAGCCAGCATCGCGAACTCGACCTTCTGATCGAGCGTGAATTCGGCGCGCCGAGTCAGCTGGTTTTCCGGCTCTGGGAAAGAAGCGATCACATGCTGCGCTGGTGGGGCCCCGAAAAGTTCACGGCGGTCGAGCTCGATTGGGAGCTGACACCGGGCCGGGCATGGCGCGGCGCCATGACGTCCAAGGAATATGGCCTGTCGCGGTTCGGCGGTGTCGTCCGCGAGGTCGAGAAGAACAAGCGCATCGTCTTCACCTTCAAGTGGGACGAGGAGTCCGGGCGGGACCCCGACACGCTCGTCACCGTCACATTCGCCGAGAAGGACGGGCATACCGTCCAGACCTTCCACCAGACACCGTTTTCAAGCGTCGAGAGTCGCGACAGCCACATCGGCGGATGGAATTCGCTCTTCAACAAGCAGCAGCTCTACGCGGAGAACATCGCCGTGGCCGAGCAGAACGGAGTTCGCACATGATCACGCTCACGACCTACGAATGGGTTCCGGATTTTGCCGCCCCCCTGATGCGCGCCTTTCGCGTCCGCTGGGCGCTGGAGGAGGCGGGCTTGCCCTACAAGGTGCGCACGGTGGCGCTGGGGCCCGAACAAAGGTCGCCGGAACATCTGGCGCGCCAGCCGTTCGGGCAGGCGCCGGCGATCGAAGAGGATGGGCTTGTCCTGTTCGAGAGCGGCGCCATCGCGCTCTACGTCGCGGAGAAGACCGAGAAGCTGCTGCCCCGCGACCGCATCGAGCGCGAGCGCGCCACCGCGTGGGTGTTCGCCGCGCTCAACTCGGTCGAAACCTGGATCCAGCAGCTCGCCAGCCTCGACTTCTTCCATGCGAAGGAGGAGTGGACGAAGGAGTTTCGGCCCGGGATCGAGAAGATGGTGCACGATCGCCTGGAGCTGCTCGAGAAGGCGCTGGGCGAAAAAGACTATCTCGAGGGGACGTTCACCGTCGGCGACCTGATGATGGCCGACGTGTTGCGCTTTCTCGATCACACGACGATCGTCGAGGCCTATCCGCGCCTCAATGCCTACAAGCAACGCTGCCACGCGCGGCCCGCGTTCCAGCGGGCCATGCAGGCGCAGACGGAAGGGTTCAAGAAGGCGGCCTGAAGTGCATGCACTGCAAGCATCTGTTCACGCATATGTGATCCGCAGGTTCAGCAGGAAAATGCTATTGCTTCTGGCAGACTGGTGGTTGGACCGCCCCAGTCTTTCT
>CAMDOT010000339.1 GCA_945903635.1 Rhizobium sp. Q54 | reverse complement strand
GGCGGTATTCGGTCTCGGCGAGGAGAAGGCCGGCGATAAAGGCGCCCAGCGCCATCGACAGTCCCGCGTAGGCGGCGATTACCCCGGACCCCACGGCGATGAGAAGCGTGGCGGCCATGAAGAATTCCGGATTATCGGTGCCGGCGGCGAGGCGAAACAGCGGCTTCAGCACAAGGCGGCCGACGATGGCGATCACGCCGACCGCAACGACAGCCTCGACCAGGGCCACCACGGCACCCTGCAGGACCGAGCCTTCCGAATGGGTGCCGAGGGCACCGATCAGGAACAGCAGCGGCACGACGGCGAGATCCTGGGCCAGCAGGATGGCGAAGCTGGTGCGCCCGGTCGTCGACATCATGCGGCGCTGCCCGGAGAGCAGTTCCATGACGATGGCCGTCGAGGAAAGCGCCAGGCAGGCGCCGATGATCAGCGCCGCGGCCGGCGGCTGGCCCAGCCAGAGAGACGCCAGCGAGATGACGAGGGCGCTCAGGAACACCTGCGACCCGCCCAGCCCGAACACCAGGCGGCGCATGGTGAGAAGACGGCGCATCGACAGTTCCAGGCCGATGAAGAACAGCAGGAAGACGATCCCCAAATCGGCGATGAAGGCGATCTGCCTTTCGCCGGTGACGGTGATCCAGTCGATGGCGCGCGAATGGTGGGCAAGCTGGCCTAGGGCATGCGGCCCGAGCAACGCGCCGACGATGAGAAAGCCCAGGACCGGGCTGATCTTCAGGCGATGCACGACCGGCGCCACGATCGCCGCCGTTCCCAGGACGATCAGGGCATCCTTGAAGACGAAGATTTCCGCCGGACCTGCCATTGGCGCAAACATAGACTGCAGGCGACGATCTGTGCACACTTTCGTCGGCAAGGAATGAATACGGGATGGAGACGGCATGAAAGTGGTCATCACCGGCGGCGCGGGCTTCCTCGGCAAGAAGCTGGCACGGCGCATCCTTCTGCAGGGCACGATCGCGGGATCGACCGGTGCGCCCGAGCGCGTGAGCGAACTGCTGCTGTTCGACGTCGCCAAGGCGGCGGGGCCGGGGCTCGACGATCCCAGGGTCAAGACGCTGGCCGGCGACATCGCCAATTTCGCCACCGTGCAGTCGATCGTGCAGGGCGCGGCCACCGTGTTCCATTTCGCCGCCGTGGTGAGCGCGGGGGCGGAGGCCGATTTCGATCTGGGCTACCGGGTCAATCTCGACGGCACACGCAACGTGCTCGAAGCCTGCCGGGCGCTCGGCACCAATCCCCGGGTCGTCTTCACCAGCTCACTGGCGGCCTTCGGCGGCGACCTGCCGCCGGCCGTGACCGACGACACGCCGCTCACGCCCCAGACCTCCTATGGTGCACAGAAGTCGATCGGCGAATTCCTGGTGCGCGACTACACCCGCAAAGGTTTTTTGCGCGGTACCGCGGTACGGCTGCCGACGATCTGCGTCCGCACGGGCCTGCCCAACAAGGCGGCCTCGACCTGGGCCAGTTCGGTCGTGCGTGAGCCGCTCACGGGCGTGGACGTCGTCTGTCCGGTGACGCCTGAGACCATCATGGTCGTGCTTAGCCCGCGCAAGACGGTGGATGCCTTCATGCGCCTGCACGACCTGCCGCCGGACGCCTTCGGGCCCGGCCGCACCCTGCTGCTGAACGGCATCAACGTGACGGCGAAGGAGCTGGAGGCCGCGGTGGGCCGCCATGCCGGCAATCGAAAAGCCGGCAAGGTGGTCTGGCAGCACGATCCGGCCATTCAGCGGATCTGCGACGGTTGGCCCCAGGGCATCGATTCGAAGCGTTCGCGCGCGCTCGGGTTCGAGACCGACAAGGACCTCGACGAGGTCGTGCGCCACTTCATCGCCGACGATCTCGACGATCAGATGAAGATCGCCCAACCGGCGTGAGCACAGCCGGCGTGAGCTTAGTTGCCCCGCAGCATGCGCCAGCCGTTCTGCAGATGACGCCAAGGTCCCCAGACGTGGCGCGTGCGCATCATGTGCCAGCGCTGCGGCTCGTTGTCGGGGCCGGCGACGGGTCCGGCATCCTCGACATAGTCGGTGATGCCGACGGCGTCGGTGTCCCAGGGGCCGGTGGTCTTGAAGATGGTCGTCTTGGCGCCATAGGTGCCGAGCGCCCGCGACATGCCCGACGCCATGAAGTCCATGTAGCGCGGCAGGCTCTCGGGCCGGCAGAGATAGCCCTTGTTGAAGCCAACGGCGAGCAGCCGGAAATGGAAGGGGTTCTTCTCGAGGTAGCGGATCACCTCGGTGGTGTTGGCGGGATAGCGCGGCGAGAAGAAATCGTCGATCACCACGATGCCCTCGGCGTTGACGATCCGGTTGGCGAACTCGAGCTCGCGGTAGACCGCGGTACCGGTATGCTCGCCGTCGATATGAAACCAGCGCACCGTCTGATGCATGGCCTTGAGGTCGAGCTTGGTCGGCAGATCGGCCGAGGGGCCGGACAGGGGCACGATGTTGGCGGGCTCGATGCCGACCGACTGGATGGCGCGATGGACCGCCGGTTCGTCCAGCCTGAGGTCGCACAAATAGAGCTTTTCGTCGCCCTTGCGATAGGACGCCAGCACGGAGGCCGAGCGGCCGCGCCATACACCGATCTCGAACAGGTCCCCGGTCACCCGGGCCTGCTGGTCGAGCAGGGCGCGCCAGACGCAATAGGACTGGAACATGAACCAGCCCGGGATTGCGTCGATTTTTTCCCAACTCAGCATCGTCGATCCTCGCTTGCGGCGCCTTGCTAACAGCGCCCCTTCGACGCTGCAAGCCGGGACCGCTTGCGTCCGTCCCGACGGTCGGGTACCCCGACGCCTGCTTATGCCAACAACGACAATCGCCTACCGAACGATGATCGGTCTGCTTTGGGGACTGGCACTCTGGCACAGCTGGGAGAGCCGGGGACTTTTCGTCGACGGCTTCGCATTCCTCGTCCAGATCGCGCGCCGCGAGTGGTTCTTCGACTTCTATGCGCCGCGCCTCTACGCCATGGTCATCGGCCAGGTTCCGGTCATGACGGCGCTGTTCCTGGGCGTCACCGACCTGCATCTCATGGCCCGGCTGCTGTCGATCGGGCTGTTTGCCGTTCCGACCGCCCTCTATTCCCTCGCCCTGATGCGCGTGAAGGACGACGCGGTGCTGCTGGCGGCCGTTGTCGCGGCAATCGCCCTGGTGTTCATGACGACGTCGTTCTTCATCGTTGGCGAATACAATACCGCCTATGCGCTCTCGATCCTGGCCGCGGTCCGGCTGGCCACGGCCCGCAAGCTCGAGCTGTTCGACAGCCTGATGCTGGCGGCGCTGGCCTTCCTCTCCATGCGGACCTACGAGGTGATGATCTATCTCGGGCCGCTGCTGGCGGCGATGATCTTCTGGGCGATCCGCCGGGCGCCGGCCCGACCGGTCCTTCCCACCGCGCTGCATATCGCGGCCGCCGGGATGTTCATTGCCGGCTCGGTCATCGCGGCCGGCTCGATCATCCAGCCCTTCTCCGAAGACCATCTCAGCAACACCCTCACGACGGCCGCGAACTTCTGGCAGAACATACAGTTCGACATGGCGCTGGCGGCGGCGCTGGTGGTCGTGGGCTGGGCGCTGATCAAGCCTCACTCGCTGCTGGACTCCAGGCCCTACCGCTGGGCCGGATTTTTTCTCGTCGTCCTCGCCTTGTCGCCCGTGCTGGGGCTGAGCGACACGCTCATCAGGCCGCTCGCCAAGTCGCAGTACGTCGCGCGCACGGCAGCGGGACTGGTGATTGCCACGATCATCGTTTTCATATGGGCCTATCGCTCGAACCTCGCGGCCAGGATTCCGGCCCTCGTCATCCTCGGCACGCCGGTGGCGGCCCGGCGCTTCGTCACCTTCGCGCTGTTGATGATGCTGGCTTGCCTGCCTTCCGATATCTACCTGACCGGAACCTGGATCTCCTACCTCGACGCGGTGCGAACGGCGGTCCGTACCCAGAACGGGGTAATCACCTTCGAGAACACGTCACTGTCCCAATACCCGCACCTCCATCTGGTCGAGGCCTGGATATTGCCGAGTCAGAGCCTGGCGCTGCGGGCCAAGCGCGGCGACGGGATCATCGCACCGCCTCACGATTTCGGCGCCTGGCAGCCATTTCCGCCGGAGCGGCCATACCCTCTCGGGGCATTTTCTTGGCGCGACTAGGCATGCCCCTCGCCCCGCAAGTCACCGCCTACCGGGCCGTCGCCCTGCTGCTCTGGGCCCTGGCCGTCTACAACGCGTTCGAATGTCGTGGCCTGTTCTGGGACGGCTCGGCCTTCCTGGTGAATCTGCTCGACGGCGAGAGGTTTCACGATTTCTACGCCGCGCGCGCCCATGTCGACTGGCTGACACAGGCGCCCATGCTGCTGCTGGCGGATGCCGGCCTGCGCGACACGGGACTGCTGGCGATGGTCTACTCGGCTTCGCTGTTTGCGGTGCCGGTTGGC
>CAMDOT010000338.1 GCA_945903635.1 Rhizobium sp. Q54 | reverse complement strand
CGCGATGCCCTGGCAGGCGAGGTCGAGCGCCACCAGCGACGACGAGCACGCCGTGTCGACCGTCAGCGCCGGACCGCGCAGGTCGAGGTGGTAGGAGATGCGCGAGGCCAACAGCGCCGTCAGGTTGCCGGTCATGCCCCAGGCATCGGTCGCCGCCCCCTCCGCCTCCAGCAGCTTCTCGTAGCCGGAGGGCGAGGCGCCGACATAGACGCCGACCCGGCGGCCCGAAATCCGGCGGGCCGGATACCCGGCGTTCTCCAGGGCCAGCCACGCCTGCTCCAGGAACAGCCGCTGCTGCGGATCGGTGGCGCGCGCCTCACGCGGCGACATGCCGAACAGGCCGGCGTCGAACGACGCGATGGCATCGAGGAAACCGCCGACCACGCCGGCGCCGCGTCCGCCGACCAGCCGGCGGCGGTCGCGTGGCAAGGGTCCGACCAGCGAGCGGCCGGCGCTCACCGCGGCCCAGAACGCGGCGATCGAACCGGCCGGTCCGAAGCGGCCGGAGAGGCCGATCACGGCGACCGGCAACGCCCGTCCCGGTTCCACCGCCTGCGGCTGAGGCCCGATGGACTGATGCTGCATCGGAGCGATCGGTGCCTCACCAGCCACGCCCAGTCCCGCCATCCGCACCACCAGCGTGGCCGGGGTCGGGCATTCGAATAGCGTCTCGATGCCGAGAGTAAGGCCGTAACGCCGGTTGATGCGATCGATCAGCCGGACGGCAAGAAGCGAGCCGAGGCCGAGATCGGCGAAGCTGCGGTCCCCGAGCCGGTCGTCGACGGCGTGACCGAGCACGTCACCGACGATCGTCATCACCGCGGCGGCGAGCGCCGGGGCCGCAGGCCCGGTGGTGCGGCGAAGCCTATCTGAATATCGGATCATGACCGCATCCTCTCGCGGTTCCATGCCTCGAGCCCGGTCATGCCGGAGCGGCGCTCCGTCGTGATCAACAGATAGCGCAGCAGGCCCTCGCGGAGCGCGCGACCGAAGCCATCCCACGACCGCTGGACGCGTTCGACCAGATCGACGTCGGCGCTGGACTCGCGTCCGCGCTCGTCAGCCAGCATGCCGTCGAGACCCGGATCGACCAGGAAGTTCGCCACCTCGCGGCTGGCATCGACGCAGGCGGAAATCCGGAAGCCGTGACGGGCCAGGATGTCGGCGTAATCCGCCAGCGTTCTGGTCCACGAGCCGACCTCAGGGAGCGCGATCGGCGCCACGGTGTCGGCCGCGCAGTCGATCAGCGCCAGTGTCGCGTCGTCGTCGAGATGGGCGGCCAGATTGGCGAATAGCCCGTCCTTGTCGCGGATGTGGTGGCCGACCTCGAAGCCGAAAGCGAGCTGGAAGCGACCCGGAAACGCGTCGACGGCGCTGTCGCGGCAATGGATCTGGATCCGGCCCGCGAGCCCGGCCGCCTTCACGCGTTGCCGCGCCGCGGCCGCCTGGTCGGGTGAGATCGTGTAGCCCACACCCTCGATATGCGCGTGCCGGCCTGCCAGATCGATCAGGTCGGTGGCGAAGCCGCAGCCGAAATCCAGCACGCGGCGGACCTTGGCGAAGTTGACGCCGTCGAAGACCACGGCACGCATCTCGCGCTGGGCTTCGACCATCAGGCGCCAATGCGCCGGATTGGCAGAGGGATCCTGCATGGTCCGGGTCCAGGAGAATCCGGCCACCTGCTCGGCGAACGGTGCCAGGGTCAAGTAGAGAGGCCCGGTCCGCTCGCCGTCGGCGCGCGCGACGTAGTTGTAGAAGGCAGGTACCACGTCCGCTGCCGTCACTGCGCCATCGAGCGGGAAGCGTCGCCGCGCGAAGACGCGTCGGGGGCGTTCAGGACGCTGCCCCGCACCCGGCTGCTCGACCACGACATGGGCGCTGACGCCGCCGAGGCCGTAGGCATGCACGCCGGCACGCCGGATAGCACCGGCGGGCCAGAGTCCGGGCTCGGCGTGAAGGCTGAGGCCGCTGCCTGCCAGCGCCAGCTCCGGGTTCGTGGCCCGCAACCCCGCAACGCCGGGCCGGAAGCCGTCGGACACCGCCAGGATCGCGGCGACCAGCCCGGCAATGCCACCGGCCGCATCCAAGGAGCCGATTGCCGGCTTGACGCTGCCGACCTGCCAATCGAGCGCCTCGTCCTTCACATGCAGGGTGCGGAACGCGCTCCTGATCGCCGAGATCTCCGACAGGTCTCCATGCTTCGTCCCGGCTCCATGCGCCTCGATGTAGCCGGCGCCGGAGGGGTTCGTGCCAGCATCGCGCCAAGCCGCGACGATGACGGCCGCCTGGCTTACGGCGCTCGGGAGCGTCAGCGAGCCGGCACTGCCGCCGGCATGACGCACCGCCGCGCCGGCCACCACCGCCTGCACACCATCACCGTCGGCTCGAGCGCGATCGAGCCGCTTCAGGACCACCACGCCGACGCCCTCGCCCCGCGCCTGGCCGGAGGCCGCGGCATCGAAAGCAAGACAGCGGCCGTCCCCCGCCAGGATGCCGAGGCGCGCCAGGCTGGCGGATTCGGCGTCGGACAGCAGCAGGCTGACGCCGCCGACGACCGCGATCTCGCACTCGCCGTGGCGCAGCGCCTCGATCGCGCGATGAACAGCGACCAGGCCGCTGGAGCAGGCGGTGTTGACTGTCTCGCTCGGCCCACGCCAGTCGAAAGTGAACGAGGTTCGGTTCGCCACCATGGACGGAAGGCTGCCCGGCACCGCCAGCGGGTCGTCGCCCAGATCGCCGCGACGCTCGATGAAGCTGGTCGAGTACATCGCCGCGAACACGCCGACAGCGCGGCCTCTGAGAGCCTGGGGATCGAGCCCGGCGTCTTCGAGCGCCCGCCATACCGTTTCCAGGAACAGGCGCTGGTGCGGATCCATCAGTGCCGCTTCCGTCGGCGCCAGCCGGAACGGCTCGGGGTCGAAGTCCTCGACGCCGTCGATGAAGCCGCCGAGCGCCAAGCTGGATGCGCCGGCGAACCGCCCGGCCGGCGGCGGCCTGAGCGCCGAGCCGCCCCTCCGCAGCAGGGCTCGGAATCCATCGATGTCCTCGGCGCCGGGGAAGCGGCAGGCCATGCCGACCACCGCCGCCTTTCGAGTGTCCGGATCGGCCGACGGCGTGGTGCTGACGACCGGCGCAGCCACGCCTCCGGACAGGGACGCCAACCGGTCCAGCCCTTCCAGGACCTCCGTGGCCGGCAGGCCGAAATCGAGCAGACAGGCGATCTCGTCGACACCGATGGCGGCCACGCGGCGCATCATGTCGCGGCACTCGTCGAGCGTGCCGATCAGGCTGGCGGTGCGGAGATAGCGCTGGAAAGCGAAGTCGGCGATGCGGTCGCGTTGCGCGCCGTCGATCTCACCCGCGCCGGGTGCGGCGCGCGCATGCTGGTCGAGCGCGCCGCGCACATAGCTGGTCATCGGCCCCTTGACCCGCGCCAGGGTGCGCGCGGGATCCGGATCGCAATAGGCGTGAAGCATCAAAGTGACGCGGCCGGCCGCCGGATCGAGCCCGGCGTCGCGCCGCGCCTCCCGATAGATCCGGAGGCGCTCGGCCACATCGTCCATGCTGCCGCCCAGCACCATGGTCAGGACGTTGAAGCCGGCGCGTCCGGCCCAGGCGAAGGTCTCGGGGTTCCCCGTGCTGGCGAGCCATACCTTCAGATCCGGTTGCAGCGGACGCGGATGCGGCGTGACATCGATCGGTTCGCCCTTACCCGAACGCCGCTTGGCCGAGCCGCCGGCCCAAAGCTGCCGCATCTCATCCAGGCGCGCGCGCAGCACGCCCTTGGCGTCGGCGAAGGTATCCGGCGACAGCGCGAAGTCGTTCGGATTCCAGCCGCTGCCGAAGGCCATGTCGACGCGGCCATGCGACAGCCGGTCGACCATCGCCCAGGCCTCGGCCACTTCCAGCGGATCGTGAAGCGGCAGGATCACGCTGCCGGCGCGAATGCGGATGCGGGAGGTGACTTGGGTCACCGCCGCGGCCAGCACCGCCGGATTCGGATAGGGCCCGCCGAACCGATCGAAGTGCCGCTCCGGCAGCCAGACCGCCTCGAAGCCCGCCGCGTCCGCGCGCCTCGCCGCCTCGATCACCAGACCGTAGGGATCGCTGTCGACGCTTTCGGCGGCGAAGAACATGACGCTGAGCCGAGGCAGCGCGGCCTCCGGCAGCGCTGCCGGGGTTGTGATCGGTGCCGTCGCCCTTGCCGGTTTCGCAGACGGCACTGCCGGCGCCTGGGCGCCCTTGACGCCAATACGAGCGCGAAGGCGCGTGGCCTCGGCGAGCAGGGCGTCGCGATCGGGCCGGGGGCTCATTCGCCGGCCACCCGGAGCGCCGCGCGGCGCGCATCGAGCGCGGCCGCCAGACCACCCGCCATTGGGTGGTCCAAGAACAGTGCCGGCTCCACATCGATGCCGAGGTCGCGCGACAGCCGCTCGGCGACATGCAGCGCCTTTATCGAGTCGAGCCCGAGATCCGCGAACGGCA
>CAMDOT010000337.1 GCA_945903635.1 Rhizobium sp. Q54 | reverse complement strand
TCATGAGCATGAGCGAGCGGGACGCTCGCGGTCCGCAAGAACATGACCGTCTGCAACGACGGTCCAACAAAAAGCAACGGAGCCCCCTCCCTTTGACCGTCTCCGTCGATCTCGACAATCGTCCGTCGCTTGCCTTCTATCTGTCCGTAGGCCTCGTCGCCGGCAGCATCATCGCGCTGCAGATCGGCATCATGCGGGTCTTCTCGGTCGGAAGCTGGGCCCACTTCGGCTCGCTGGTCGTGAGCCTCGCGATGTTCGGCTTCGGCCTCACCAGCGCGGTCATGTGCGTGGCCAAGGGCTGGTTCGAACGCCACTGGGAGGGCGCGGTCAAGGGAGCGCTCCTGGCCTTCGGCCCGCTGATGGTGGTGTGCAACCTCGCCGCCCAGCAGGTGCCGTTCAACGCCATCTTCCTGATCTCCGATCCGATGCAGAAGTGGCGCCTGCTCGCCAACTTCGTGCTCTATTTCATGCCGTTCCTGGCGGGCGCCCTCTATCTCGGCGTCGTTTTCCTGAAGGCGCAGAAGACTTTCAATCGCGTCTACTTCGCCGACCTCGTGGGCTCGGGCCTGTGCGGACTGTCCGTGCTGCTCGCCATGTATTTCTTCAAGCCCGACGACCTCATCATGGCGCCGCTGCTGCTGTGGCTGGCCGGCGGCGTGCTGTGGTTCGTGGCGATGGGCGACCGGCGCGGCATCGCCGTCATCGTCGGTGTCGCCGTGCTGTCGGCCGTCGTGCATTACGCGGCGCCGCCGGTCCTCGGCATCCCCAAGCTCTCGGTGTCCGACTACAAGGGCGTGTCCTACGCCCGCAAGTTCCCGGACGCGCAGCGCACCTACGAGCACGCCTCGCCGTTCGGCTATCTCGAAGTCTATTCCAGCTCCTACCTGCATTTTGCGCCGGGCCAGTCCGACAACGCGGCCTTCAATGTCCCGAAGATGCCGTCCAACGCCTATCTCGGCCTCTACATCGACTCCGAGGGGCCGGCGGGCATCATCAAGGATTTGCCGGCCGACGAGACGCCGTATTTCAGATACCTGCCGATGTTCTACCCGTACCTGCTGAAGAAGGACCCCAACACCTTCGTCGTGCAGTTCGGCGGCGGCATTTCGACCGCGGTGGCGCTGAAGTCCGGGTCCAAGCACGTGACCGTGGCGGAAGGCAATCCCGCGCTGCTGACGGCGTTCCGCGAGGACAAGGGCCTCAGGGCCTTCACCGGCGACGTGCTGCACAATCCCAAGGTCACCGTCATCGACTATGACGGCCGCCTCTATGTCGCGGGCACCAAGAACCGCTACGACATCATCGACCTGTCGCTGGCCGATTCGGCAGGCCTGTCGAGCCCGGGCGGCTTCTCCATCGTCGAGAAGTATTCCTACACGCGCGAGGCCATGAGCGCCTACATGCGCGCGCTCGCCCCCGACGGTGTCCTCTCGGTCACGATGTGGAACAAGGAAGAACCGCCCAAGTCGGTGCTGAAGCTCTACGCCACCATGGTGGCTGCGGCGCGTGACGTCGCCAAGAATCAGGGGGACGGCAAGGACGTCGCGCAGAAATTCTACGTCGTCTCGTCCTACCTCTCGACCGCAACAGTGCTTTACAAGCGCGACGGCTTTACGCCCAAGGAAGTGGCCGACCTCAACGCCCACACCAAGGCGATGTCGTTCGACGCGATCTATTATCCTGGCCTCAAGGTCGACATCTCCGACCTGAAACAGATCCTCTCCGACTACCACGACCAGTTCTTCTTCGCGGGCGAGCAAGCCGATCCGACGGGCCCCTCGGAGAAAGAGCCCAACGACAAGCCGCCGCCCGGTGCTCCGGCTGCGCCGACCGACGTGAAGGCTGATGGCACGCCGGCCCCTTCGACTCAAGCTGGGCCCGTCGTGCCGGCCACCGTGTTGGGCCGTCTCGCCTGGCACTATCTGATCAACGGCGGCTGGCAGAAGGAAGTGGCGGACAACTACGTCTTCGACACCCGCATCCTCACCAACCACCAGCCGTACTTCGCCGCCTACATCAAGGTGGGCGACCTCTTGAAATTCACCGACCGGCTGGAACTGGTGCAGGACGAGTGGGGCTATCTGCTGCTGTGGGCGACGCTCGGCATCGCCACGGTCTTTGCGCTCACCCTCGTGCTGCTCCCTGTGGTCTTCGGCTGGCGGACGATCTTCAGCCGCTATCCCGGCAAGGCCGGCACGATGCTCTATTTCCTCTGCCTTGGCCTCGGCTACATCATCGTCGAGGTCGGCATGATCTCGCACTTCATCCTGGCGCTTTCCAACGCCACGGTGTCGGCCTCGGTGCTGATCACCGGCATGCTGGTCTTCTCGGGCTGCGGCAGCTTCTTCTCGGAGCGCTATCTCGACCGGGCGCGCACCTTCATGCCCAAGATCTTCCTCGCCATCTTCGCGATCCTGACGCTCTACGCCTTCACCATCGACTATGCGCTCGACTGGATCGGCACGCTTCCCTATGCGCTCCGTATCGCGCTCTGCATGCTGCTGCTGTTCCCGCCGGCCTTCCTGATGGGCTTCCCCATGCCGACGGCGATGACGGTGCTGGGCCGCCTCGGCAAGGACCACATGTTCCTGTGGGCCTGGGGCATCAACGGCTGCTTCTCGGTGATCGGTGCGGCGCTGGTGCCGATCGTGGCGACCAGCTTCGGCTTGCCGGCCGTCGTGCTGGTGGGCGCGGTCGCCTACCTGGTGGCGCTGCCGGCCTTCTTCTCCGTCCTGATGCCGCTCCAGCCCCAGGCAACGGGGGCAGGGCGGCCCGCCGTCGCGTGAAGCGGCGGGCGTTGCTGCTGGGGGCCTTGCTGATGCCGACCGCCGCGCACGCCCAAGGCAAGACGACGCGCAAGCAGCCGAGCAAGCGCCAGCCTGCCAGGCCTGCGGCAGTGAAGAAGGCGCCGCCCCCTCCGCCGCCACCGAGGGAAGCGAAGACGCAGCTCATCGCCTTCAACGCGTCGGTCTTCCCCTATCGCGGGCTCATTCCCAACACGACCAAGCCGTTCCTCGATGCACGCGACGGCGCGCGGCGCGGGCACACCAGCCTGCGCGGCGATGTCTACTGGGAGGACACGGCCTATAGCGACCGCCGCTCGCTGCTCTACCTGCCGCCGGGCTTCGATCCGGCGCGACCGGTCCTGATCGTGCTCTACCTGCACGGCCAGGGCGCGACCCTGGAGCGCGATGTGATGGTCCGCCAGGCCGTGCCGCGGCAGATCGCCGATTCAGGCCTGAACATCGCCCTGGTGGCGCCGCAGCTCGCCTTCGACGCAGGCGATTCCAGCGCCGGCAATTTCTGGCGCGGCGGCCACTTTGCGACCTACCTGGACGAGGCCGCCGAACGGCTGATGCGGCTGGAAGGCAATCGCGAGTCCGGCCGGTCGTTCAATCTCGCGTCCGTGGTGATGGTGGCCTACAGCGGCGGCTATCACTCGGCCGCCTATGCGCTGGAACGCGGCGGCGCCAACCACCGCATCAAGGGCGTCATCCTGATGGACGCCCTCTATGGAGACGAGGACAAGTTCGCCACCTGGTTCGCCGCGCGCCGGCGGCAGGCGTTCCTTCTCAGCGCCTATACCGATTCCACCAGGGAAGAGAACGCCACGCTGCAGGGCCTGCTCGCCAAGAAGCGCATTCCCTTCACCAGAGGAATGCCCCGCACGCTGTCGCCCGGGACCGCGGCCTTCGTGGCCACCGGCGGCCTCGACATGCATGGCGATTTTGTTACGCGCGCCTGGCAGCCCGATCCCCTCGAAAAAGCATTGGCGATGATTCCCGGCTACGGGCCGGTTCATGCTAAAAAGACCTCATGAGCGATCCACTCCGCCAGGAACTCCTGCACGTCTTTACCGGCCGCGCCACGCGCCGCTACGGATTGAGCGCCATCAACCAGCTCCAGCACGCGCTGCAGGCGGCGGCCCTGGCCGAGGCCGACAATGCGCCGCCCGCCACCGTGCTGGCCTCGCTGCTGCACGACGTCGGCCACATGATCCACGATCTCGGCGAGGATCCCGCCGCGCGCGGCCTCGACGACGTGCACGAGGAACTGGGCGCCCGGTGGCTGGCCGAGCGCTTCGGCCCCGAGGTCAGCGAGCCGGTCCGTCTCCATGTCGCGGCCAAGCGCTATCTCTGCGCCGTCGAATCGGATTATTTCAGCAAGCTCTCGCCCGACTCGGTGCGCAGTCTCGGCCTGCAGGGCGGCCCCATGTCGGCCGACGAGATCGAGGCTTTCCGCCGCCATCCGCAGCACGCCGAAGCCGTGCGTCTGCGCCGCTACGACGAAGAAGCCAAGGACCCGACCGCCAGCACCCCCGACTTCGACCACTACCTGCGCCACGTCGCGGCCTGCCGGCGCTGATATTCCTTTCCTCCCCCGTCATCGGGGGAGGTGTCCCCGGAGGGGACGGAGGGGGAGGGCCTCAGCATCGTTGCCTGCCGATTTCAGATCGGAAAATTTCAGACCTCCCCTTTGGGGCTTTCCCCCTCCGGCCCTTCGGGCCACCTCCCCCGTGTG
>CAMDOT010000336.1 GCA_945903635.1 Rhizobium sp. Q54 | reverse complement strand
GGCCCAGGACGGGGCCGAGATGCTGGCGCGCATGTACACGCGCTGGGCCGAGCGCCGCGGCTACAAGGTGAGCTGGCTGGAGGAGAGCGCCGGCGAAGAGGCCGGCATCAAGTCCTGCGCCTACAAGGTCGAGGGGCCCAACGCCTATGGCTGGCTGAAGACCGAGAGCGGCGTGCATCGCCTGGTGCGCATCAGCCCGTTCGACGGCAACGCGCGGCGCCAGACCAGCTTCGCCAGCGTCTGGGTCTATCCCGAGGTAGACGACGACATCGAGATCGAGCTCGCCGACAAGGACCTGCGCGTCGACACCTATCGCGCCTCAGGGTCCGGCGGCCAGCACGTCAACAAGACCGACTCGGCGGTGCGCATCACCCACATCCCGAGCGGCATCGCCGTGGCCGTGCAGCAGGAGCGCAGCCAGCACCAGAACCGCGCCAAGGCCATGCAGATGCTGAAGGCGCGCCTCTACGAGGTCGAGCTGCAGAAGCGCGAGGCCGAGCGCATGGTGGTCGAGGCCAACAAGACCGACATCGGCTGGGGGCACCAGATCCGCTCGTATGTGCTGCAGCCGTATCAGATGGTGAAGGACCTACGCACGAACGTGGAGCGCTCGGACCCGCAGAAGGTGCTGGACGGGGATCTCGACGAGTTCATGGCGGCGTCGCTGGCGGCGCGGGTGGGCGAGGGAAAGGATAAGGAGGCGGCTTAGTGAGCCTCAGTTTTCAAACCGGGTTTTCGATTAACCGAGTCATTTGGATAACATCGGTGAAACCCGATGAGGAAGCCTTTGTAAAGGACATGCTCGATGAGCAAGTGTCCTTGGCAAAAATCCACCGCCAAGAAACTGCCGTTCAGAAGGTCAGTACTGTTCAGGAATTTTATGACTGTCTTGAGGTGATCCGAGAGCAGGTGGACAAGAAGTTGAAGCCGCTTATCAACTTCGTGATTCATGGCAATGCATCGGAGGGACTGTTCATCACCGGCGAGAATGCATTTGCGCCGTGGCCCGAGGTTTTTGCCAATATTCGATCTATCAATATCGCCCTCAAGAACAATTTGTGTTACCTGTCGCAAACGCATATCGTCTTCCACGCCATCAAGTAAACGAGGCTTGTTGAGGCGGTATGTGGTCACTCTTCCGATCATCGGATGTTTTACAATGAGCTACGGAGGTAATTATGTGCACATGCAACGTCTGTAATTTATCTGGTTTGTCGCGACGCGGTATTTTCGCGGTAGGCGTAGGCGCTTTGGCGCTGACGGCAGCAGCTTGCGCTGACGGCAGCAGCGTCGGGAGCACGCGCCCAATCGAGCGGTCCGCCGAGACCCCGGATGCCGCTTTTGCCCGCCTGATGGAGGGCAATGCGCGCTACGTCTCCGGAAAGATGAATGAGCGCGACTTCTCCGCGGGGCGCGCCGCGCGCGCTCAGGGTCAAGCGCCGTTTGCCGCCATCCTGGGATGTGCGGATTCACGCGTGGCTCCCGAACTCGCGTTCGACCAGGGCCCTGGCGAATTGTTCATTGTCCGCGTCGCCGGTAATTTCGTGACGCCCGACGGGTTGGGCAGCCTCGAGTTTGGCGCCGCGGTACTGGGCACCAAGGTGATCATGGTGCTTGGCCATACGAGCTGTGGCGCGGTCAATGCGACGGTTGCGGCCGTTCAAAAAGGCAACAACCTGCCTGGCCGCATAGCGGGCCTGGTGACGGCCATGAAGCCCGGCATCGAACCTGTCGTGAAGGCCGGTGGAACGGATCTGGAGCAGCGCTCCGTCGTAGCGAATGTGCAGGCCAATGTGCGCCGGCTGCAGACCGAGAAGCCGATCCTGGGAGACATGGTGGCCGCCGGTAAGCTCAAAGTGGTCGGCGCCTACTACGATTTGCCCACCGGCAAGGTTATCCCGGTCTAGCCCATCTTATTCACGCCTATAGCCTGATCTGGCGGGATGGGGCGTAATTTCGGGGAGCTATCGCCAAAGTTGGTGACGGCCGGAAAGTCTGGTTGCGCCGGAGCAAAAATGCCTCGGCAGATAGCTGTCCCTGCTCTGTTCGTCGTCAGAACATTGAAGCCGGCCACCCTGAAGGTCGAGGTGAGCGGCGGCCTGTCGTTCGGCACCACGGCTAAGGACGTGGCGCTGGCGATCGTCGGCCGGATCGGCACCGCGGGCGCCAACGGCCACATGATCGAGGATGGCGGCGACACCATCCGCGGCCTCGACATGGCGGGGCGGATGACGGTGAGCAACATGTCGGTCGAATGCGGCGCGCGGGCCGGCCTGATCGCGCCCGATCAGACGACGTTCGACTACGTCCGCGGCCGGGCGTTTGCGCCCAAGGGCCCCGCACTCGAGCAGGCCATCGAGTGGTGGCGCACGCTGCCGTCCGATCCGGGCGCGGTCTATGACCGCAGCGTCACGCTCCGCGCCTCGGAGATCGCGCCGATGGTCACCTGGGGCACCAATCCCGAAGCGGTCGTGCCGATCACCGGCAGCGTGCCCGATCCGGCAGGCGAACCGGATGAGGCAAGACGCGCGCAGCACCGCCGCATGCTCGACTATATGGGGCTCGTGCCCGGCGTGCGGGTGCTGGTCGTGCCGGGCTCGGGGCTCGTGAAGCGGCAGGCGGAGGAGGAGGGGCTCGACCGCATCCTGCGCGAGGCCGGCTTTGAATGGCGCGAGCCGGGCTGTTCCATGTGCCTCGGCATGAATCCCGACCAGCTCGCACCGGGCCAGCGCTGCGCCAGCACGTCGAACCGCAATTTAGAGGGCCGCCAGGGCCGGGGCGGGCGCACGCATCTGCTCTCGCCGGCGATGGCTGCGGCGGCGGCGGTGACCGGGCGGCTCACCGACGTGCGCGAATTGGGCTGAGGCTAAAGCTTCAACTCCGGCACGGCCATCCACCGCTGCTCGGCCACGCTGCGATAGGCGAGGTCTGCGAGTTGTACCGCCTTGGCGCCTTCGACCAGCGTCGGCAGATAGGGCGCATCCTCGGCGACGTGGCGCAGGAACAGCTCCCAGCACTGGCGGAAGGGGTTGGCCTGCGGCGTGTCCTGTGACGTGTCCGGTACTTCCGTCCAATCTGCCATCAGGTCGACGCCGCCCGGCCGGGCGGCCTTGATGAAGGCTTCCGGCGTCTGCGCGGCCGACTGCGTGTAGCACTTGAACCGTCCGGCCACGGCCGAGCCCTGCGTGCCGTCGATCTGCACCACCATGGTGTCGTCGCGGCGCGGCCGCGCGGCCCAGCTGTTGTTGATCATGCCGACCGCGCCGCCCTGCATCTTCAGCAGCGCGTAGTTGGTGTCCTCAGCGTCGACGGTGTAGCGCTGGCCTTTTTCGTTGACGCGCTCGGGGATGGCCGTGGTCATCAGCGCGCAGACGCCGGTGACCGGCGCCACCAGCCGGTCGATCATGTAGCGCCAGTGCGCCATCATATCGAGCGCGAGGCCGCCGCCCTCGGCCTTCTTGTAGTTCCAGCTCGGGCGCTGGCAGTCCTGCCCCGGACCATCCCCTGTGCCGTCGAAGATCCACGACCCGGCGTCGATCTTCACCGACAGGATGCGGCCGAAGAAGTTCGACTTGCTGGTGGCGAGCAGCCTAGCGTAGCCGGGCAGGAAGAGCTTGTCCTGGATGACGCCGTGCTTGAGGCCGGCGCGATCGGCCAGCCGCGCCAGTTCCATCGCTTCCTCGACCGTGGGCGCCGTCGGCTTCTCGATGTGGATGTGCTTGCCCGCGGCGATGGCCTGGCGGACGCGCTCGGGCCGGCCGCCGGTGGCGCTGCAATCCATGAAGATCTTGTGCGGAGCGGCGAAGGCTTCCGCGAGGCTGGTGGTCCAGCGCGGGTTGCCGTGGGCCGCGGCCAGGGCAGACAGCGTCCTGGCGTCACGGCCGACCAGCAGCAGTTCCGGGATCAGCCGGTCGCCGTTCTTGAGTTTCAGTCCGCCCTCGGCGGCGATGGCCAGAAGATTGCCCATGTGCTGGGTCGTGCCCATGCGGCCCGTGGCGCCGTTGATGATGACGCCGATTTTGATGTCACTCATATCGCCAACTCCGCCGCTGCCGCCCGCGCACGGATAACGCCCTCGCGGGCCATGTCGGCGCAGAGGCCGGTATAGGCGGTCGGGTCCAAAAGCTTCTCGATCGCCTTCCTGTCCATATGGGCGGCGAGGCGCTTGTCGGCGGCCAGAAGGTCGGAGAACGACTTACCTTCGACGAAGGCGGCTTGTGCGGCGTCATAGACGACATCGTGCGCATGTTGGCGGCCGATGGCGGCGCCGAGGTCGAGCATCACGGCTTCGGCCATGATCAGCCCACCGCCGAGGTCGAGGTTGGCGCGCATGCGCTTGGGGTCGACGCTCAAGCCGCGCATGATTTCGGTCAGCCGGCTCAAAATATCGCCGGTGGCGATGCAGGCGCGGGACTCCGCGCTGTCCATCATCAGGCTGGTGGTGCGGTCGGCCTCGTGCTCGGTGGTCATGGCTTCGAGCGCCAGCGGCACCACGCCGCGCACCTCGGCCGCCGCGGCGATGATGTCCTGGCAGAGCTTGGGGTTGCGCTTCTGCGGCATGGTCGAGCTGCCGACGGTGCCGGGCGGCACCGGCTCCTCG
>CAMDOT010000335.1 GCA_945903635.1 Rhizobium sp. Q54 | reverse complement strand
GCGAAGGCATGACGGACCAAGTCGATGGTCTCCGCCGGTGCCGTCTTGGCGCCTTCGTCGCCGGCAGCCGCCCGCAACGCCTCGACATAGGCGGCAAGCTCGTCGTCGGACAGCGCGTCCAATGCTTCGACCGGCGCCTCGGCGAGCGGAGCCAATGCGCCGGGCGTGCCGGCAACCGCCGCCACCACGACCTCGCCCGAGGCCGCCGCGCGATCGAGGATGGCGATCCCCGCAGCCGCGTCGATCATGGCCAGCCCGGACGCTTCCAGCCGGCGCCGACGTGCGGCGTCAAGCTCGCCGTCGTAGAGCCATTGCGGCCAGGCGACGGCGAGGCTGAGACCGTGACGCTCACCCGCCGACACGCGCGCCGCACGCTCGACCATCAGCCCTTCCTGGATGGCGCAGGCAGCCGCGTAGTCGGCACCGCCGGCAAGACCATACCAGGCGGCGAGCGACGAAAAGACGACGAAGAAATCCAGCCGCTCCTCAACCAGCGTCGCGTCGAGCAGGGCCGTACCCGCGGCCTTGACCGCCAGCACGCGGGTGAAGGCGGCGGGGTCCTTGCGCGCGACCGGCGCGTTGTCGACAAGGCGCGCGAGGTCGAGCACGCCATCGATGCCGCCCATTCGGCGCTTCAACTCCGCCACCGCACGACCGAGCGAGGCGCGGTCGGTCAGGTCCGCAGCCGCGTAGTACACAAGCCCGGCGCCGCCGATGGCCTCGAGCCGCTGCCGCGTTGCACCGCCGGGCGCCGT
Organism: Rhizobium sp. Q54; assembly: GCA_945903635.1. Classification (GTDB taxonomy): domain Bacteria; phylum Pseudomonadota; class Alphaproteobacteria; order Reyranellales; family Reyranellaceae; genus Reyranella. The sequence continues at coordinate 4,014 of CAMDOT010000335.1, read as the reverse complement.
CCGGCCGATTATGCCAATGGTGGCGCCATGCACCGCGACCAGATACGCGGCCAGCGCCCGGCCGACCTCGCCGAGACCGCCGGCGATCAGGTAGCGGCCGCCGGCACGGAACAACGGAGGCGCCTCGTCCGGCATCTCCAGCCAGGTCCGCGCCCAGCGCCGGCGATCCTCGCGCCGGTCGACGACCGGATCGTCGCCGCGCCCCGCCCCTTCCTCGGAGAGGATGGTGGCGAGCGCTTCGGGACCGACGGCCGTCGGCACCGCGACGACGCAAGCCTTGAATCCTTCTTCGATTGCCGAGCGCGCGAGCGCAGCGAGACCGGCAACCGTCGCTGCCGAACCCTCGGTAGCAACGAGTAGCCGCGCGATCCGCCCGGGCCGGCGCGCCATCGCCCGAAGCGCCAGGAACATCGCCTGTGCCGCCGCGGCCGGTCTCGCGCCGAGCGCGTCCGGGGCGACCACCAGATCGAGCGCCGGACCGTTCGCGGCGACGGCATCTACCAGCGCCACCCAGGCCGTCGGATCGGCCGGATCGAAGCCGGCGCCAGGCACGCGATGCAGCGCCGGCAATCCCTGGCGCGGCTCGACCGCCGCAAGCAGGCGGGCCGAGCCGACCAGCACCCATCGCGCCGAGACGCGAGGCTCAGCCGCAACCAACGGCGCGGGCAACCAGGTCCCTCGGATCAGCCGGGTGACGTGGTCCGGCTTTAAGACTGGGTCTGGCGCCACACGCGCCGTGCCTTCGAGCCAGTAGCGCTCGCGAGCGAACGGATAGCCCGGCAGCGCCACGGCCCGACGATCGGCGGCCCATGGCAGCCGACTCCAGTCGACCGTCACGCCCTCGGCCCACAATCCGGCAAGGCCGTCGGCATCGCCGGCTGCGAGCAGGGCATCGACCATGCGGCGGCCTTCGGCGGTCTCCTCGATGCGCCGCGCGCTCGACCCGGCGCTGCTGGTGCTCGCCAAGCCGGGCGCGGTCCGTCCAGCCGCGACGGCGTCGAGGATGCGGCCGGCCGCCGCCACGCCGTCGACGACCGCGGCGGCGCGAAGAGAAAAGACCCGTCGCCCGATCCGGAGCGTGTGCAGGATCTCCGCCAGCATCGTCGCATCGGCGGCGGCGACGGCCGGCCGAAGCGACGCCGCAAGGCGCCGAAGCGCCGGCTCGTCGGCAGCTGAGAGCACCAGCACATCGCGCAGCGGCACCGTCGCGGCGCCCGAGGCACGGGCCGGTGCCTCTTCGAGAACGACATGAGCGTTGGCGCCGCCAGCGCCGAACGAACTGACACCCGCGCGGCGAGGCAGACGCGTCCCGTCCGCCCCGGCGGGCACCGGCCACGCCATCGCCTTCACCGGCACCACGCAGCCCGCGGCGGCGAAGTCGATCAACGGGTTCGGATGCTCGGCATGGCGAAGCGGCGCAATGCGCGCATGGCCGAGTTGCAGCACCGTCTTGACCACGCCGGCGATGCCGGCCGCGGATTCCAGGTGTCCCACATTGGCCTTGAGCGCGCCGAGCACCAGCGGCGACGGTCTGGCGCCGCCGCCGAAGGCCGAAGCGATGCCGGCAATCTCGATCGGGTCGCCGAGCGTAGTGCCGGTGCCATGCGCCTCGACGAACCCGATCGTCTCGGGCGCCACCCCGGCCGTGCGCAGCGCGTCGGCGATGACGCCGGCCTGGGCGACGGGGCTCGGCACCGAGAAGCCCGAAGTTTTGCCGCCGGCATTGATGGCGGTGGCGCGGATCACCGCCTCGATGCGGTCGCCGGCCGCGATGGCGGCGCCCAATGGCTTCAGTACGAGGGCGGCGACGCCTTCGCCATCGACGAAGCCGTCGGCGCCCGCGGCGAAGGCGCGGTTCTCGGCGCCGGCCGACAGCATGCGCGCCTCGCAGAGATTGGCCATCTGGCGGGGATGGACGATCAGGTTGACGCCGCCGACGACCGCCCCGACGCAATCACCTGACCGGATCGCCTGGACCGCCAGATGCAGCGCCGTCAACGAGGACGAGCATGCGGTGTCGACGGCGAGGCTGGGGCCGACGAAGTCGGCGACGAAGGACAGCCGGTTGGCGATCGACCAATAGGCCGAGGTCGCCGGCGTCGCGGCCTCCGCGTCATACTGGGCGGCGAACCACTGGTAGCCAGCATTCATGACGCCGACATAGACGCCGACCGCTCCACCCGCGCTCAGCCGCGCCGGCGTGTAGCCCGCATGTTCCAGCGCGTGCCAGGCGGTCTCGAGGAACAGGCGCTCCTGCGGGTCGATGGCGGCAGCGTCGGCCGGCGCGATGCCGAAGAACAGCGGGTCGAAGCGATCGATCTGATCGAGGAAGCCGCCCCACTTCGTGTAGGCCCGGCCGTCGGGCGGCCAGCGGTCCGCCGGCACCGGACCGATCGCCGAACACCCCTCCTCCAGCAGCCGCCAGAAGGCATCCAGCCCGTCGGCGCCGGGGAACCGCCCGGCCATGCCGATTATGGCGATCGGCTGATCCGCCGGCCGGTGGTTGCGACGGCTGGAGACGATGGTCTCCGCCGCTTCAGGGTGCGGCGCCGGAGCCTTCGATGGTTCGGCGGCGAGACCCAGGATCGCTCGTGCCGCGTCCTCGCGTGTCGCCACGAGATGATCGGCGAGGCCGGACAGCGTGTCGTGCTCGAACAACAGAGTCTGCGACAGCCCGTCGAAGCTGGCATCGAGCCGGTCGCGGATCTGCATCGCCGTCAGGGATTCCAGCCCGTATTGCTCGAACGGGTCGGCAGCGCGCATCTCAGATGGATCGAGCTTCAGCACCTCGGCAAAGACGCCGCGCAGATGGGCCAGCAGCGCCTGGCGCAGTCGGTCGTCCCCGATTGGCGACGGTACGGCGACGACCGAGGCCTTGCGCGCCGGTGCGGCAACGGAAACCGCCATCGTCGCAACGGGCATCGCCGGGGCGGAGGCGAGGAACACCGCCTGCCCCTGCCCGCCCGCCGCCGCGAAATCGACGCGCTCGACCCCGGTGAAACCTGCCTCCGTCAGTCGCCGCTCCCAGCCTGCGGCGTCGATCACCGGAGAGTGGGCGATGCGCGACGCCTCGGCCGATTTCCACCAGCCTTCAGTCAGCCCGAAGACCAGCGTGCCGTAATCCTGCGCGGCGATCAGTTCGGTCACCACCAGCAACCCGCCCGAGCGGAGCAGGCGCCGCAGCTCCGCCAGCACGCGCGCCAGATCGGTGGTCGTGTGCAGCACGTTCGCAGCGATCACCGCATCGAAGCTGCCGGCCTGCTGGCCGTTGTCCTCGATGCTCCGTTCGACGTCGTAGAGCGCGGTCGAGACCCACCGACGGTCCACGCCGAAGGCTGACTGCCCGTGTTCCAGGAAGCGCCGGGAGAGGTCGGTATAAAGATAGGCCTCCGGTGCGGCGCCCCGATCCAGCTCGGCGAGGATCGCGCCGGTCGTACCGCCGGTGCCGGCGCCGACCTCGATTGCCTGCCAATCTGCACCACCCGCGCGGCGATGCGCGGCGACGGCGGCGGCAGCGGCGGCGTTGTAGGTATCCGACAACGGGTTACCGCGATAGGCACCTTCGACCAGCGCGGTCGATCCGCCGGGGAACAGCACCCCGAGCGGATCCGCCGTCCCGGCCAGCAACTCGCCGTAGCGGTCGAGCGCGGCATCCAGCAGGGCACGCGGTCTCGCCAGCCACGGCAGCTCGGCCAGTGCCATCTCCAGCGCAGCCGTGGCGTCAGCCCGCTCTTGCGACGGATCGATGCCGGGAGCCGGCAGGCGGATCACCCCGTCGCGCGTCTCGACGAGCCGATGACGCTCGAGCATAGCCAGCAACGCGTCGAACAGGCGGCTATGGCGCGCAACAACGCCGAGCCGGCGCGCCAGACCGCCGACCGTGAAGGCGCGTCGGGCGGGACCGGTCGCCGCGGCCAGATTGACCAGCAACCTGGCCCGCGCATAAGCCTCCAACCGTTCGAAGGCGCCCGTCGCAGCAGCGAGGCCGACGGACGCCACGGCCCTGGCGGCGTC
>CAMDOT010000334.1 GCA_945903635.1 Rhizobium sp. Q54 | reverse complement strand
CGCGCCGCTGCGGCCAAAATCGAAGGGGTAACCGACGCCGCAACGCTCTCGATGAAGCAAAGGCGGTGCGCGAACAGCGGGGAAGGTCTGAAAATCAGCTTTCAGATCCATGCGCCTGCTTCACCTTGAAATCCATCGCGGATTTTGGGTGTTATGTGACCGTTGTGCGACGCGCGCGGCCGGTGTAGCCAAGGACCAACAAAGGCGGGGGCGATGCGGGGCAACGTCGTAAAAAAACTTCAAGAGCCAAAGTCGGCATCAAGTCCGACATCGCGGTCGTACCGCATCGAAGAGCAAGTGGGTTACCTGCTGCGGCGCGCCCATCAACGCGCCAGCGCCATTTTCCAGGTTGGCATCGGCGATCCCAACATCACGCCGACGCAGTACTCGAGCATGGTGAAGCTGAACGAGTACACCGAGCTGTCGCAGAATCTGCTCGGCCGTCTGGTTGGCATGGACAAGGCCACGATGCAGGGTGTGGTGCGCCGGCTGAAGGAACGCGGCCTTGTCGATTCGCGACCTGATCCCGGTGACGCGCGGCGCACGCTGCTCAGCCTGACGACGGAAGGCCAGCGGCTGGTGAACAAGCTCCTGATCAACGGTCCCGCGGTGTCGCGCGAGACGATGAAGCCGCTCACCGCCCAGGAGCAGCGGCACCTTCTCGAACTTCTGTCCAAGATCGTCTGACTGGTCTCGATCGTTTGACTCGCGCGGCCTCTCTGGCCATCGTACGTACACGAACGATATGGGTGAATACCTTCGTCCTCACCGCCTTGAGGAGGCGCTTCTCGCGTTGACGCGGCCGCACACGGTGCTGGCCGGCGGCACCGACTTCTATCCGACACGGGTCGGCCGGGCGATCGAGGAGGACGTGCTCGATATCGGTGGAATCCCCGTATTGCGGGGCATTTCCAGCGTTCCTGGCGGTTGGCGGCTGGGCGCCGTCACCACCTGGAGCGAGCTTTTGGAGGCCGATCTGCCGCCGTTGTTCGATGGCCTGAAACAGGCCGCACGCGAAGTCGGCGGTCGCCAGATCCAGAACGCCGGCACCCTGGCCGGCAACCTCTGCAACGCCTCGCCGGCCGCCGATGGCGTGCCCTGCCTGCTGGCCCTCGACGCTGAAATCGAGATCGCAAGCAGCACTGCCACGCGACGCGTGTCGCTCGACCAGTTCATCACCGGCGTTCGCCGCACCGTCCTGGCACCTGGCGAACTTGTCGTTGCGATTCATATTCCGAAGCCCGCGCGTGAGGCGCGGAGCGCTTTCCTCAAGCTCGGCGCTCGGCGCTATCTCGTGATCTCGATTGTCATGGCCGCCGCAACGCTTGAGATCGCCGACGGTCGCATCGTCGACGCCCGTGTCGCCGTCGGCGCCTGCTCCGCCGTCGCCCAGCGGCTGCCCGCGCTCGAAGCTGCGTTGATCGGCGCGACGCTCGATGGAGATCTGGCCGATCGCGTCGAGCGCACCCATCTCGCGCCGCTGTCGCCGATCGACGATGTGCGTGGCAGCGCCGCTTATCGCAACGACTCGGCTGTCGTCCTGCTGCGTCGTCTGCTGGCGGGGTTCGCGCCATGAAGGTGGCGTTCACCCTGAACGGCGCGGCGGCGGCCTGGCGCGGGCCGCCGGTGACGCGGCTTGCCGCCGCACTGCGCGACGATCTCGGCCTCACCGGAACCAAGGTCGGCTGCGACGCCGGCGACTGCGGTGCCTGCACTGTGCTGCTCGATGGCCGGCAGGTCTGCGCCTGTCTGGTCGCGATGGGTCAGGTCGAGGGCCGCGCCGTCGAAACGGTCGAAGGCCTCGTCGGTGCTGACGGCACGCTCGCCCTGTTACAGAAATCGTTCCTCGCCCATGGTGCCGCCCAATGCGGCATTTGCACTCCCGGCATGCTGATGGCCGCCGAGGAATTGTTGCGGCGGACCGCCCGGCCCGGCCGCGGCGACGTGGAAGATGCGTTGGGTGGCGTGCTCTGCCGCTGCACCGGCTACACCAAGATCGTCGACGCCGTTCTGTCCGCTTCCGTGCAGACACCGATAGTGGCGCCGGGGGCCGGTGCTGCCGTGGGCGCCCGCGTGCCCCGGGTCGACGGCGAAGCAAAGGTCACCGGCCAGGATATTTTTGGCGCCGATGGCATGCCGGCCGATGTGCTCTGGATTCGGGTGGTGCGCTCACCCTATGCCCGAGCCCGCTTTGCGTTGGGCGATCTTGGCGCCTTGCGTCAGCGGCTGGCAGTCGTGCTGACGGCCGCCGACGTGCCGTTCAACGGTTTCGGCATCTATCCCGACATCAAGGACCAGCCAGTGCTGGCCGACGGGGTCGTGCGCTATCGCGGCGAGGCGGTCGTGGCGCTTGTCGGTACCCGCGCCGAAGTGCTGGCCATCCGCGACGATGAGGTGCCGATCGTCTGGACGGTCGAACCGCCGGTGACGGGCATCGACGCGGCGATCGCCGTCGATGCGCCGCTGGTCCAGGCCGACAAGCCGAAGAACCTGCTGCTGGATGGCGGCGTGCGGCATGGCGATGCGACGGCAGCCTTCGCCGGTTGCGCTGCCGTGGCCGAGGGCGTGTTCGAGACGGCCTTCGTCGAGCATGCCTATATCGAGCCCGAGGCCGGCTGGGCCGAGCGGGTGGGCGACCGCATCGAGATCCACGTCACGACCCAGACGCCCTACATGGACCGCGACGAGATCGCCAACGTGATGCAGCTCAGGCCGGAGAACGTGCGCATCGTGCCGACCGCCTGCGGCGGCGGCTTCGGCGGCAAGCTCGATCTCTCGATCCAGCCGCTGGTCGCGGTCGCGGCCTGGCCGCTGAAGCGCCCCGTGGCCTGCGTCTACACCCGCCCCGAGAGCATGGCCGCCACCACCAAGCGCCATCCGGCGCGGATCGTCGCCAAGTTCGGCTGTGACGCCACGGGCAAGCTGGTGGCCTGCGATGTGTCGGCGACCTTCGACACCGGCGCCTATGCCTCGTGGGGACCGACCGTCGCCAACCGCGTGCCGGTCCACGCCATGGGCCCCTACGCCGTGCCCCACGTGCGAACTTGGGGCGAGGCCTTCTTCACCAACGGCCCGCCGGCCGGTGCCTTCCGCGGCTTCGGCGTACCGCAGGCCGCCATCGCCCACGAGGCGATGATGGACGATCTGGCCGACCAGCTCGGTATCGACCGGCTGGAATTCCGGCACCGCAATGCGCTCCGGGCCGGGGACACGACGGCGACGGGACAGGTGCTGGCCCATTCCGCCGGTCTTGCGCAGTGTCTCGAAGCATTGCGGCCGCATTGGCACAAGGCGCGGGACGAGGTGGCGGCCTTCAATGAAGAGAGTGGTGCCCGTCGTCGCGGCATCGGCATCGGCTGCATGTGGTACGGCATCGGCAACACGTCGATGTCCAATCCGTCGCGCATGCGCGTGGGCCTGTCCTCGGCCGGAACGCTCACGCTCTACAGCGGCGCGGTCGACATTGGCCAGGGCAGCAACACCATCATGACCCAGATTGCGGCCGATGCGTTGGGCCTGCCGGTGGCGCAATTCACCTTGGTCGCGGGCGATACCGATCTCACTGCCGACGCCGGCAAGACGTCGGCCTCGCGCCAGACTTTCGTGTCAGGCCGGGCGGCCGAAGGGGCGGGCCGGGACCTCCGCCAGCAGATCCTGCGGTTGGCCAATGCCGGGCCCGATGCCGTGCTGTCGCTCGAGGGCGCCAAACTCGCGGTCCGCGATGGCGCCGAGGTGCGCGTGATCGACCTCGCGACCACAGGAGCGTTGATGGGCGAGGGCACGTTCGATCCGCCGACCACGCCGCTCGACGCCAACGGCCAGGGCATCCCCTACGCTACCTACGCCTTCGCGGCGCAAATGGCCGAGGTCGAGGTCGACACCGAGCTCGGCACCGTGAAAGTGCTGCGCATCGTTGCAGCCCACGATGTCGGCAAGGCGATCAACCCGACGCTGGTCGAAGGCCAGATCGAGGGTGGCATTGCCCAGGGCCTGGGCCTCGCCCTGATGGAAGAGTTCCTGCCGGGCCGTACCGAAAACCTGCATGACTATCTGATCCCGACCATCGGCGACGTACCCCGGATCGAGTGCATCCTGATCGAGGATCGTGAACCGCTCGGCCCCTCCGGTGCCAAGGGCGTGGGCGAACCCGGCCTGGTGCCGACGGCGCCGGCCATCCTGGGCGCCATCCATCATGCGACCGGCGTGCGCGCCCACCGCGTTCCCCTGTTGCCGCATCGCCTGCGCGAAGCCATCGTTGCCCGGGAAGGGAAAGGGGCATGAGCGACGACATCTCGCTCACCGAGGCTGAACGCGCCGCCAGCATCGTGCGCTGCGACGCCTGTCCCGTGCTGTGCCGCATCCGCCCGGGCCGCGCCGGTGCCTGCGACCGCTACACCAACGAAGAGGGCAGGCTGGTGCGGGTCGATCCGCTGGTGCTGTTGGCCAAGCCCGACATTGCGCGCGTAGCCTTCGTCGAGGGCAACGGCGCCTGGCGCGGCGAACTCGGAAAGGGTGAAGGCGCGTTCGTTACCGGCATCGGCGCCACCACGACCTATCCCGATTATAAGCCGGCGCCCTTCATCGTGTCGTCGAAGCACGACGGCGTCGACATGGTCACCGTCGTCACCGAAGGCATCTTCAGCTACTGCGGCGCAAAAGTGAAAATCGACACCGACCGCTATCTCGGGCCCGAGCAGGCAGCGGTGCGGGTGAAGGGTGAAGCCGTGGGCCACGTCACCACGGCCGAATACGGCTCGCAGATGCTGTCGCTGGGCGGCGTGCATCACCTCACGGGCGGCAGCAAGAAAGAGGGC
>CAMDOT010000333.1 GCA_945903635.1 Rhizobium sp. Q54 | reverse complement strand
GGCGCCGTGGTCTTCCAGAACGGCGAGAGCTGGTCGCGCGGGCTGCCGGCGTCGTGGGTGATGATGGTGTTGGCGACGTCGACGGTGCGCTGGAGGTCCCACAGCACGCGGTAGGGATTGAGCGGCGCCTCGTTGTTGGTGAGCTTGGGCATCCACTCCTTCAGCCACTCCGACTCGATCGACTTGATCTCGTCGACGACGGCAGAGGCGTCTTTCTCGGTGGCACCTGCCGCCTTGCAGGCCGCGATCAGCGCCGCGAGCGTGAGCTTGGCATCGCCCACCAGGCCGTACTTGATGCGCACGTCCTTGTTGAGATGCGCCGGATCGAGCGTGGCATGGATGATGGTCTTGCCGGTCGGCATCGAGATGCCGAAGTTGGTCTCGGTGAACGAGCAGCCGATGCCGAAGATGACATCGGAGCGGTCAAGGAAGCTGCGCACCGCCTTCGGATAGGCGCGGCCACCCGAGCCCAGCGCCAGCGGATTGGTCTCGTCGAAGCTGCTCTTGCCCTCGAGGCTGGTGCAGACCGGGATGGCCAGAAGCTCGGCCAGTTCCTTCAGCTCGGCATAGGCCTCGGCCCAATGGACGCCCTGGCCGGCATAGATCACCGGACGCTTGGCGGCCATCAGCACCTTGGCGGCTTCGCTCACCGCCGCCGGATCGGGGCCGTACTTGGTGACGACGACCGGCTCGTAGACCAGCGGATCGGGCGCGTCCTCGCCATAGGCATCGGCGGGCAGCTCGATGATGACGGGCGAGCCGCGGCCGTTGCGCAGCAGGCTGAATGCCCGACGCATGATGTTGGCGATCTCGCGGCCGTTGGTCACCGGCTCGGCGTGCTTGGCGACATGCGCCATCGCCAGCGTCGAATTGAAGTTGGGCGGCACATGCGCGATGCGGCGCGGGTAGCCCTGCGGGATGACCAGCAGCGGGATCGATTCGCCGAAGGCCTGGGCCACGCCGCCATAGGCGTTCTCGGCGCCGGGGCCGCTCTGCATGCAGAACACGCCCATCTTGCGGCCCTTGGTCAACCGCGACATGGCGTCGGCCATGTGCAGGCCGATGCGCTCCTGGCGCACGATGATGGGGCGGATGTCGACGGCCGCGCAGGCCTCGATCAGGTGATTGACGGGATAGGCGAAGAGATACTCGACGCCTTCCTTCTTAAGAATTTCGGCGATCGCCGGCCCGGTTTTCATCTTACGTTTCCCCCTTGGTGCGCCTTGGGCGCTACTTGTTCAGTTCCTTCATCGCACTGTCGAGTCCGCCCAGAGTCAGCGGGAACATGCGGTTGCTTGAAAGTTGCTGCAGCAGCTGGATCGACGGCGTGTAGCTCCAGTGCCGCTCGGGCACCGGGTTCAGCCAGACCATGCTGCGATAGGTGTCGGCCATGCGCTGGACCCAGACCTGGCCCGCTTCCTCGTTCCAGTGCTCTACCGAGCCGCCGGGATAGGCGATCTCGTAGGGGCTCATCGAAGCATCGCCGACGAAGATGATCTTGTAGTCGGGCGGATAGGTATGGAGCAGCTGCGCCGTCGAGAAGGTGTCGACGTGGCGGCGGCGATTGTCCTTCCACAGCTTCTCGTAGAGGCAGTTGTGGAAGTAGAAGAATTCGAGGTGCTTGAACTCGGTACGCGCCGCCGAGAACAGCTCCTCGCAAACGCGGATGTGCGCGTCCATCGAGCCGCCGATGTCGAACAGCAGCAGCAGCTTCACTTTGTTGCGCCGCTCCGGGATCATCTTGATGTCGAGGTAGCCCGCGTTGCGCGCCGTGCTGCGGATGGTGTCGGGCATGTCGAGCTCGACCTCGGCGCCCTCGCGCGCGAACTTGCGCAGGCGGCGCAGCGCGATCTTGATGTTACGCGTGCCGATCTCGACGGTGTCATCGAGGTTCTTGTACTCGCGCTTGTCCCAGACCTTTACGGCGCGGCCTTCGCGATTCTTGTCCTGGCCGATGCGCACGCCCTCGGGATTGAATCCGTAGGCGCCGAACGGCGAGGTTCCGGCCGTGCCGATCCACTTGCTGCCGCCCTGGTGGCGCTTCTGCTGTTCCTCGAGGCGCTTCTTCAGCGTCTCCATGATCTTGTCCCAGCCGCCCAGCGCCTCGATCTGGGCCTTCTCCTCGTCGGTCAGCAGCTTTTCGGCAAGCTTGCGCAGCCACTCCTCGGGGATCTCGGTCGGGCCCTCGCCGGGGACGGCTTCGAGGCCCTTAAAGACATGGCCAAAGACGCGGTCGAACTTGTCGAGGTTGCGCTCGTCCTTCACCAGCACGGCGCGCGAGAGGTAGTAGAACTCATCGACGCTGTGGTCGGCGACGCCCTTGTCCATGCCTTCCATCAGCGCCAGGTACTCCTTGATAGAGACCGGCACCTTGGCCTGGCGAAGCTCGAGGAAGAAGTTGATGAACATTGGGGGCCTCCCCTCAGTGCAGCACTATTGGCGCTGCTCTCTGCGCGCCATGAAGGCCAGGCGCTCGAACAGATGGACGTCCTGCTCGTTCTTGAGCAGTGCGCCGTGCAGCGGCGGAATGAGCTGCTTGGAATCCTTGGAGCGCAGCGCCTCGGGCGGCATGTCCTCGACCATCAGGAGTTTCAACCAGTCGAGCAGTTCCGACGTCGACGGCTTCTTCTTGAGGCCTGGCACTTCGCGGATATCATAAAACACGTTCAGCGCCTCGCGCAGCAGGTTGCGCTGCAGGTCGGGGAAGTGGACGTCGACGATCTGCGTCATGATCTCGCGATCGGGGAAGCGGATGTAGTGGAAGAAGCAGCGGCGCAGGAAGGCGTCGGGCAGCTCCTTCTCGTTGTTGGAGGTGATCATCACCACCGGACGCTGCACGGCCTTGATGACCTCCTGCGTCTCGTAGACATAGAACTCCATGCGATCGAGCTCGAGCAGCAGATCGTTGGGGAACTCGATGTCGGCCTTGTCGATCTCGTCGATCAGCAGCACCGGACGCTCGGGCGCCGTGAAGGCGTCCCACAGCTTGCCGCGCTTGATGTAATTGGCAATGTCCTGGACCCGCCCGTCGCCGAGCTGGCTGTCACGCAGGCGAGAGACCGCGTCGTACTCGTAGAGGCCCTGCTGGGCCTTGGTGGTCGACTTGATGTGCCATTCGATCAGCGGCGCCTTGATGGCCCGTGCGACCTCGTGGGCCAGCACGGTCTTGCCGGTGCCCGGCTCGCCCTTGATGAGCAACGGACGTTGGAGGGCGATGGCCGCATTGACCGCCACGCGCAGGTCGTCGCTGGCGACATAGGAATCGGTACCGGTAAATTTCATCGTGCAAAATCCAAGTTCACGGGTGTGAAAGGCACTCTAAAGGTGCCCCTTCCGGCCAGCAAGGCCGGGGCTGCAGATCAGCCCAGCCGGACGATGAAATAGACAATCGCCGCGGAGGCCAGCAGCAGCAAAATGGCCAGGCGATTGGACGCGAAGGCCAAGGCCGGCGGCGCCTTGCCGGGCGGTACGACGTCGCGCTGCGGCTTGCTTCCCGTCAGCATGGCGCCGATCAGGTTCTGCCTTTTCCAGACAAGATAGACGACCGCCGCCAGCACATGCAGGGCCGCCAGGATCAGCAGGATGTTGATCCAGTATTTGTGGAATGCCGTCAGGCGATCGACCCACTTGTCGGCGATCAGGTTGGCAAGCGGGCCGTTCACCGTGCCCATGTCGGTGTCGGCGGCGAACAGGCCGGCGGCGACCTGGGCGAGGACGGCGAACAGCAGCACCATGACCATGGCGCCGCCGGCCGGGTTGTAGCCGGCGTCATACGGTCCGCCCTTGCCCAACAGCTCGCGCAGATGAGCGAAGACGGCCGACGGGCCTTTGACGAAATTCGAGAAGCGCGCCGTCGTGCTGCCAACGAAGCCCCAGGCGATGCGGAAGATCAGCAAGGTCAGGATCGAATAGCCCGACCAGAAATGGAGCTGCATCCAGTCTCCGCCGGCCTTGGCGGAGTAGTAGGAGACGATCATCAGGACGACGAGCGTCCAGTGAAACAGCCGGACGGGCAGATCCCAGATGCGGACTTTTTGAACGCTCTTTTCAGCCATCGCCCTTTATCGAGCGCCGCAACGGCGCTGGCAATCCGAGACGTAGATGTCGATCTGCGCCTGGGCGCTGCTCGGCAGGTAGACAAGCTGGTCGTTCTTGCAGTCCTTGACGCGCACCGCTTCGTAGCCGGCCTTGGACTGGAACAGGTAAGGCGGCGGCGCACAGGAATTCTCGAAGCTCGACGGTGCCGGCGAATTCGCGCCGAGTGCCGCCGTCGTGGAACGGTTCACGTCGACGATCGCCGTGCTGGGGTTGCTCGCCGTTATCGGTCCGGGATTGGCGGTCACCCGCGTCGGCGACCGCGTCTGTGTGCCGGGCGGCGGGACCGAGATGGCATTGGGCGGTGGCGGCGCCTGTCCGGCGGGGCCCGGCGTTGCACTCGCACTGCTGTCCGGCAACGGCGGCAAGCCGGTGCTTCCGGTGGACGACGTACACGCGGTCAAAACGGCGCAAACGCTAAACGCGATGAAAATCGATCGCATCGGCTTCCCAAAAAAATAGCCAAACCCAATATGGCGCAGTCAAATCTAGTACCGGGCCCCAACCCGAATATTACACCCACTCTAGCAGAATCCGGGGCCGCAGCCTATGGGCGGTCGGTGACGCAGAGCGACGCACTACACGCAGTCGTGATGCGCTAATTGGCCTCCAGACTGTTTGCTTTGGCATCAAGGTCTGCGATAAATACCGCGCCGGTTCACGGGGAGATATTCGTGATGTGCCGGTGTGAAATTTGAAGGGATGCTCATGAGGAAGACACTCGTTGTGGCACTGATCAGCGCGAT
>CAMDOT010000332.1 GCA_945903635.1 Rhizobium sp. Q54 | reverse complement strand
TGGCCGCTCGGCATTCGCAACATCCAGATGCCGGCGACGCCGCACCGTGTCTGGCAGGCGATCCGCAGCGCAAAGGGGTGAAGGGCGGGCGATGAAGCAGCGAATCTTCGGCTGGATATCGGTCGTCATCGGCATCCTCTTCGCCCTGGCGGTGGTCGAAGTGACCGCGATCGCCTGGCTGTACATCGAGGATGGCCGCTACACCCCGGCAGCCCAGCTCTACGAGCGGACGCAGAACACCTACGTCCGTGATGCGACCAAGGGATCGTCGTGCCGCTACGTCGACACGCTCTATCCGCACCCCTATGTCGCGTTCGTCCACCATGGCAACCCGCCGTGCGGCATCCCATGGGTCAACAACATCGGCCTGTTCGGCGACGACTTCACCGTGCTCAAGCGGCCCGATCGCTACACGATCCTGCTGACCGGCGGGTCGGTCGCCTCCCAGCTCGGGCAGAATGCGGCGCCGCCCGCGCCTCGCTACTTCGAGGAGGAGCTGAACAGGAAGTACGTCAGCCCCAACGGCAAGCCGTTCCTGGTCCTGAACGGCGGCGACGGCGCGTGGAAGGAGCCGCAGGCCTTCATCCTGTTCGCGCTCTATGCCACCTCGGTCGATGCCGTGGTGACGCTCGACGGTTTCAACGAGCACTATTACTTCTGGCCGGGTGCGCAGGCGCGCTTCGAGAGGCCGCTCAGCAACTTCATCGAGGTCAACCCGTTCGTCGCCGACGAGAATTTCGGCGACGCCGCCATCGGCTGGGTGATGGGCCGGCTGGCCGGAGGCCTGGCGCTCAATCCGGTGCTCGGCCACTCGCATGCGGCCTACATGGTCATTCGCGGCATCGAGGCCGCGGCCAAGGGCAAGGACAGTTTCAAGTCGAACAAGAAGACGACCCTGGAAGGCATGTTCCTCATGCCCGAGGACATACGGCGTGATCACGAGCTCGCCTTCAACGTCCAGCTCAGCCTCTATCAGAAGTATGTCCGGGGCATCGAAGCGCTGGCCCGCGACTATAACGTGAAGACAGCCTTCTTCCTGCAGCCGGCCCCGGCCTGGGGCAAGGATTTGACGGATGACGAGAAGCGCGTCGTGGGCGACCTGTCCTACCGCGACCTCTACCGGAAGATCGTGACCGGCATGATGACGCTGCGGGAGCGCAACCTGCCGATTTTCGACCTGGGCGACGTCTTCGCGGCCCGGAAGGATACGATCTACGCCGACCACATCCATTTCGCCCGGGACGCGGTCAACGAGAGCCCCGGCAACCGGCTGATCGCGGCGCGCATGGGGCAGTTGCTGGCCGAAACCTGGGGCCTCCAGCGCAAACCCTAGGTTGTTCACAACATTGGGATTTTTCACTTTCCCGACGGATTTATGTTGATTCAGTGACGCTGCCGCGTTTCACTGGGCGAGACGCATTGCCAAATAAACGGGCGCTTAAGTGCCCGATAAAGCGTCGCTAGGGATGGAGCTGCTCATGGCCGTTTCACGTCGGCAATTCATGAAGGTGAGCGCGGCCGGGCTGGCCGCCTCTTCCGTTGGGGCTCTGGGATTCATAGGCGCGGGCGAAGGCCTCGCGGCCGGTGTCCGGCCTTACCGGCTCGAAAAAGCGACCGAGACACGCAACACCTGTCCCTACTGCGCGGTGGCCTGCGGTGTCCTCGTCTATTCGGCGACCGATGGCACGAAGGACGCCAAGCCCAAGGTCATCCACATCGAGGGCGACTCGGACAACCCGATCAATCGCGGCACGCTCTGCCCGCGCGGCGCGGCCTCGCTCGGCTTCATGCACAGCCCGAACCGGCTGCAGTATCCGATGCACCGCAAGCCGGGCAGCGACAAGTTCGAGCGCGTGACCTGGGACTTCGCGATGGAACGCATCGCCAAGCTGGCGAAGGAAGATCGCGACAAGAATTTCGTCGCCAAGAATCGCGACGGCGTCACGGTGAACCGCTGGCTCACCACCGGCTTCTTCGCCGGCTCCTCGTGCAGCAACGAGGCAGGCTACCTCACCTACAAGGCGATCCGATCTACCGGGATACTCGCCTTGGAGGATCAAGCTAGAATTTGACACGGACCGACGGTGGCCAGTCTTGGCCCCACATTCGGACGTGGCGCGATGACGAACAGCTGGAACGACATCAAGAACGCCGATGTCGTGCTGATCATGGGCGGCAACGCCGCCGAGGCCCATCCGTGCGGCTTCAAGTGGGTGACCGAAGCCAAGGCCAACAACGGCGCCAAGCTGATCGTGGTCGATCCGCGCTTCACTCGTTCGGCGGCGGTTTCGGATCTCTACGCGCCGCTCCGGCCGGGCACCGACATCGCCTTCCTGTCGGGCCTGATGCGCTACCTGCTGGGTAATGGCAAGATCCACCAGGAATACGTCAAGGCGTTCACCAACGCCTCGTACATCATCAAGGAAGGCTTCAAGTTCGAGGACGGCCTGTTCTCGGGCTACGACGCGTCCAGGAAGAGCTACGCTGATCGTTCGACGTGGGATTATGAATTCGACGAACAGGGCATGGCCAAGGTCGACGAGACCCTGCAGAACCCGCGTTGCGCCATCAACCTTCTGAAGGCCCATGTCGAGCGCTATACGCCCGAGATGGTCGAACGCATCTGCGGCACGCCCAAGGCCAAGTTCCTGCAGATCTGCGAGCTGATCGCCACGACCGCCAACGGCGAGCGCTCGATGACGTCGCTCTATGCGCTGGGCTGGACGCAGCACACCACCGGCGCGCAGAACATCCGCAGCATGGCCATGATCCAGCTCCTGCTGGGCAACATGGGCATCCCGGGCGGCGGCGTGAACGCGTTGCGCGGGCACTCCAACGTCCAGGGCATCACCGATTTCGCGCTGCTGTCGACCTCGACGCCGGGCTACCTGGTGCTGCCGACGGAGCGGGAAACCACCTTCGCCGACTACATGAAGTCGCGTGCCTTCAAGCCGATCCGACCGGGCCAGACCAGCTTCTGGCAGAACTACGGCAAGTTCTTCGTCAGCCAGCAGAAGAGCCTGTTCGGTGCTGCGGCGACCAAGGACAATGACTGGGCCTACGACTACCTGCCCAAGTTCGACACGACCTACGACGTCATGAAGATGGTCGACATGATGGCGGGCGGCCAGATGAACGGCCTGTTCTGCCAGGGTCTCAACATCCTGATGGCGGGGCCCAACAAGACCAAGACCCAGATCGGCCTTTCGAAGCTCAAGTGGCTGGTCATCATCGATCCGCTCGAGACCGAGACGGCGCGCTTCTGGGAGAACCACGGCGAATTCCACAACGCCGATCCCAAGGCGATCCAGACCGAGGTCTTCCAGCTTCCCGCCATGGCGTATGCCGAGGACGAGGGCAGCTTCACCAACTCCAGCCGCGTCATTCAGTGGCACTGGAAGGCGGTCGATGGGCCGGGCGAGTCGCGCACCGATATCCAGATCATCGCCGACCTGCACAGTCGCCTGCGCGCCCTCTATACGAAGGAAGGCGGCGCGTTCCCCGATCCCATCGTCAACACGACCTGGAACTACGCCAAGCCCGCACATCCCGATCCGGTCGAACTCCTGAAGGAGATCAACGGCTACGCCATCCAGGATCTGCCGGATCCTGCCGATCCGACCAAGACGCTGCTGAAGGCTGGCCAGTTGCTGCCCACCTTTGGGCTGATGCGGGACGACGGCAAGACGTCGGGTGCCTGCTGGATCTACACCGGCGTCTATACCGAGGCCGGCAACATGTCGATGCGCCGCGACGCCAGCGACCCGACCGGCCTCGGCATCCATCCCAACTGGGGCTTCTCGTGGCCGGCCAACCGGCGCCTTCTCTACAACCGCGCCTCGGCCGATCCCTCGGGCAAGGCGTGGAGCGAGCGCAAGAAGTACATCACCTGGAACGGCTCGCGCTGGGTCGGGGGCGATGTGCCCGACTACGCGCCCACCATGGCGCCGGACAAGTCGGTCGGCCCGTTCATCATGAATCAGGAAGGCACGGCGAGGATTTTCAGCCGCGCCGCCATGCCTGACGGTCCGTTCCCCGAGCACTACGAACCGATGGACGCCTATATCGCCAATCCGCTGCATCCCAAGGTCAGCACCAATCCGGCGGTCCGGGTGTTCGCGGCCGACGCCAAGTCGTTCGGCACGCCCGACAAGTTCCCGATCGTGGCGACCAGCTATCGCCTCGCCGAGCACTTCCACTACTGGACCAAGAACGTCCACGACAATGCCGTGCTGCAGCCGGAGATGTTCGTCGAGATGGGCGAGCGGCTGGCCAAGGCCAAGGGCATCAAGAACGGCGACTGGGTCGAGGTGTCGAGCCAACGCGGCATGATCAAGGCCAAGGCGTCGGTCTCCAAGCGCTTCCGGCCGATCATGGTCGACGGCAAGCCCTGCGACGTCATCGGGCTGCCGATTCACTTCGGCTTCATCGGCCTTACCAGGAAATCGTACCCGCTCAACACGCTGACGCCGTCGGTCGGCGACGCCAGCGTGAACACGCCTGAATACAAGGCGTTCCTGGTCGATGTGAAGAAAACAACGCCACCGGCTTCACAGCCGGCAACGGTTTAAGGGGGAGGGTGAAATGTCTGTCCTGCAAGCCCTCGACCTCCGCCGCCGCTCCGCCTCCAGCGTGCCGCCCCTGCCGGCCGGCAAGCCCGCTGCAGTCGCCGTCGCCAAGCTGATCGACGTCAGCAAGTGCATCGGCTGCAAGGCCTGCCAGACCGCCTGCCTCGAGTGGAACCAGCTCGACCAGGCGATCGGCTACACCGACGGCACCTACAACAACCCGACCGACCTGACGCCGGCCTCGTGGACCGTGATGCGGTTCACCGAGTACGAACAGGGCGCCGATCTGGAGTGGCTGATCCGCAAGGACGGCTGCATGCACTGCGACGATCCGGGATGCCT
>CAMDOT010000331.1 GCA_945903635.1 Rhizobium sp. Q54 | reverse complement strand
ACAACGACACCTACTACGTCGACGATGCCGGCGACGCCGTGACGGAGATCGCGGGAGGAGGCATCGACACGGTCCTGACGACCCTGTCGAGCTACATGCTTACCTCGGAAGTCGACCGATTGACGTTCACCGGGGCAGGTAACTTCGTCGGAACCGGCAACGAGATTGCCAACAGAGTTACTGGCGGCGCCGGCGACGACACGCTGGATGGCGGGGCGGGCAACGACAAGCTGACGGGTGGCGGCGGAAGCGACACGTTCGTGTTCTCCACGGCGCTCCACGCGAGAACGAACCTCGATGCCATCGTCGATTTCAATGTCGCCGGCGATTCGATCGGGCTGAGCCAGGGGATCTTCGCCGCGCTCGGCGCCGGTCCGCTGTCGGAGGACGAGTTCTTTATCGGCGCCGCCGCGCACGATGCCGACGACCGGATCATCTACAACGACGTCACGGGCAGGCTGAGCTACGACGCGGATGGTTCGGGAGCCGGCGCTGCAACGCAGTTCGCCGCCTTGGCGCCGGGCCTTGCCCTGACGCACGACCATCTGTTCATCATCTGAGACGCCGGGCGCGGCGAAGGCCTCTGACCCTTGACGTTTACGTAAACCCACATTGACGTTTACGTAAACGTTAACTACATCTTCGTCACCATGTCCGTCGCCGTCACCCCTTCGGCCAAAAGCCCAGCGCCGCGCGACACGCAGCGCATCTACAGCATCGCCGAACTGGCGCGCGAGTTCGCCGTGACGCCGCGCACCATCCGCTTCTACGAGGACGAGGGGCTGATCAAGCCGCGCCGCCAGGGCACGCAGCGGCTCTACAGCGCCGGGGACCGTGCGCGGCTGGGCTGGATCCGCCGCGGCCAGAGGCTGGGCTTCAAGCTTGCCGAGATCCACGAGCTGCTCGACCTTTATCAGGTCGACCGCACCGGCGTGCAGCAGCTGCGCGAGCTCCTGCGCCGCAGCCGCAGCCACGTGGCCGACCTGGAAGCCAAGCGTCGCGACCTCGACGCACAGATTGCCGAATTCAAGGAAGTCGAAGCACAAGTCGAAGCCGAGCTGAAGCAGCGCGGCGCCGACCCGGAAAGCGACTAGACCGCAAAGCTGACAAGAAACTCACGGAGGAAGCCATGGCCGTCTACAAGGCGCCGCTGAAGGATATCCAGTTCGTGCTGAACGAGGTGCTCGACGTCTCGCAGCTCGCCAAGCTGCCGGGCTACGAGGACGCCACGCCCGACACCATCCACGCCATCATCGAGGAAGCGGCCAAGCTCTGCGAGAACGTGCTGTTCCCGCTCAACCGCACCGGCGACGAGGAAGGCTGCACCTACGAGAACGGCGTCGTCCGCACCCCCAAGGGTTTCAAGCACGCCTACGACATGTTCCGCGACGGCGGCTGGACTGCCGTCACCTGCGATCCCGAATACGGCGGCCAGGGCCTGCCCGCCACCGTGGGCTTCGCACTGCAGGAGATGTTCACCGCCTCGAACCAGGCTTTCGCGATGTACCCGGGCCTCAGCCACGGCGCCTACGAGGCGCTGTCGCGGCACGGCTCGGACGACCTCAAGAAGAAGTACCTGCCCAAGCTCACCGACGGCACTTGGGCGGGCACCATGTGCCTGACCGAGCCCCAGTGCGGCACCGACTTGGGCCTGATCCGCACCAAGGCCGAGCTGCAGGCCGACGGCAGCTATGCAATCACCGGCACCAAGATCTTCATTTCGGCCGGCGAGCATGACCTCACCGAGAACATCCTCCATCTCGTGCTGGCGCGCCTGCCGGATGCGCCGGGCGGCACCAAGGGCATCTCGCTCTTTCTCGTGCCGAAGTTCATTCCCAAGGCCGACGGCCCCAATGGACAAATGACTGTGGGCGAGCGCAACGGCATCCGCTGCGGCGCCATCGAGCACAAGATGGGCATCAAGGCCAATGCCACCTGCGTCATGAACCTCGACGGCGCCAAGGGCTGGCTGGTGGGCGAGCTCAACCGCGGCATGCCCGCCATGTTCGTGATGATGAACGCGGCCCGCCTCGGCGTCGGCATGCAGGGCCTCGGCATCGCCGAGACCTCGTACCAGAGCGCCGTCGCCTATGCCCGCGACCGCCTGCAAGGCCGCTCGCTCACCGGGCCGAAGAACGCCAATGGCCCGGCCGACTCGATCATCGTGCATCCCGACGTCCGGCGCATGCTGATGATCCAGAAGTCGTTCACGGAGGCTGCCCGCGCGCTGTCGCTGTGGGTCGGCCTGCTGATCGACGAGGCGCACAGCCATCCCGACAAGGACAAGCGCGACGCCGCCGACGACCTGATCCAGATGCTGACGCCGATCATCAAGGCGCACTTCACCGACATGGGCAGCGAGTGCGCCAACCTCGCGGTGCAGACCTACGGCGGCCACGGCTACATCCGCGAGAACGGCGTCGAGCAGCTCGTGCGCGACGCGCGCATCACGCAGCTCTACGAAGGCACCAACGGCATCCAGGCGCTCGACCTCGTCGGCCGCAAGCTGCCGATGAAGGGCGGCGCTGCCGCCCAGCGCCTGCTGGGCGAGATCGCGGGCTTCGTCGCCAAGCACAAGGCCGACGACAAGATGAAGGAGTTCGTCGAGCCGCTGGAGAAGGCGCTGGGCCGCGTCCAGGACGCAGCACTCTTCCTGATGCAGAACGCCATGAAGAACCCGGATGAGGCGGGCGCCGCCGCGTCGGACCTGCTGCGCCTGATGGCGCTCACCGCCATGGCCTTCATGTGGAACCGCATCGTCGTGGCCGCCCACAAGGGCCTCGCCGCCGGCAACGACAACGCCTTCTACGAAGCCAAGCTCACCACCGCGCGCTTCTACGTGACGCGCGTGCTGCCGCAGACCGTGTCGCTCAACCACCAGATCAAGGCGGGTGCGGCAACCGTGATGGCGCTCCCGGCCGAGGCGTTCTGATTTGCTGGAGTAGCGCGTCCCGAGCGGGCAGACTGGGTGCCAACAAGAGTTGGAGGAATCGCCCGCATGTCCGAACCGCACGTTCTCGCCGAGGTCAAAGACGGCATCGGCTGGCTGACCCTCAACCGGCCGGAGCAGCTGAACGCGCTGTCGATGGAGATGCGCGATCTGCTGATCGAGCACAGCGCCAAGTTCGAGAAGGACCCCGCGGTGCGCTGCGTGGTGATCCGCGGCGCCGGCACGCATTTCATGGCGGGCGGCGACATCCGCGGCTTCCACAAGTCGCTGACGACCGAGAAGGAGGCCCACCTCGCGGGCTTCGAGATGCGGGTCGTGAAGGCGCACCAGGCGATCTACCAGATCCGCCGCATGAACAAGCCGGTGCTGGCCTCGGTGCAGGGCGCCGCCGCGGGCTTCGGCCTGTCGCTGATCCTGAACTGCGACCTCGCCATCGCCAGCGACGATTCCTTCTTCACCCTGGCCTACCGCCACATCGGCCTCAGCGCGGACGGCGGCGCCACCTACTTCCTGCCGCGCGTCGTGGGCGAGCGGAAGGCGCTTGAGATCGCGCTTTTAGGCGAGCGGTTCAGCGCGCAGGAAGCCAAGGACAACAACATTCTCAATTGGGTGGTTCCCAAGGATAAGCTCGTGGCCGAGACCGAGAAGATGGCGCGCAAGCTGGCCGACGGTCCGACCTTCGCCCTGGGCGTCGCCAAGAGCCTGATCCGCAACTCGTTCGACAATTCATGGGACGAGCATTCCCACCGCGAAGCCGAGGGCCTTTCGGCCTGCGCCGCGACCGAGGACCACTTCGAAGGCCTCAACGCCTTCCTCGAGAAGAGGAAGCCGGCCTTCAAGGGCCGGTGAGGGGAGCTGTTCGCACGTCATGAATCTCGGCCCGATCGACAAAGTCTTCGACCTGCTGCGCGACCTCATCGGCGGCAACCTCACCCTCGGCATGTGGGTGCTGTTGGCCCTGCTGCTGGTGGCGCAGGAAATCGGCTATCACCTCGGCCGTCTCGTGCGACGGCGTCGCGAGCCGCCGGAAGCCGAGAAGTCTTCCCTGAATTTCGCCACCGCCGGCATGGTCGGCCTGCTGGCCTTCCTGCTGGGAATCTCGCTGTCCATGGCGTCCGGCCGCTATGAAGCGCGGCGCGATTCGGTGCTGGCCGAGGCCAATTCCATCGGCACCACGTGGCTGCGCGCGAGCCTGGTCGGCGGCGAGGAGGGACGGGTGATCCAGCGTATCCTGCGCGAATACACGAAGCTGCGCATCGACACCGTGAACGGCGGCGAGACCCCGGCCGAAGTCGACCGCATGTACGCCCGGACCGGTGCGCTCCAGAACGACATGTGGCGCGCGGTGGAGCGGGCGGCCGAGCGGGCGCCGACGCCGATCACCGCCTCGCTCGTCACCTCGCTCAACGAGACCATCGACCTGTCGCTGACCAACCGGCGCAATTTCACCACCAGCGTGCCGGCCTACGTCATCCGCCTGCTGGTCCTGGTATCGATGCTGACCATGGGCGCCATCGGCTACGGGTTCGGGATCGCGGGCGGCCGGCAGATCGTGATGTCGGTCCTGTTCCTGTTCATCTGGACGATCTCGATCGCACTGATCGTCGACATCGACCGACCTCGCAGCGGCGGTATCCAGGTCGGCACGACGCCGCTCGTCTGGACGCTGCAGGGATTCGGCCCGGAAACACCGGCCCGCTGAGGGCCGGCGACAGTAGAGGGGAGTGAGCATGCAAGACCGTCACATCGGCGACGTCCGCTTCACGCGCATGGAAGACCTCGCCGCTTTCCTCGAGAAGTGCAAGCCCGCCTGCAAGGGGAGGTAAGGCCTGATGCGCTCTGGCACTCTTTTCAGTGTTATCGTGTCGGTGCTCTGGTCGATGGCCTTCGTCGCGCCGGCCAACGCACTGCTTCCGCCCAGCCATATCGTATTCTTCTTGGTTGGCAGTTCTGAGATTAAACAAACTGGCGATAACATTCTTAAAGAAGTTTCGTCGACCTTCCACAAAATCGGCAACAAGGCCCGTGTCGCCGTCATGGCTCATACTGATTCTGCTGAAGCGCAATCACTGA
>CAMDOT010000330.1 GCA_945903635.1 Rhizobium sp. Q54 | reverse complement strand
TTCGTCGACCCGGCGACGACGACCTGGAAGTGCGTACAGGCGAGCGACGAAGTCGAGATTCTCCGAGACCGTCAGGTCCTCGTAGAAGCTGAAGCGCTGGGTCATGTAGCCGACCTGCAGCTTGATCGCCTCAGCCTCGGCCAGGATGTCGAGACCGAGGCAGGTGCCGCGCCCGCCATCGGGCTTGAGCAGGCCGCAGAGCATGCGGATGGTCGTGGTCTTGCCGCTGCCGTTGGGGCCGAGGAAGCCCCAGACCTCGCCCGCCGGCACCTTCAAAGCGATGTTGTCGACGACCGTGCGGCCGCCGAAACGCTTGGTCAGTCCCTCGACGTCGATGGCGAGGGCCCCGCTCACGGCATGAGCCTGGCTTCGACCGGCTGGCCGGGCTTCAGGCCGGCGGCGGACGGCCGCGCCTTCACCATGTAGACCAGCTTCCGCCGGCTCTCGACGGCGTAGATCACCGGCGGGGTGAATTCGGCCTCGCCGGCGACGAAGGTGACCTCGGCGGTCAGCGCGCGGGCACAGCCGTCGCAGGTAACCGCCAGCTTGGTCCCGATCCGAAGCCCGGCGAGATCCGCCTCCGGCGCGTAGATCCGCACATGGATGCCTTCCGGCGGCAGCAGCGTCACGACGGCGCCCC
Organism: Rhizobium sp. Q54; assembly: GCA_945903635.1. Classification (GTDB taxonomy): domain Bacteria; phylum Pseudomonadota; class Alphaproteobacteria; order Reyranellales; family Reyranellaceae; genus Reyranella. The sequence goes on along the minus strand of CAMDOT010000330.1, from coordinate 4,457 downwards.
CGGCCGGCGCAAGATCGCCGGCGCGGCGCACCAGCCGCTCCGCCCGTCCGCCGACGCGGGCTGCGACACTACGGTCGCCGAGCCGGATCTCCGCCTCGGCCAATGCCGCGGCGGCGGCCTCCATCTGCGCGCGGGCGGAGGCGATCTGATCCTCGCGGGCAGGCAGGCGCGCGACCCGCAATTGCGCCTGGAGCTCGGCCAAGCGGGCGCGATCGGCCTCGAAGTTGGCGCGCGCCTGGTCGAGCCGCTGCGGGTTCGCGGCCGGCGAGCCGGACAGCTCCTGCTGGCGGACACGCTCGCGCTGGGCGAGGCCGAGATTGGCTTCGGCTTGGGCGATCTGCGCCTCGACTGCCTTGACCTCGTCGGCGCGCTTGCCGGTCAGCAGATCGGCGAGCCCGGCCGCGGCCTGGTCGAGCTTCGCCTTGGCGGCGTCGCGCTGGGCGGACTCCTTTCGCGATTCCAGACGGAACAGCTTCTGTCCGGCGACGACGGCATCGCCTTCGCCGACGAAGACCTCCTCGATCCAACCGCCTTCAGGCGCGGCGATGGTGACGCGCTCGCCTTCGACATAGCCCAGATAGACGCGCTCCTTCGGCGCCTCGTCGCAGGCGGCGAGCGCGAGCGCGAGCAGGGCGCAAGACAGGCGTTTCATGCGAGCCCCCGGATCAGAGTCTCGACGTGGAGCGAAAGCAGCGGCGCCGGGTCGAAGCGCGGCTCGTCGTCCCGGACGAAGCAGGTCTTCCACAGCGTCGAGAACAGGAGGGGCGCGATCACCAGCCGCGCCGAGAGCGCGGGATCGGCCGGCCGGAACTCGCCGGAGGCGACGCCGCGTGACACGATCGAGGCCAGCACGCCGAGCACCCGCTCGATCACCTGGGTCCGGTAGAACTGCGCGAGGTCCGGAAAATTCGCAGCCTCGGCGACGATGAGCTTTGGAAACGCCGAGAGCTCGCTTTCGATCACCAGGCGGCCGATCGCCTGGATGAGGTTGCGCAGCAGGTCGGCCGAGTTGCCTTGCCAGCCGGCGACCAGCGCCTCTAGCCGCTCGACATTGGGGACGACCGCCGAGCGCACCAGCGCTTCGAAGATCGCCTGCTTGCCGTCGAAGTAGAGATAGAGCGCGGCCTTCGAGATGCCGGCTTCGCGCGCGACATCCTCGAGCCTGGCCCGCGAGTAACCCGTCGCGGCGAAGACCCTGAGCGCTGCGGCCAGGATGTCGTCGGGGCCGGCGATTTTCCGAGGCCGGCCGCGCCGGCGGGTGGAAGATGTTGTAGCGCGCATTTTATAACTGACCAGTCAGTTATAAAATAAAGCGTATCCGGATACCCGTCAAGCCGGCCGTCAGGCCGCCGCATCCTCCGCTGGCCGCAACGCGGCGCGCGCCTCGCCCGGGGCTTTCAGGAAGCGGTGGCTCCAATCCCGCTGCGTGGTGCGACCCAGCACCGTCCACATTCGCTGCCAGCGATCGCAGCGCTCGTCCAACGGCATGACCATTCCGATGCGGGCTTGGCGGTCGAAGCCGGCCAGCATCTGGCGCTGAACGGGCTTGTCGAGATAGCGGATCGGGTTTCAGTCGAACTCGGCATACTTGCCGTTGACGCGGCCTTCCCAGCCGGCACCGCCAGTCCCCCATTCGTTCCGCCTCTTGCGCGGATCGTTTCCGATCAGCCACACTTCGTGCGGTTCGGAAAACCGGCCGGCAGGCGAACTGCGGTGGCCCATCGAAAAAACAGAGGAGCCTCGTCATGAAACGGGTGAGACTACTAGGATCGGTCTTCGCCGCGGCCGTGCTCGCCGTCTCGGCGGTGGCACCGGCCAAAGCTCAGAACAACGTGCTGCGCGTCGTGCCCCAGGCGGACGTCAAGGTGCTGGACACGCATTTCTCGTCGATCCAGGTCACCAAGATCTTCGCGCTGATGGTCCACGACACGCTGTTCGCGTGGGACTACAAGCTCGGCGCCAAGCCGCAGATGGTCGAGGCCTGGACAGTATCGCCGGATAAGCTCACCTACACCTTCACGCTCCGCCCCGGGCTCAAGTTCCATGACGGCCAGCCGGTGACGTCCAAGGACGTGGTCGCCTCGATCCAGCGCTGGACCAAGCGCGACGTGATCGGCCAGCGTCTCGCCGCCTTCACCGCCGACATGGCCGCCGTCAACGACCGCACCTTCACCCTCACGCTGAAGGAGCCCTACGGCTTCGTCGAGTTCTCCCTCGGCTCGGCCGGCGGCCAGATGCCGGCGATCTACCGCGAGGCCGATGCCAAGACCGATTCCGCGACTCCCATCGCCACCGCCATCGGCTCCGGCCCGTTCGTCCTGAACCGCGACGAGTGGAAGCCCGGCGCCTTCGTCGCCTTCAAGAAGAACGCCGACTACATCCCGCGAAGCGAGCCGGTGGACGGGCTCACCGGCGGCACGATCGTCAAGGTCGACCGCGTCGAGTGGCACATCATCCCGGATTCGGGCACGGTCGCCGCGGCGCTGACCAAGGGCGAGGTCGACCTCTGGGATTCGCCGGCGACCGACCAGCTGGGCCCGCTCGTCAACAACAAGGACATCGTCATCGACAAGCTGCCGCCCTTCGGCAACTACGGCGGCATCCGCGTCAACTCCCTGCATCCGCCGTTCAACAACGTGAAGGCGCGCCAGGCGCTGGCCTATCTATTCGATCAGCGGGACTTCATGGCCGCGGCATACGGCGATCAGAAATGGTGGAAGGTCTGTTACGCCTACTACGTCTGCGACGCGCCATGGACGACCCAGGCCGGGTCGGAGCCCTATCATAAGAAGGACCTCGCCAAGGCCAAGCAGCTCTTCGCCGAAGCCGGCTACAAGGGCGAGAAGCTGACGCTCATCACCACCAACGAGCTGCCGCAGATCGGCGCCATGGCGCTGGTCGCCGCCGCCAACCTCAAGGAGGCCGGCGTCAACGTCGAGATGGTGGTGACCGACTGGGGCACCGTGGTCAGCCGCATGCCGAAGAAGGATCCGCCCGACAAGGGCGGCTGGAACATGTTCACAACGTGGTTCACCGGAACGACCATGCACTCCCCGCTGACCAACATCGGCACCAACATGGCCTGCGACCAGACCAACTGGTTCGGCTGGCCTTGCGATGCCGAGGTCGAGAAGCTACGCGACTCCTTCCTCAGGGCGCCGGACGACGCCGCCCGCAAGGCCATTCTTGAGCCGCTGCATAAGCGCCTGATGGAGACTCAGCCGTATACGCTGCTCGGCCAGTTCGATCCGCCGTTCGTGTGGCGGAAGAACGTCCAGGGCGTGGTCAAGGGCTCGGTGCTGGTCTTCTGGAACATCAGCAAGTCCTGACCTAGTACCCAGAATCATACCTGAGTGATACGACGGTTCTTGAACCTTCGTTGACGAACTTTCTTCTTGGTCCAAGCGAAGGGTTCGGCAGTTTCGTTGTATGCTGCGATGAAGGCATCGATGTGCTCCTGCAACGGCTCGACGGCAGTGAACGAAGCGCCGCTCAGCGACAGGCCCTGCAGGATCGAAAACCATGCTTCGACCTGATTGAGCCACGAAGCGCGCGTCGGCGTGAAGTGGAAATGGACGTTCGGATGTTTCTTGAGCCAGCGCTCGTTCTTCTTGTGCGTATTCAGATTATCGAGCACGACATGAAGCTCGCGATCGGGAAAGGCCGCGACGACGCAATTCATGAAGCCGAGGAACTCGACACGGCGGCGGCGCTTTGAATGCGCGGCAATGATCTTTCCGGTGGCGACTTCGAGCGCTGCGAACAACGTCGTGGTTCCGTGCCGCTTATAGTCGTGGCTTTGGCCGGTCAGGGTCCGGCCGTTCGGCAGCTTGAGATAGCCTTGCGCGCGTTCCAACGCTTGGATCGAAGGCTTCTCGTCAATGCACAGAACGATCGCCTTGGCGGGCGGGTCTATATAGAGGCCGACCACATCGGCGGCTTTCGCCGTGAATTCCGGGTCGTTGCTCTCGCACCAGGACTTGCGAGCAGCAAGATCGATCTTGTGCTCGCGCAGAAAGCGCCAGACATACTGAACGTCAACATCGCCCAATGCCTTGGCCAGTAGCGGACCGGTCCACCGCGCATAGCCCTGCAGCGGCGCCTGATCCAGAAGCGCCAGGATGCGCTTGTTCGTCGCCGTGCCATAGATCGGCTGCTTGGCTGCCCGGGGCCGATCCTTCAACCCGCCGAGCCCGTGGTCGGCAAAGCGACGCCGCCAATTGCTGACGATCCGCGGCTGAACACCAACTTCCTCGGCAATCGAACGCGTGCTGCGACCTTGCGCCGCCAACAACACGATCCGTGCCCGCCTCACGTCCCGCTGCGGGGTGCTCGGTGCCCGGCAACGCGCCTCAAGCACCTTGCGTATCTTCGCCGTCAGCCGAACCTCTCTTGCTTCGAGAATCATTCCGATCTTGAATCATGAATCACCCAAGATGGAAAGTGGGTACTAGGTT
>CAMDOT010000329.1 GCA_945903635.1 Rhizobium sp. Q54 | reverse complement strand
ACCACAATCGCGGCCCAAGTCCTGTCCTTCGATCTCGGCTGGGTCTCGCCGCTGCTGATCGGCGTCGGCGTCATCACCTTCCTGTCCAGCGACTCCGACAAGCCGCACCATCTCGGCCGGGTGGCGATCGGGCTCGGCCTGATGCTGCTGTCGCTCAAGCTGCTGGCGCTCGCCACCCTGCCGCTGCGCACCGCGCCCGCCTTCATGGCGCTGCTGCAGGGGCTGCAGGACGAGTATGTTATCGCCGTCATCGTCGGCACCCTGGCGACCTGGTTCGTACATTCGAGCCTGTCGACCGTGCTGCTGGTGATGTCGTTCGCCGGCAGTGGCCTGATCGAACCCAAACTGGCGCTCGCCCTGGTGATCGGCGCCAATATCGGCGGCGCGCTGGCCCCCTACATGGCGCAGTCCGGTTCCGACGTGGCGGCGCGGCGCGTGCCGCTCGCCAACCTGCTGACCCGGGCGATCACGGGCATCGTCCTCCTGCCCTTCCTCGGACCCGCGGTCGAATGGCTGTCGCTGATCGACAGCTCGCTCACCCGCATGCCGGTGAACTTCCACACCTTCTTCAATATCGCAGCAGCGATCGTCTTCCTGCCTCTCGTCGACGTCGTCGCATGGATGTGCCGCCGTCTGCTGCCCGACCGGCCGGTGCCCGACGATCCGAGCAAGCCGCGCCATCTCGATGCCAACGTGCTCGACAGCCCGGCCGAGGCGCTGGGCTGCGCCTTGCGCGAGACCCTGAACCTCGGCGATCGCGTGGCCGACATGCTGCGCGAGACCATCACTGTCTTCGACCGCAACGACACCAAGGCCGTGAAGGCGATCGAGGCGGCCGACGATTCAGTCGACCGGCTGTACGAGGCGATCAAGCTCTACCTCATCCAGACCTCACGCAACGAGCTCGGCGAGGAGGACGGCAAGCGCTACGTCGAGATCCTGACCTTCACCACCAACCTCGAGCATGTCGGCGATATCATCGACAAGAACCTGATGGAGCTTGCGGCCAAGAAGATCAGGAACCGCTACACCTTCTCGCCCGAAGGCATGGCCGAGCTGCGCGCCATCCACTCGCAAGTACTGGAGAACCTCAGGCTGGCGTTGAACGTCTTCACGACGCGCGACATCACGCTCGCCCGCCGCCTGGTCGCCGAGAAGACCGCCATGCGCGAGGCCGAGGCCCGCGCCGCCGACAGCCACTATGCCCGCCTGCGCGAAGGCCGGCCGGAGTCGATCGAGACCAGCTCGATCCACATGGATGTGATCCGTGACCTCAAGCGCATCAACGGCCACCTGACGACGGTTGCCTATCCCATTCTCGAGGCCGCCGGCGAACTTGCCGAATCGCGCCTCAAGGCCGTGCAGACCGAGGCGACGGGCCAGCCCGCACCTTCCGTCTGATCGCTGTTAGCGGCCCATTACCCTCTGCGGGCCACCGACCTCTCTGAACGGTAATCGGATCGAATCTTCAACAGCCAGATGGTTATTCATGCTTCCCCGCCGTCGCCCTTCGGTTAAGCTGTAACAAATCCTTAATAAATGGATCGAGAGGAAACGCGATGAAGAGCTTTGGTTTGGTTGCAGCAACCCTCGCCGCGTGGGTTATCGGCCTCTCGAGTGCGCAGGCGGCGGACCCGGTCAATGTCTATACGATCTGGCCGGAAAACTATGCTCGGCCGATGTTCCAGGAGTTCGAGAAGCAGACCGGCATCAAGGTCAATTTCCTGCGCTTCTCCTCCGGCGAGGCGCTGGCCCGCGTTATTGCCGAGAAGAACAACCCGCGCATCGACGTCCTGTTCGGCGGCCCGGTCGAGACCTTTGCCGCCGGCATCAAGGAAAACATCTTCGCCCCATACAAGGCGCCCGCGTTCGGCAAGCTGCCGGCGCGCTTCAAGCAGCCCGACGGGCTATGGACCGCGATTGCCGACGATCCGCTGGTGTTCATGACCAATGCCGGCTTCCTCAAGACCAACAACCTGAAGCCGCCGGCCTCGTGGGACGACCTCCTGGACCCGGCCTATAAGAACAGCCTGCAGATGGCCGACGCGCGCACCTCGGGGACGGCGGTGACGCGCATCTTCTCCGTGCTCGAAGTCAACGGCCGTGACGAGGACAAGGCCTTCGCCTACCTGAAGAAGCTGCGGCCGAACGTGCAGGTCTATACAAAGAGCGGCGGTGGCGGGACCTTGCCGACCGGCCTGGGCCAGGCTGCGGGCGGCATCTTCTTCATCGTCGATGCTCTTGAGACCAAAGCCAAGGGCTACGACGTCGTGATCTCCTTCCCCAAGGAAGGCATCGGCACATCAGCCGAGGCGATCGCGTTGATCAAGGGTGCCAAGAATCCCGAAGGAGGCAAGAAGCTGATCGACTTCGCGACCAGCCCAGCGATGCAATCCAAGCTCGCCGAGTTCAAGGTGAACTTTGTGCCTGCCAACCCCGAAGTGAAGACCGAGGCGTCGCTCGCCGAGGTGCTGAAGGGCGCCAAGATCTTCCCGATCGACGAGGACTACGCCGGCGCAAACCGCAAGCGCATCATCGAACGCTGGGTGAAGGAAGTACTGCCCGCGCAGTAGCATCGTGGCCCAGGCCTCTCACGCTTCGTGGCGACGGGTCGCCGGCGACCCAGCCCTGCTGGGAACGATCGCCGTGATCTGGGCCCTCCTGCTGCTGTTCGTGCTCTACCCGCTGGCCCACCTGCTTGAGCGCGCCTTCGTCGACGAGAGCGGCCTGACGCTCGGCCCCCTACTCGAGAGTATCACTGACGCCAGCCACCAGGCGGCCTTCCTCAACAGCCTGATCCTGGCCACGGTCGTCGGCGCGTGGGGCACGCTACTGGGCTTCCTGTTCGCACTCACCGCCGTGCGTGGCGGACTGGGCCGTCGCTGGCTCACCGTGCTCGATGCGGCGGCGTTGCTACCGTTGGTCTCGCCCCCCTTCACGACCTCGATCTCGATCATCTTCTCATTCGGCCCCAAGGGCTTCATCACGCACGATCTGCTCGGCCTTACCAATGTCTCGGCCTACGGGTTCTTGAGCACCGCCTTCGCGGAGACGCTCACTTATTTCCCGATCGCCTATCTCACACTGCGGCCAATCCTGGCGGCGATTGATCCTAACCTTGAGGAGATGGCGTTGAGTCTCGGCGGCTCACGTTGGCGCATCTTCCGCACGGTCACTTTGCCGCTCGCCGTGCCGGGCTTTGCCAACGCGTTCCTGCTCCTGTTTGCGGCCTCACTGGCCGATTTCGCGACGCCGCTGATCCTGGCCGGCAACTCCTTCCCAGTGTTGCCGACACAGGCTTACCTGCAGATTACCGGCCTGTTCGACTTCAAGGGTGGGGCCGTACTGTCGCTGTTACTCCTGGTACCGGCGGCTCTGGTATTCTTCCTGCAGCGTCACTGGGTGGGTCGGCGGACCTACGTCACCGTCACCGGCAAGGTCAGCCAGCGTTCGCGCACGCGTGCCATCGCGCCGTGGGCCAGCGCGGCCCTGATCGCGTCCAGCTTCGTCGTGGCAGCGGTGATCATCTATTTCTATGCGCTACTGCTGATCGCCTCGCTGGTGGTGGCGTTCGGGGCCAACAACAGCTTCACTTTGCACCATTACCAGGTGATCTTCACCGAAGGCCTGCCGGCGATCCGCGACACGCTCATTATCGCGGCGATAGGGATGCCACTCGGCGGCCTCTACGGCGTGCTGGTCGGCTATCTGATCGCGCGTCGCAGCTTTCCTGGCCGGCGTGCCATGGAACTGGTGGCAATGGTCAACTATGCCCTGCCGGGTACGATCGTTGGCATCGGCTACCTCATTGCCTTCAACGACCCACCGGTGGCGCTGAGCGGTGGCGCGTTGATCATCGTCGCCTGCTACGTCTTCCGCTACAGCCCGACCGGCATCCGCGCGACTGTTGCGCTCCTGCAGCAGATCGACCGCAGCATCGAGGAGGCATCGGCGAGTCTCGGCGCCGGCAGCGGCGAGACTTTCCGTCGCGTCACACTCCCGCTGATCGCACCAGCCTTTTTCGCGGGCCTTGGTGTCGTCTTCATCCGCTCCATGACCGCGATAAGCGCCACCATCTTCCTGGTATCTATCAGTTGGACGCTGATCACGGTGCGCATCCTCGAGAACATGACAGAGATGGCGCTGGGACCAGCCGCCGCGTTCTCGGTGTTTGTGATCGTCGTCGTCTTTGTCGTGGTGGCAGGACTGAGTGCAGTCCTGGCGCGACTGCGTACCCCCGCTGCTGGCGCCGCGGCACGCAGCTTTCTTGGAGGATAAGGGGCATGGCGCCCGTCAGCATCAAGCTCGATCGAATTTCCAAGCGCTTCGACCACACGGTGAAGGGAGAGGTCTACGCCGTGCGCGATGTCAGCCTCACCGTGGCAGAGGGCGAGTTGCTGACGCTGCTGGGGCCGTCGGGCTGCGGCAAGTCCACGACGCTCCGCATGATCGCGGGTTTCGAGGAGCCGAACGAAGGCACGATCCTGATAGGCGGCCGCGACGTCACGCACCTGTTGCCCAACAAGCGCGGCATGGGCTTCGTATTTCAGAACTACGCGCTTTTCCCCCACCTCTCAGTCTTCGACAACGTGGCCTATGGCCTGCAGGTACAGGGCCGCGACACGGCTTCGATCAGGCGCACAGTGGACGCGGTACTGGAGCTGGTCGGCCTCTCGAAGTACGAGCGGCAGCATCCTCACCAGCTTTCCGGCGGCGAGCAGCAGCGGGTGGCACTGGCTCGCGCCGTCGTCTTCGAGCCACAAGTGTTGCTGTTCGACGAGCCGCTCAGCAACCTGGACGCCAAGCTGCGCGTCGAGATGCGGGATCAGATTCGCTCGCTTCAGAAGCGCATCGGCATCACCACGGTCTACGTCACCCACGACCAGGAAGAGGCGATGGCGATTTCCGACCGCATTGCCGTCATGGACCGCGGCGCGATCATGCAGGAAGGTTCGGCACAGGATCTCTATTACCGGCCCACCACCGAGTTTGTGGCCCGGTTCATCGGACGCGCCAACATATTGGCGGCCAAAGTCGTGTCGGCAAGCGAAGTGCACATCGAGAACGAGTGTGTCGGCCTGGCAACGGGACGCGCTCTCGGCGAT
>CAMDOT010000328.1 GCA_945903635.1 Rhizobium sp. Q54 | reverse complement strand
CGTCGAACTGATCAAGTTCATCGACCAGCTGCGCAAGCAGAAGAGCTGACGGCAGCCCTGATGGGGAGCGTCCGGACGCAGCCACCGGACGCTCCCTGTCTCCTTCCGATCTTGCCGGAGACTGCGTGACATCACCGATCGTCCAACTGCCGGAGGCACAGCTCCGGCCCCTGCTCGCCGCCTATGAAGCGTCGGTGCGCAGCCGCCGCCTGCACACCGCCCTGATCTTCGCCTGCGTGGCCGTGGCCATCGGCCTGTCGTCGATCTCCGCCGAAGTGGCGCCGCTCCGCCTGATCGACAATATCGGCCGCTTCACCAGCTACATCTTCCGCCTGTTCCATCTCGAGAACGGCGCGCCGGTGTGGACTGATCCGGCCGAATGGTACTGGGGCCTGGCGCGCTGGCTCCGGCTGCTGGGCGAGACCCTCATGATGGCCTACGTCGGCACCCTGCTGGGAGCCGCCGGCGCTTTCGCGCTCTGCTTCCTGGCCGCCGCCAACGTGGCGCCCAGCCGCTGGCTGCGCATCGCCGTGCGCCGCTTCTGTGAGCTCTGCCGCACCGTGCCGGAGCTGGTGTTCGCCCTGATGTTCGTCATCGCCTTTGGCCTCGGCCCGATGGCCGGCGTCCTGGCTGTCGCCATTCACACCCTGGGAGCGCTCGGCAAGCTCTTCGCCGAAGTCGTCGAGAACATCGACATGAAGCCGGTCGAGGGTGTGTCCGCCACCGGCGCCGATTGGCACGTCGCCATGCGCTTCGGCGCATTGCCGCAGACGATGTCGAACTTCGTGAGCTACACGCTGCTCCGCTTCGAGATCAACGTGCGTGGAGCCGCCGTCATGGGCTTCGTCGGCGCCGGCGGCATCGGCCAGGATCTGATCGAGGCGATCCGCAAATTCTACTATTCCGACGTCTCGGCGATCCTGGTGCTGATCCTTGTGACCGTGGCCGTGATCGACACGCTGACGGCACGCCTGCGCCACCGCCTGATCGGACTGCAGGAGAAGCATTGATGGCCGGTCGCATGAAGCTCGACCTGGCGGCGGTCCGCGGCCGTCACCCGCAGCATTTCGGCGGACTGGCGCGCGACCAGCGTTCGATGATCGTCGTCGCGCTGGCGGCCTTCGCGCTGCTGCTGGTCGGGATGGCCCAGCTCGGCTTCTTCCGCGGCACGTTCCTGTCCGGCCTCGGCCGGCTGGGCGAGATCGCCGGGTTGATGCTGCCGCCCCATCCGGGCAACTGGGCGCATGTCCGGGTCTTCGTCCTGTCGCTGCTCGAGACCGTCGCCATCGCGTTCCTGGGCACGCTCTCGGCGGCGGTCCTTGCGGTACCGCTGGCGCTGCTGGCGGCGAAGAACGTCACGGCCAATCGCATCGTCCATTTCCTGTCCCGCCGCTCGCTCGACACGATCCGCAGTGTCGATATCCTCGTGTGGGCCCTGATCTGGATCAATGTCGTGGGACTGGGGCCATTCGCCGGAGCGCTTGCCATCATGACGTCCGATATCGGCAGCTTCGGGAAGTTGTTCTCCGAGGCGATCGAGGCGACCGATCGCAAGCCGGTCGAGGGAATCGTCTCGACCGGCGGCGGCCGGATCCTGGGCGTCCGCTTCGGCATCCTGCCCGAGGTGTTCCCGGTGCTGGCGAGCCAAGTCCTGTACTACTTCGAATCGAACACGCGCTCGGCCACCATCATCGGCATCGTCGGCGCCGGTGGTATCGGCCTGTATCTGGCCGAGGCGATCCGCACGCTCGAACTTCAGCAGGCCTCGTTCATCATCCTGATGATCCTCGTGGCCGTGGCCGCTATCGATTTCGTCTCCAGCCAGCTGCGCTTCGCCATGATCGGTCCGCGCCCGGGGGCCGCCACGTGAATCAGGAGATCGCGCCGCCGGCGCCTCGCCCCCGCTATGCCCTCTACTACGCGCCGCGACCCGAAGACGGTCTGGCCGCGACCGCGAGCCAGTGGCTGGGTCGCAACCCCGAGACCGGGCAGACCCGCGCCGTGCGCCCGGTGCAGGGCCTTCCCTCGGAGCGACTGGCGGAGATCGTGGCCGAACCCTGCCTGTACGGCTTCCACGGTACGTTGAAAGCGCCGATCGCGCTCGCCGACGAGGCATCGGAAAGCGAGTTTGTCGAAGCCGTCGGCCGGTTCGCGGCCGGCGAGCGCGCCTTCGCCGTGCCGGCCATCGAGCTGGCCGAACTGTCGGGCTTCCTCGCACTGGTGCCGGCCGCGCGCTGCCCCGAGCTGCAGGATCTGGCCGACCGCTGCGTCGTGGAGTTCGACGAATTCCGCCGGCCGGCCGACGAGCTGGAACTCGCGCGTCGCCGCGCGACCGACCTTACGCCGCGCCAGGAAGTCCTGCTGTCGCGCTGGGGCTATCCCTACGTTCTGGACGAATGGCGGTTCCACCTCACGCTGACCGGGCGGATTCGCGACGACAGCGAACGGGCGGCCGTTGCGACCATTTTGCGGCAGCGCTTCGCGGGCGTCCTCGAACAACCGCTGCCGGTGAACGACCTTTGCATCTTCCGCCAGCCCGCGCCGGGCCGGCCCTTCAACGTCCTGGCGCGCTTCAGGCTCGGAGGCGGGCGACGGGTGCGGACCGAAACGTGGCAAGCGCCGTAACCAGCGTCTGGGCCGCGTCATCGAGCGGGCCGTCGTTGGTGATCGTGATCAACCGCGGGTCGTGCACGTCATAGGCGTCGCCGCGCTCGAGGCGCCGGGCCGCCGCCGCCTCGTCCTCGCGGCCGCGCGCGGCCAGACGATCGCGCAAAAGCTCGGCAGGCGCCGTGATCAGGACGGGATAGGTGTCCGGATCGACGCCAGCCACGTCCTGGAAATGCTCGCGCGACCCGCTCACGACCACGGTGAGACCTGCCTTGCGCCAGGCGTGGATCTCGCGGCCGATGCCATAGTGGTTGCCGTGCGCCTGCCAATGGAAGGCGAACAGGCCGTGGGCGCGCCGCATCGCGAACTCGGCCGCACTCAGCGCCACATGGTTCTCGCCCGATGCTTCCGGAGGCCGCGTGATGTAGCGGTGGGCAAAGACGACCGACGTGTCGGCCGGCAGCAGGGCGCGCGCGCGGGCGAGCACAGAGTCCTTTCCCGCGCCGGAAGGTCCCATGACGTAGAACAGCGGTGCATTGACGAGCAGCGTCATGTCAGACCACGCGCTGGCCTTCCCGCCACACGGTACGGATCAACGGGGCGCCATCGAGCACGTGGACGCGCACGAGATCGGCCCGGCGGCCGGGCGCGATCTCGCCACGGTCGCAGAGCCCCACGGCGCGCGCGGGGTTGAGCGACGCCAGCCGCACCGCCTGCGGCAGCGAGATCCCTGTGCCCGTTGCCGGCAGCTTGAAAACGCTTTCCATCAGACTGGCCGGCACATAGTCGGACGACAGAATGTCGGCCTGGCCCTCGTTCACGAGGTCTATCGCGGCGATGTTGCCGGAGTGCGAGCCGCCCATGACGAGGTTGGGCGCGCCCACCAGCACAGCGAGCCCCGCCTCGCGCGACGCCGCGGCGGCTTCGCGGGTCGTCGGGAACTCGGCGATGGTCATGCCGTTCTCGACCGCCTCCTGGACGTGCGCGCGCGTGGCGTCGTCATGACTGGCGATCGGCAGCGCCCGCGCCTGGGCACGGGCCACGACCTCGCTGCGGTTGCGGGCGGCGTTCTTGTGATGCAGCTCGATGGCGCGGACGCTGAAGATCTCGAACTCGGCGTTGGTCATGCCGTATTTCTTGGTGTGATAGAGCCGGAGCTTCTCCGGATCGAGGAACTGGCGTTGGCCGGGCGTGTGGTCGTTGATCGAGATCAGCCCGACCAGGGGCAGATCGATCCAGCGGTCGATCGCCTCGACGGCATCGTCGGCCACGATCTCGCAGCGCAGGTGGAGGCGATGCTCGGCGCGGCTCATGCGCCGGTCGCTCACCGTGCGCACCGCCTCGATCATGCGCTCACGATTGAGCACCCGGTCGGTGTCGCCGCGTACGTCGCCCAGCGCCAGCGAGTCGAACACCGTCGTGATGCCGGCGGCGGCGATCTGGGTGTCGTGCGCCATGACGGCGGGCAGGCTCGGCCACTTCACGCCGGGCCGCGGCGAGAAATGCTTCTCCATGTTGTCGGTGTGCAGCTCGACCAGGCCCGGCACGAGATAGTCGCCGTCGAGATCGACCGTGCCCGGGGCATGCGAACGCCCGACGGCGACATCGGCGATGCGGCCATCGCGGACGACGACGGTGCCGTCGAATTCTGCGTCGGGCGTGATGATCCGGGCATTGGTCAGGATGATCTCGGTACTCATGTCTGGACTCCGGGGGACTGGGCTCCAGGCGGCTGGGCTCCGGGGGGAACAACGTCGAGGATGCGGGTCGCCACGGCATCGCGGACGGCGGCGTCGTGGAAGATGCCGACGATCGCGGCACCTGCGTCGCGCCGCTGGTTGATCAGCTCGACCACGCCATCGCGGTTGCCGGCATCGAGTGCCGCCGTCGGCTCGTCGAGCAGCAGGATTGGATAGTCGGCGATCAGCGAGCGGGCGATGTTGACGCGCTGCTGTTCGCCGCCCGAAAAAGTCGCCGGCGGCAGCAGCCACAGGCGCGGCGGAATGCCCAGCACGCCCAGCAGAAATTCGGCGCGCCGGCGCGCCTCGGTCTCCGTGGCGCCCAGCCGCAGCGCCGGCTCGGCCACGACGTCGACCGCCGGCACGCGCGGAATGACGCGCAGGAACTGGCTGACGAAGCCTAGGGTCCGGCGGCGCACGTCGAGCGTCACCCGAGGCTCGGCACCGGCCAGCTCGATGTTGTCGTTGCGGTGGCGGACCCGGATCGAGCCCGCGTCGGCGCGATAGTTGCCGTAGAGACAGCGCAGCAGCGTGCTCTTGCCGGCACCGGACGGGCCGACCAGCGCCACGCACTCGCCGGGCGAGACGGCCAGCGACACGTCGCGCAACACCGGGAGCGCGAGGCCGCCCTGCGCATGAATGACGAAGGACTTGGTGAGGCCGGAAACGCGGAGGACAGGCGGCATGGCTAAGACCTGTAACCTCCGCGCTGAAGTGGTGCGCCTTCATGCTCATTTGGACCGCGGGCCTCTGGCCCGCTCATGATCATGAGCGGGCCAGAG
>CAMDOT010000327.1 GCA_945903635.1 Rhizobium sp. Q54 | reverse complement strand
GACCGAAGCGAAGCGTAGTGGAGGGACCTTCTCTCCACGACATGCCGCTTATCGTTGAAAGAAGGTCCCTCCACTACGCCTCGCTCCGCTCGGCTCCGGTCGGGACGACGCGGCTCACTCACCCCGCCGCCGCCAGCGCTTGCGTCAGGTCGGCGATCAGGTCGTCGGGATGCTCGATGCCGACCGACAGGCGGATCGTCGTGTCGAGCACGCCGATACGGTCGCGGACCTCGACGGGAACGCCGGAATGCGTCATGGCGGCGGGATGGCTCGCCAGCGACTCGGTGCCGCCGAGGCTGACCGCCAGCTTGAAGATCTGCAGGGCGTTCAGGAAGGCGAACGCTTCCTTTTCGCCGCCCTTGATGTCGAACGAAAAGGTCGAACCCGCGCCCGTGCATTGCCGGGCGAAGACCTTCTGCTCCTGCGAGCCTTCCTCCAGGAATTTCAGGTAGTGGACCTTGTCGACCCGGGGATGGTCGCGCAGGTACTCAGCAACGAGTCTCCCATTGGCCTCAGCCCGCTCCATCCTGATCCCAAGCGTTTCCAGTGAGCGGCCCAGCATCCAGCAGGAATGCGGGTCGAGTTGCGTGCCGAGGCTGCCGCGCAGCGCTTTGATCGGCCCGATGGTCGCCTGCGTGCCGAGCGTGGCGCCGGCGATGAGGTCGGAATGGCCGCCGACATATTTGGTGAGCGAGTAGACCGAGACGTCGGCGCCGTGGTCGAGCGGACGCTGGAACACCGGGCCCAGCAAGGTGTTGTCGCAGACCAGGATCGGCCTAAACCCCTGGGCGACGCCGATCTCGTCGGCGATCCGTCGCAGCAGCGCGATATCGACCAGAGTAACGGTCGGGTTGGCCGGCGTTTCGATCATGATGACCGACAGGCGTCCCTTGCCTCGGGCTTCAGTCGCCGCCGCGCGAACGGTGGCTTCATCGACGCCATCGACGAACCCGACCGCCCCGATGCCGAAGCCCGACATCGTCCGCGACAGCAGCGTCTCGGTGCCGCCATAGAGCGGCTGGGAATGCAGGATGACGTCGCCCGGCCGCGCGAAGGCCAGGATCGTGGTGGCGATCGCCGACATGCCGGACGAGAACAGCACGCATTCCTCGGCGCCCTCGTAGACCGCGAGGCGGTCCTCGACGATCTCGCTGTTGGGATGGTTGAAGCGCGAATAGACGAGGCCGGCCCCGGTGCCGGCGGGCGGCTTCCGGCGGCCCGCGGCATAATCGAAGAAATCTTTCCCTTCTTCGGCCGAGCCGAACACGAAGGTGGAGGTGAGGAAGACGGGTGGCTTCACCGCGCCTTCCGACAGCTTCGGATCGTAGCCGTAGCTCAGCATCAGCGTCTCGGGCTTGAGCTGATGGTTGCCGATATGGGTCTTGGAGGGGCGTGGCGCGACCATGGCGTTTCTCCTGTCGGCGGTTCCGGTGACGCAGGATAGCGTTCGTCTCGACGGCCCGCCTCTTCTGCATCATCCTTGAGACACGAGAATGAAGGACCAAAGGGGGCAACATGAAGGTCAGGAGCTACGAGATTTTCCGATGTGATGCCGGCTGGCGCACCTTCTCGTTCCTGAAGCTCGTGACCGACAGCGACCCCATCGGCTGGTCGGAATACAACGAGAGCTTCGGCAGCCCCGGCCTCTCGGGCGTGATCGAGAACCTGATGCCGAGCGTGATCGGCATGGACCCCATGGATATCGAGCTGGTGAACGCGGTCCTCGCCACCAAGTCGACCCAGTCGCGCGGCGGCGTGGTGCGCCAGGCGATCGCCGCCATCGAGAATGCACTGCTGGACATCAAGGGCAAGGCGCTGGGCGTGCCGGTCTATCAATTGTTTGGCGGCAAGCTCCGCGACCGCATCCCCGTCTACTGGTCGCACTGCGGCTCCTACCGCATGCGCAATCCCGACATCTGCGGCACGCCGGCCGTGCGCTCCTACGACGACATGGCGCGCACCGGCGAAGAGGTGCGCAAGAAGGGCTTTACCGCCTGCAAGACCAACATCGCCATGGAAGTCGACGGCAAGCTGCGCGCCTATCGGCCGGGCTTCGTCGTGGGCAAGGGCTTTCCGGAACGCAACTGGGACGCCTTCATCGCCCGCAGCGCGGCCAAGACCGTCGAAGCTTTCAGGGCGGGCGCCGGGCCGGACGTCGGCATCATGCTCGACACCAACTTCCATTTCCGCACCGAAGGCTTCAAGCGCATCGCCGAGGCGGTGGGGCCGGCCGGGCTCACCTGGCTGGAACTCGACGTGCATGACCCGAAGTCGATCGCGCTGATCCGCCGGGACTCGCCGTGCCCGATCGCCTCGGGCGAGACCCTGCTCGAGCGCCGCGACTTCCGGCCCTATTTCGAGAACTACGCTTTCGACACCGCCATCGTCGACGTGATCTGGAACGGCTTCAACGAGTCGCTGAAGATCGCGTCCCTCGCTGACGTCTACGAGGTGAACGTGGCGCCGCACAATTTCTACGGCCATCTCGCCAGCGCCATCTCGGCGCATTTCTGCGCCGCGGTGCCCAACTTCCGCATCATGGAGATCGACATCGACGGCGTGCCGTGGCGCGACGACATCGTCGACAATTCGCCGGTCTTCGAGAACGGCGACTATCTCCTGCCCAAGGGGCCGGGCTGGGGCGTCGAGCCGAATGAGGCGGCGATGCGCAAGCACCCACCCAAGTCCTACGTGGTGGCGCAGTAGAGTTTCGCTCGGCTGTCCTATGCCGGATTTGGTATTGCAACGCCGGAGTCGATGAGGCCCACTGCGCGCCGTTGAGTTGGGGGATTGCTTGGTCGCGAAAGTGCGCGAGAGGCGCCGGCGCGGCGTGGTGTTGAAGCGTAACCGAAAGAGGCTGTTGGCACTGGTTGTTGCCGGCGTCGGTTCGATCGCGGCGCCGGTCGTGGCGCCCGCATCGGCACAGGACACGCGGTGGGACGCTATCCTGTCGAACTCGAACTGGTACGTGCCGGTCCCCAACCTGGTCGCCTACACCGGCGGCAACCGCAGCCTGACCAGCAACCCGATTCCGATCGGCGACCAGACGCTGTGGGCGCTCGGCACCGCGAGCAGCGGCGTCTTCACCGGGCAGAGCGTGGCGACCTTCGCCACCGGCTCGACGGTCACCACCCCCAGCACCTCCTCGATGCAGGGCATCGTCACCGAGGCGGGCCAGATCAGGATCGCCTTCACCTCGTCCGACAGCCCGACCATCATCGGCATCGGCCAGATGCGCGAGGTCGGCGGCGTGCCGCTGATGGAAATGCAGATGATCACCGGCACCTCGCTGCTGGTCACCCACTGGGCCTACATGGCGCCCTACAATCCCGCCGTCTTCACGCCGCCGTCGCCCACCCAGTATGTGACGGCCAACGTCACCTCGCCGGAATGGCGCTGGACCTCGGGCACCACCTGGCGAGTCACCAGCCAGACGCTGTTCGGCTCCGCGACCCCCGGCACCTTCAAGATCACCGACTACAGCAACGGCTACTATTGGGGCGTGGGCGCGGCACCACAGGGCAGCACCGTCGGCAACTTCACCGTGCTGGGCTCGATGACGCCCGAGGGCAACGTGTTGTTCAGCTTTCTGCTGGGCGGCGATTCGCTGAGCAGCCTCTCGGGCCAGATCACCGGCGACGCCACCACCGGCGCCATGGTGCTGCGGCCCTACACCCTGTCCGGGACCTTCGGTGCACCCACCCTGGCCGACATCATGCCGGTCTCCACCATCGCCGCCGGCCAGACCTATTTTCTCAGCAACGTCGGCTCGACGGTGATCCCGGCCTTCACCGGCGGCACGCTGCAGGTCGACACGGCGGGCGGGACCTACGCGCAGAACTTCGCCGTTGACGGTTCGGCCAGCAACCGCCTCGACCAGCGCGGCAACCGCGCGGTGTTGACCGGCACCCTGTTCGACGCGGCGCCCGGCACGCCGGGCAACCTCACCATCGCCAACAGCGGAATCGGCGGTGGCATCACTTTCGCCGGTGCCAACACCTATACGGGCCTCACCACCATCGAGGCTGGCGCCACGCTGGCGGTCGACGGTTCGATCGTCTCGCCGGCCTCGGTCTTCGGCATGCTGCGCGGCATCGGCACGGTGGGCGGCGGCACCACCGTTCAGAGCGGCGGCACGCTGGCGCCGGGCAACAGCCCGGGCACGCTCACCTTCCTGGCCCCCGTCGTCATGACGCCGGGCAGCACGCTGTCGCTCGACATCGACGGACCCGGCACCGGCACGGGCGCCGGCAACTACAGCCGCGTGCTGGTGATCGGCGCCGGCAACAGTTTTACCGCCGGCGGCACGCTGCAGCCCGTGCTGCGCGACATCACCGGCAGCGCCAGCAACAATTTCGTGCCCGTGCTCGGCCAGCAGTTCACCGTCGTCTCCGCGCAGGGCGGCGTGCAGGGAAGTTTCGCCGGCCTCGCCCAGCCGGCGGGCCTGCCGTCGGGCACGCGCTTCGACGCGCTCTATGCGCCATCCACCGTCACGCTCGCGCTGACGCCGGCCGCCTACGGCAATCTCGGCGCCGCCGGCCTGCAGCAGACTGCCAACCAGACCTCGGTCGGCCAGGCGCTCGACGCTCTGCGTCCCGCTGCCGGCCTGCGACTCTCGGGCATGGCCCAGTCGCTCTTCGCGCCGCTCTACAGCCTGCCCGCCGCGGCGATCCCGCAGGCGCTGGAGCAGCTCTCGCCCAGCCTCTACGGCGACGTGATGCTGTCGGCGCGCATGGGTTTCTATGGTTTCGCCGACCAGGTGACGCAGCGGCTGGGCACGCGCCGCACCACGCAGGGCGGGGCGCAGAACGTCGCCGCCGCCTGCAGCCAGGCCTGCAGCGACCTGCCCAACGCGGCGCCCAACGCGGTGGCGGGTCCGCTCGGCACCACGGCGTGGTTTTCGGGCTTCGGCCAGTGGACGCAGGTCGCCTCGGCGGCGGCGCCGGGCTTTCAATCGTCGCTCGCCGGCACGATGGCCGGGCTCGACGCCTTGGTGGCGCCGGGCTTCGTTGCGGGCTTTGCCGTGGGCGGCGGCAGTGCCAACGCCTTTGCCGGCAATGGCGCCACGGCGCTGGGCTCGGCGCTGCAGGTGGCACTCTACGGCGAGTACGCGGCGGGGCCGCTCTTCCTCGGCGGCCAGGCGGCCTACCTGCGCTTCGACCAGGCGAC
>CAMDOT010000326.1 GCA_945903635.1 Rhizobium sp. Q54 | reverse complement strand
TCCCGCCCAAAGCTCGCGTGTATTAGAGGCACAGATGGCTGAATTCACCCTGCCCGCCAATTCCAAGATCGGCGTCGGCGAGACCTACAAGGCAGCGGCGGGCACCAAGAACGTCAAGACGTTCAAGGTCTATCGCTGGACGCCGGATGACGGCAAGAACCCCAGCGTCGACACCTACGAAGTCGACATGGACAGCTGTGGTCCGATGGTTCTCGACGCCCTGATCAAGATCAAGAACGAGATCGACAGCTCGCTCACCTTCCGTCGCTCCTGCCGCGAGGGCGTGTGCGGCTCGTGCGCCATGAACATCGACGGCACCAATACGCTGGCCTGCACCAAGTTCATTTCCGAGATGAAGGGCGACATCAAGATCTACCCGCTGCCGCACATGCCGGTGGTGCGCGACCTGGTGCCCGACCTCAACGTGCCCTACGCCCAGCTCGCCTCGATCGAGCCGTGGATGAAGTCGACCACCCAGCCGCCGACGCGCGAGCGCCTGCAGTCGCCGGAGGAGCGCGCCAAGCTCGACGGCCTGTGGGAATGCATCCTGTGCTTCTGCTGCACGACGTCGTGCCCAAGCTACTGGTGGAGCGGCGAGCGCTATCTCGGCCCGGCCGTGCTGCTGCAGGCCTATCGCTGGATCGCCGACAGCCGCGACGACGCCATCGGCGAGCGCCTCGATGCGCTCGAGGATCCGTTCCGCCTCTACCGCTGCCACACCATCATGAACTGCACCAAGACCTGCCCCAAGGGCCTCAATCCGGCCAAGGCGATCGCCGAGATCAAGAAGATGATGATCGAACGGACGATCTAGTCCGTTTCCGCCCTTCTCGGTACCCGTTGCGCCCACTACGCGGCGCGTAGTACACTCTGCGTCGTAAGCGATGGCCATCAAGAGCTGGGGCAATTCGGCGACACAGCGTCTTTTTGCGACCGGCAAAAGCGCGTGGTCGGGTCTCGATGTTGGTAAGGCGTTGAACAGACTGGCGGCGCTGAATGTCGCCAGCCGGCTCGATCAGATCGGCGTGTTGAAGAGCGTTGGCTTGCATCCGCTGAAGGGAAACCGGAAAGGCCAATGGGCGGTCAACGTAAATGGCCCTTGGCGGCTCTGCTTCCGTTTCAAGGACGGCCATGCTTACGACGTGGAGATAGTCGACTATCACTGATCGTTGAGAGGCATGCCCATGGTTCCCGTCCATCCCGGTTCAGTTTTGCGCGAGGAACTCGAAGTGCGGTCACTGTCGGCGAATGCCGTGGCGAGGGCTTTGCGGGTCAGCTCCGGCCGTATCGTCGACATACTAAATGGCAAGCGGGCGATTTCGGCGGATACGGCTCTGCGTTTGGGACGCTTCTTCGGCAACGACGCAGAGTTCTGGATGGCTCTTCAGGCTCAATACGACGTGGCCGTGGCGCGTCGAACGCTGGGCAAGAAACTCGAGCGTGAGGTTCTGCCGGTAAGTGAGGCCGCCTAACGTCCCGGCGTGCCTTTTGCTATGGTGGTCCTGCTGAAGACATATCAGGGGGCTTCAAACATGTTCAAAAAATCTCTCGCCGCCGCGGCGGCGCTTTCGGGGGTGGTGGCGTTTGTGACGCCGGCTTCGGCCGGCCAGACCTTCGACGCGGTCAAGGCCAAGGGCTTCGTCCAGTGCGCCGTGAACACCGGCCTGGCCGGCTTCTCCTTCGCCGACAGCCAGGGCAAGTGGACCGGCCTCGACGTCGATCTCTGCAAGGCGATCGCCGCCGCCATGTTCGGCGATGCCGAGAAGTCGAAGTTCACGCCGACCACGGCCCAGCAGCGCTTCGTGGCGCTGCAGTCGGGCGAGGTCGACGTCATCACCCGTAACGCGACGCAAACCCTGCTGCGCGACACCTCGCTCGGCTTCAACATCGCCGGCGTCAATTTTTACGACGGCCAGGGCTTCATCGTGCCGGCCAAGAGCGGCATCAAGAGCGCCAAGGAGCTGAACGGCGCCACGATCTGCGTCCAGCCCGGCACGACGACGGAACTCAACCTTGCCGACTACTTCCGCACCAACAAGATGACCTTCAAGCCGGTGCTGATCGAGAAGCTCGACGAACTGCTGCAGGCTTATGCCGCCGGCCGCTGCGATTCCTACACGACCGACGCCTCGGGCCTGGCCGCGGTCCGCGCCCTCCAGCTCGCCGGCAAGGGCGAGCACACCATCCTGCCCGAGCGCATCTCCAAGGAGCCGCTGGGCCCGATCGTCCGCCACGGCGACGACCAGTGGCTCGACCTCGTGAAGTGGACGCTGATGGGCATGATCGAGGCCGAGGAGCTGGGCATCACGTCCAAAAATGTCGACGAGATGCTGAAGAGCGACGATCCGGCGATCAAGCGCTTCCTCGGCGTCACGCCGAGCTTCGGCAAGGCGGTCGGCGTCGACGAGAAGTGGATGTACAACGTCATCAAGCAGGTCGGGAACTACGGTGAAAGCTACGACCGCAACGTCGGGCCGGCCACGCCGCTCAAGCTCGAACGCGGCCAGAACGCGCTGTGGACCAAGGGCGGCCTGATGTACGCCATCCCGTTCCGCTGAGCCTTCAACCAACACCCGTCGCCCCGAGCGTAGCCGAGGGGCCTCCTCTCTAGCGGTGACAGCTTGTCGTAGAGAGAAGGTCCCTCCACTACGCGCTACGCGCTTAAGCGCGGAGGATACTCCGCGCGAGTCGGGACGACGGATCAACTGCGTTCGAAGCGCATCCTCTTGACGCGGCCGGTCGAGACCTGCAGCGCCACGATGCGGCCGGCGCGGTCGCGTTCGAGATGGGCGAGCTGGCTTGCGGTGATCCAGCCCGCCGGGCTCACGACCTCGACCGTGTCGGCATCGATGCCGGCGAGGGACCATGCCGGCCCGCCGGCGATCAACGGACCGCTGACTCCAATGGTGTAATCCGCGCCGCCGCGCCTGATGTGCCAGGCGGCACCCGAATCGGGCGAGACGTAGGTGCCGGCGATGGCGGCCGGGACCGGCTTGCGGCGGCCGGGTTTCTTGAAGATGAGGATACGGCCGGCGCCGAGGTCGACGCGCAGCGTTCCGGCGCGGCCGGGTGTTAGCGCGAACTCGAACGAGCCCCGTTCGGCCGCGAACCAGCCGTCGGCCCGGCGGCCGAGCATGAACGGCATGCCGTTCTGCGTCACCACGGCCTCGCCGTTGCGCCACGCCAGGTCGAACAGCGACGGTTCCTCGCCATTGAACCAGGTGCCGGCGATCGGCTTGATCTCGGCCGCGGCGATCGGCGCCGCCATGGATTTCAGTTTCCTGTTGCCCTCCAGCGCCAGGGCCGCGATGGCGCGCGCCTGTCGCCACGGGTCGATGCTGCCGAGGTTGGCGATCACCACGACGGTGAGATCGGCTTCCGGCACGCGCAGGAACTCGGTGCGGAAGCCCGGCCACAGCCCGCCATGGCCGATGGTGGCGAGGCCGCGCAACTCGTCGGCCTGCACGCCGCGGCGGTACTTGTTGGTATGTCCGCCGGTGAGCGGCGCCACGGCGGCGAGCTGGGCCGGTAGTGTTTTGGGTGCCAGCGTCGGCTGGTCGAAATGCCTGCTCCAGATCAGCAGGTCCTCGACGGTGGAAGTGAGGCCGCCTTCGCCGCCCTGCGGGTAGGCGTGTGCGGCGCGGCGGAAGCCCGAGGTGGCGTCGCCGAGATAGCCGGTCGAGAGGCCCGGGATCACGGTATCGATCTCCGGCGCCAGCATCGTGCCCGTCATGCCGAGCGGCGTGAAAATGCGTTCGGCCAGGAAGTCGCCGAGTTTCTTCCCGGCCAACTTTTCGACGATCAGGCCGAGCAGCAGGAAGTTGGTGTTGCTGTAGAGAAAGCGGCTGCCGGGCGCGAAGTTGAGATGGCGGTTGCGCAGGCAGGCGGCCAGCAGGTCGGCAGGCCGCGCCGGCCTGTCGAGACCGTGGCCGCCCAGCCGCAGCAGTTCGAGGAAATCGGGCAGGCCACTGCAGTTGCGCATCATCTGGTCGACCGTGACCGGCAGCGGCGCCAGCTCGGGCAGGTATGCGTGCGGCGGGTCGGCGAGTTTCAGTCTGCCCTCGGCCGCCAGCATCAGCGCCGCCGTGACGGTGAACTGCTTGCTGACCGAGGCGATGCGAAAGCGCGTCGCGGGCACGATGGGAACGCCGAGCTCGATGCTGGCGAGGCCATAGCCCTTGCACAGTTCGACCGTGCCGCCCTGCATGACGCCAACGACGGCGCCCGGCGAACCGGCCGTGGTGTAACGGGCAAACAACGCATCGACGCGCCGTTCGAGGGTCAAGGTTCCAATGGATTTCGACATGGGACGCAGTCAAGCGAAGCGGCTCGCCCTTGTAAAGCCGAGCCGCTACCTTCGGCGAACACAGGAGGAATGCACCCATGCAGCGCCAGTTCGTGAAGATCGAGAAGGGCCTGGGACCGCAAGGCCGCATCGCCGTCGTGCGCTTCGATCGCGGCGACAATATCAATGCATTCAGCCAGCAGGCGATGCGCGAGCTGCGCGACGTGCCGCGCGACTTCGAGGACGATCTCGAAACTTCCGTGGTGATCCTCGCTGGTTCAGCCAGGGCTTTCAGTGCGGGCTTCGATCTGAAAGACCCGGAAGGCCGCGCGCGCGACGAGCTGTCGGTCGGCGAGCGCCGCCATCGCGCGCGGCTCGGCCCCAAGATGTGCAAGGCCTGGCAGGACATGGACCAGGTCACGATCGCCGCCATCGAAGGCCATTGCATCGGCGGCGGCGCGGCGCTGGTCGTGGCGCTCGACTTCCGCACCTGCGGCCGCTCGGCGCATTTCCGCATTCCCGAGATCGAGCTCGGCATGAACATGAGCTGGGGTTCCATCCCGCGCATGCTGGCGCTGATGGGACCGGCGCGGACCAAGCAGGCAGTGATCCTGGCGTCCGACCGTATCGGCTCCGCCGAGGCATTGGACTGGGGGCTGGTCGAGAAGGTGGTCGATGACGGCCAGGCGCTGGCGGCCTCGATGGAATTCGCCGAGCGCATCGCGCGCCAGCCGCCGATTCCCGTGCGCATGACCAAGAGCACGGTCAATCGCCTGGCGCACGCGCTGGACGATCTCGGCGCCCACATGGACGCCGACCAGAACGTACTGACGGGATTGACCGAGGATTATAAGGAAGGAA
This sequence comes from Rhizobium sp. Q54, assembly GCA_945903635.1. GTDB lineage: Bacteria > Pseudomonadota > Alphaproteobacteria > Reyranellales > Reyranellaceae > Reyranella. The sequence continues at coordinate 105 of CAMDOT010000326.1, read as the reverse complement.
CGTCGGCCTTCCGCGAACAGCGCAAGCCGGCCTTCAAGGGCCGTTAGTCTTCCGGACCGCGGGCCTCCAGGCCCGCTCATGTCGGCGCATTCACATGCGCCTGTT
>CAMDOT010000325.1 GCA_945903635.1 Rhizobium sp. Q54 | reverse complement strand
GCTCGATACAGGCCGGCCAGAAATACGCACGCCGTCTCGCCGACGGTGGCTGCGATCACGGTTCCCTCGGCCAATTCGAGATCGAGCGCGGTCTGGACGAGTTCCTTTGCGACCTCCAGCAACTCCACGGCGAGGGGCCCGAGTTCCTCGGTCGGCAGGCCACAATGGCCGTCGTCCATAGCCTCGGTCAGGGCATAGGAAATCCCGGCGCGGACCCGGATCATCGCGGTCTTCTCGATTCCGAGCTTCATGGCGATCGCGTCGGCGGTCTTGAACCCGATGCCGCGGATATCGCGTGCCAGTCGATAGGGGTTTTCTGTCATGACCTGCACGGCGTCAGAGCCGTAGGTCTTGAAGATGCGCACGGCTCTGGCGGTTCCGACGCCATGGCTGTGGAGAAACACCATGATTTCCCGAACGATTTTCTGCTCGGCCCAGGCATCGGTAATGCGCTTGGCGCGCACGACGCCGATGCCGGTCACCTCACGCAACCGGTCCGGCTCGGCCTCGATGATATCGAACACCTTCTCCTCGAACGCCTTGACCATCTTTTTGGCATAGACCGGTCCGATACCGCGGATCATTCCCGAGCCCTGGTACTTCTCAATGCCGTCAATCGACGTCGGGGCCGAGGTGCGCATGAAGCGCGCCTTGAACTGCTGGCCATGGGTATGGTCGTTGACCCAGTCGCCGGAGGCGGTGACCCATTCCCCGGGGGAGATGATGGCGGCGTGACCGATGACCGTGATCAGGTCGCGGTGGCCACGCGCCTTGATGCGGAGAACGCAGAAACCGTTTTCGGCATTGTGGAATGTGACGCGCTCGACAAGGCCTGCCAGTACTTCTTGAGTCGAGGGTTCTTGCTGTGGCTTCATCGTTGTTGCTTTTGCGACCGCCAGTCCCACGGCATATCGAAATTCTCTGACCATATGCCGATCCTGGCGAGATGCGCGCGCTCTTCGTCGGCCACGTAGTCGAGCGCGTATTTGCGATACGCTACCGCCCAGCCGCTGGCGACCATCCAGCGACTGAGATCCTCGGTGCCCTTGAAGCAGATGGCGATGATGCGACCATAGCGATCACGATCACGCGGATCACAGCGAACGACGGAACGACCGATCCTGTCGGACAGAGCCAGGGTGGCCTGCTGGCCACAGCGCCAAGATGTACCACCGGACCGCGTGCATTCCTGCCGGCTTTCCGGCGCGTCGATGCCGTGAAGCCGAATGCGTTGACCGTGGATTTCGATCGTATCGCCGTCGATGACGGAGGCCGTTCCCAACAGGGGCTCCGCGGCCAGCGCGGACAAGCTCGTTAGCGTAACCGCGAGCAGGAACAAGGCGCGTGTTTTCATCCGGCCAGTCGCTTCGGCTCATCGCGCTCCTCGGCGTCGGCCGTCTCGCCGTGCACCTCTTCGCGGATCAGCTTATCGGTGATTTCGGAGAGGTAGGCAGAAAGCGCGTCATTCAGTTCCTGAAACTCCGGCCACAGGGTCTGGTCGATGAAGCTACGCGGGCCTTTGACTATAAGGGTCTGCTGGCGCATGCGGCGATATCGAAACGGCGTAAGCCCGTAAAGACGGCACAGCGCGATAAACAGCTTCCGCGTCCAGACATCGGCTATGGTGAAGCGGACCTCTTCGATCTTTTCGCTACTGGTCGTTTGGCTCAAACGGGCGCGAATACGATCGCCCGCGGCTTCGGCCGCAGCTTTTTCCCCCGCGGTGGCGGCGCCACCGGAGAGCGCTTCGATCTTACGCAGCTTCTCGCGCAGGATTTCTTCAGGTGTCATTCGATCCCTCACAACCGTTTGGCCGCCCATATTACACGGCCGACGATATTCACTTCCTCGGCGTCGCGCTCGTAGGTCTGGTATTCGGGATTGATCGACTTGATGATGATCTTGGGCGGCTCGGAGTGGGGCACATGCTCGATGCGCTTGGCCACGATGCCCATGCCGTCCCAGATGACGAAGATGCCGGGCGGCACCGGCACGCGCTGACTGGTATCAGGCCGGCGCGGGCTCGGACGCGCTGCCACAAGGGCTGAAGGTCGATCAGGCGGGCGCCGGGGAGTGTGCCGACGATCGCAGGCTGACCAAGATGGACGACCTTGGACCCGGTCTTGGGTGCCTCGGGGACACACTGGTGGCACGTGCCGACCTAGTTTCGGCTCACAGGCCTCTCAACCCTTTTCTCGCCACCACTCTTCCCTCGTTCGTCAGGGCTCCACTCTGCACCTTCCCCTTGCCGCCCTCCTTCCGAATGACCACCCATCCTCGCTCCACGGCCTTAGCCACGGTCTCCGGTCGTTCCCCGATACCACCCAGCTTGTGCCAGGCTCCAGGCTGGCCGTTGGTCGCGTCGGAGAGCTTGTAAACGAAATAGCGGGCGGCAACGTCAATCGCGTCGATTGCTGGCAGCGGCTTGCTCCTGCTTGATGGCGCGATTGGGAACGGCCTGAACATGGCTATATCCAATAGCAACCGTGCGGCTGTGTAACCAAGTACTTGTCGGAAGCTACCCAGAGATTGTGAGCTGCCCAGAGATTGGATTTCACAGCGGACGTTCCCTTCAGCTATGCAGCAAGCCCATTCAATGAGGCAGCAATCTCCGCGGAGACATCGCTAGCTGCGGTTTTGACGTTTGCCGAGGCGAGGTGGGCGTACCGCGCGGTTGTCTGAACCTGCGTGTGGCCGAGTAGTTTTCCGATCAGCGGCAATCCCTGGCCGGCGGCGACGGCGGTCGAGGCGAAGGTGTGGCGGAGATCGTGGATGCGGACGTCCTTGAGGCCGGCGCGGGCTCGGACGCGCTGCCAGAAGGGCTGAAGGTCGGTCAGGCGGGCGCCGGGGAGGGTGCGCGGCACGCTTTATCGTGCGAAGCTCCGTGCGATCAGCCAAGTGACCTCGTCGACTGAAACGATATCCTCGGTTTGCCGGAGATCGCGCCTTGCTCAATTCCAACCACGTTCTCCCACGTTCTCGACGGCACTTGCCGCCTGTTCGGTCCCTTTTCTGTCTCGGTAATTTGTGAAATCCATGCGCGGATTGGGCAAATGAAACTTGGTCGCAACGATCCCTGCCCTTGCGGCAGCGGCAAGAAATACAAGCACTGCTGTCTCAATGCAGAATCTGTCACGACTGCCGCGCCCGCCGACCTTACTTGGCGCAGGATGCGTACGCTGTGCGATGGTTATCCCGCCAAGATGTTGCGCTTTATTGCGGAAGCGTACGACCCGTCGGCGATACATGAAGCTTGGGCTGAATTCATGATCGATGACGATCTTGAATTTGATCCGCATTCGACTCTCATTCAGCTGTTCATACCGTGGTTCTTTCATTGCTGGTCACCCGATCCCTTTGACACTTTGATTCGTAATAAGTCTCTCCACGAAGTGCCCCCGACCGCAGCATATTTGACGAGCAATGGGCATCGGCTTGACCCGCTTCTCCGTCGCTACCTCGAATCGCTTCTGACTGCTCCTTTTACGTTCTTCGAAGTGATTGAGTGCGCTCCCGGAACAGGATTGACGCTGCGCGATGTCATGACGCAGGAGCAGCACGCAGTAACCGAAAAAGGGCTGTCGCAGGGGGTACAGCGTGGCGATTTGTTGTTCGGGCAGCTGGCGTCCGTGGACCAATTGACGATGGTCGAAGGGTGCAATGGCTTTGCCATCCCTCCGATTGAGAAAGCGTCAATCATTGAGCTGCGGGCTCTCATCGCTTCTGCGTACCCGGTGATCACCCATCAAGTTCTACGGGAATGGGATTTCGAGCTACTCGATCTCTTCCACGAAATCACCGATCGCCTCTATAACCCGCAGCTGCCGAAGCTGCAGAACACTGACGGCGAACCACTTTCGCTGCACAAGCTCGTCTTCGACCTGAATGCCACACCGCAGGCTGCTTTCGATGAGCTAAAGGACCTGGCGTTGGACCTGCCAGATGAGTATCTTCTGGCAGATGCCATGCGCGATTCCGATGGCAAACTGATGCGCATTCGTTTCCCCTGGAAGAAGCTAGGCAACAAGAAGCATGCCGGATGGGACAATACCGTGCTCGGCTTGATCGAGATTGACGGCAAGCGTCTCACAGCAGAGGTCAACTCGGATGCGCGCGCTGGCACCATACGGAAGAAAATCGAGGCTGCGCTTGGTGAGGGCGTTCGTTATCGAGCGAGCGAGATAGAATCTCTGGAGAGGATGCTAGCTGATGCACGGAAGGCCGGCGGTGTATCGGATGACGCGGCCTCCAGGGAGAGCAAAAGGCTCTCTGAAAGTCCTGAGGTGCGCGCAATAATCTCTGAAATGATGGCGACGCACTGGGAGCACTGGGTGGATCAACCCATTCCAATTCTCGGAAACCGCACGCCGATGGAAGCCGTCAAGGATACGGACGGACGGGAGATAGTCGAGTCGCTCATCATTCAGGGCGAGCGGTCTGGCCGCAACCCGGCTATGGCTACTGGCGAGGAAGTATTTTTGCGTCTGCGCGAGAGGCTTGGTCTCGCAGGAGGCCGGAGCAATTCGAGTAGAGGCTCCTCTACAAGCAGCTGAGCACCCGCGCGGTCGCATTCTTCGGCGGCGTGTCGGCGATGGTGGCATCCGGCAACAACCTGAAGTCCGGGATTGCCAAAGCCTGCTTCTACGAGCCGGCGGGAAGCGCACCGACGCCGAGATGGTGACCGCCACGACGGAGCCTTCGCGCGCAACGACCCGATGAAGCCGTCGTCAGCCGTCAGCCTGCGCGCTCAGCGTGGGCGCGCTTGTTCCCGCAGGCGCGGCTCTCACCCGATCGCAAGACGCTGCGTTGCGCCGATCTGTCGGGCCGTCCGCCGCGCAAGGAGGGATCCTGCGTCATTCATCTGCGCGGCCCCCGCGCCGGTTGGGGCTACGACCATGCGACCGGCGAGTCCGCCGGCCCGATCGACCTGATCCATCATGCGACGGGCATGGCAAACGGCGCCCTGTTCGAGGAGGCAGCCCGGCTGGCCCATATCGACCGGCCGCAGCCGCCACGTCCGTCGTCGGCCCGGCCCTCGCCGCAACGCGACCATGGTCGTGAGGTTGCCCGCATCCTCGACGGCTGCCAGCCGCTGGCCGGCTCGGCAGCCGAGACCTACCTGCAAAGCCGAGGGCTCGGGGATCCCGCTGCGCCCGATCTGCTGTTTCATGCCGACCTGACCGACTACGACGCCAAACGCGGCTGGCCCGGCATGGTCGCCATCGTGCGCGACGGCGCGGGCGTGCCGACCGGCGGCATCCACCGGACGTTCCTGCTGGACGACGG
>CAMDOT010000324.1 GCA_945903635.1 Rhizobium sp. Q54 | reverse complement strand
ATCGCGGTGGCCGGCACGCCTTCACGCACCAGCGCGTCCTTGACCGTGTTCGCGCGACGCAGCGACAGCGCCATGTTGTAGGCTTCCGGGCCCGACGTGTCGGTGTGGCCGGTCGCCGTGATGCGGGCGTTGCCCTTGGTCTTGTAGGCGCCAGCCGCCTGCTTGATCGTGTTCAGCGCCTGAGCCGACAGGTTCGAGCGGTCCCAGTCGAAGAACACCATGAACGACGGCGGCGCAATGACCGGAGCCGGCGGCGGCGGCGGCGGCGCCGTCTCACCGAACTTCAGCTGGAATCCGATCATGAGGCTGAAGTTGTTGTTCGGAATCGTCGCATTCAGCTGATACGGGATGCCACCGGAGTTGCTGGAATAGTTGTAGTTCGGCGCCGTCGTGCCGTAGTATCGGCCTTCCAGGTTGATACGGAACTGCTGGTCGATATTCCAGCCCACGCCCGCGATTGCCTGATAGGCAAATGCCGTGGCACCAGCCGAGCCGCCAGAGTCGCCAGCCGTGAGGAAAGCCACACCGACACCGCCACCCACATATGGAACGAACGTCTGACCCGCCATGAAGTCATAATAGGCATTGGCCATGACAGACACTTGATTGACATAGCCATTCACGCTGCCGGAAACACCCGGCAGGCTGAGGTTACCATTGTTGCTGCGATAGACGCCCTCAAGCTCAACGCGAGGACCGAGAAAATCGTAGCCGATCACGCCGCCGGCCAGCCATCCCGTATTGTAGTTGGCGTTGATCTGCCCGCTCGCCGACCCACCCGGAACGGTGACAATGCCGGTAAATTGGTTGGCGAGCATCCAATTGAGGCCGCCTTCGGCGCCAATGTAGAACCCTCCAGGCTGCAGCGACTGTGCCTGCGTGGCCAGCGGCAGCGCGATCAGCGCAGCGGCGGCGAAAAGTGCCTTCTTCATAACCAATCTCCATTTCTCGCGCAGCCCAAGCGCTGGGGCGAGCCAAAATTCAAATCGAAGCTCAGGAGGCAATATAACCGACGCCGGCCCGGGACTCCACCCCGGAGAGGCCCTCGCGGGGCTTTGGGCCAGCGGGTGTGGCAAGCCGGTCACACTATTGCGTCACCAAGCCCCCTGATATTCCCGCTTCGTTCCATCTCGCTGCCCGATCGTAGTTCCCTCATTTGCCGGGCGGCTTAGGCAGCAAATTGCGCTTTTCCGCGATCCCGAACAGATCGGTCGCACCGCCCAGCAGCGAGCGGGCGATCCCTAGCCCCGGATCGGCCCCGGTCGGCATTGCCGCCGACCGCGTCAGGAAATCGGCCTGGGCGCTCTGGCTGGCGGCCTGGATCCGCTGCGCCCATGCCTCCCGGGCCGTCTGGTAGCGCGTGGCCAGCGCCTCCTCTTCGCCCAGCGCGGCGGTATCGCCCAGAACGTCGAAGGGCGAGCCCTCGAGATCGCTGCCCTGGGCCGCCAGGCGCGCCTGCTGCGTGCCGAGCAGCAGCGAGGTCTTGCGTCGCTGCCGCGCTTCCTCGGCCGCGCCGCGGCGCTCGGCATCCTGGGCATTGTATTCCGAGACCTGGGCGGCGTTGCGCGCCACCGCCGTCTGGTAGGACGCCTGATAGGCGCGCTGGTTCTGCTGCGCCGCCGCCTGCTGCGCCTGCTGCTCGGCGCCCAGGATCGAGCTAGCGGCGGAAACGCCCATCATCACCATGGATACGGGTTCACACATGATTGTCCTCCTTGAGATTACGGTTCGATTGGTCGAGTCGATTCACAACCGAAAGTTGTCGGTCGAAATATAAGCCAAGTAGCCGCCTGAGATTGAGACACGAGAGTCTTCGCACAGCTGGCCTGTCGGCTGTGCCCGTCCGCTCCATCAGCCCGAACACAGGCTAGCTACAGCAAGTCACAAACACGCCCACAGTCATGTGTAGGAACATGAATGTGAGAAACAGGATGGAAATCGCGATAGCGACGAATGAAAAGCGACACATTCGCCAGCCCCTCGCATGCCGCACGAACGCAATCCCATGTAGGAGTGCGAAACTCGCCGTTATCGCAAAGTAGAGCAAAGGATCGCGGTAGACTCGATGGTAGGTTTCCCAATCCTCCAAGTAGTTCAGCGCCTCTATTGTATTGCCGCCGACTCCGATCAGCAAAAATAGGAAGAGCAGCCAATACGCTACCGAGCGGCCCCCCCCCTTCCAACACGATCGAGGGGAGTTGGGACCACATTACGCTTTCGCCACGCCAATCTGGCGCGCCAAGCGCGCGAAAAGATCGGCGTAAAAATCGAGCTCTTTTCCACTTCGTCGCATCAAGTTCGTTGATACGCATTGGTCGCGCTCTTTAGAGGTTTCTCGAAGAGGCAAATCACTGGCGAAGGAGTTCGTCGCGCATCGGCCCAGGCTTCATGAATGGCTCAAGATCGCGATAGGGGATGACGAAGGTGCCGACGGAACTGCGCAACAACGCGCAATCGATGAGCGCATGCGCCCAATACTCTGTGGCATGAACCGCCAAGCCGTTGGACGTCAGAAAGAAAACGAACCTTTGATCTATCGCGAGATAAGGCTTCCGACATCTCTGAATGAACGGATCCTTGCTGCCAGCGGCCGTTGCCAGGGCCGACTTGGCCTTGTCGTGAATGAAATCATGGAAAGCATCAAGGCTCGCCTCGTCGCAGAACTGTAGAAGACCATCCAGCTGGAAGAATATCCCGTCGGTAGTCATCCCGTCATATTTCTCCCTTCCCGGGCACGCTTCCGCTGCGAACACGAGATTGCGCCGTAGGTCCAGGATCAGCCCGCGCATGCTTCGGGGAAAGTAATTTGCCCCGGGCGCCAAGACATCCGCGAGGTCGACGAGGCTCACGAGATTGTCAGTGGCATAGGTCAAGGCGATATCGGCTTGCACCACCGAGCGATCGAATGGGCGCAGCACCAGATAAGACAGTTCGGAATCGGGACGATCCGTCAAAATTTCCTGAACAGTCTCACGGTTAGATTTCGCCTCGGCCCGGGCAGCCTTTACCGCCCGGCCGTGCAGGGCATCCAGCATCCCATTGGCGATCTCCATGCTCTTCCTGTCGAGCATCCAGGTGATCCGCGGCATGGCGATTCCCGTTCGCTGATCGATCAGGAGCCGCCAGCTCACGCCGTTCGGCAGTCTCTGCTCTTTGCCCAGCCGGACCCGCACATGCTTTGCGTAATAGTCGGCCCACATCTTCCGGTTGGCGGGCCCGTTAATCAGCGACTCTTCGTACTGCATTACGGTGTAGTGGGGAAAACTTGGGCCGTCGGATGCCCTCGCTGGTGGTTGCGCCGCTCCTACAAAGACACCGAGGACTATCACCAACAACAGGAGAGAGAACGTCGGACGCATCGTGGGATTCCCGTCACCGGACTCTTGTCGAACTATAGTTCCCACGATGCGCCTCGCTCGGATTTCCGACAACCTACCAAGGGTTGCAATGACAACGTTTACGGCTTTTGGTTGGGCACTCCAGAGTTGTAGCGATCGAATGCACCGGGTTCTCCCCTGAACACATGTGTGATTTCCGCTTGCGTCTGAAGCGGCAGCTCTACGTCACCTCGAAGCGCCCGATATAGATTAGTCGGTCCCATGTTGTAGGCGGCCACGGCCTTGGGCCAGTTCTTGAATTCGCGATACATCAGCGCCAGGTAGGCAGCACCCGCTTCGATCGATGCTCGCGGATCCTCATACTTGAAAGTTTTTGGATCGACACCGATTGCTTTGAGAGCGCCCGGCATCAGCTGCGCGATGCCTTTTGCGCCAAAGGGACTAACAGCACTCGTGATGTATACAGATTCTTTGTAAAAGAGGCGCGCGAGCAGTTCAGGAGGCACGTTACTTTTTTTGGCGGCCTCCTTAGTCCAGTTGGCGTAGCGACTATCGATCGCATTGAGCGTGTCTTCCCAGTTGTCCGGCAAGAGCTTCTGTCGCTTTGTGGGATCGGCGGGTTCCACGTAAGGCGCCTGGATGGCCTTATCCCAGGCTCGCTGCCCCTCCTCCCGTCGTTTGGCTGCGGCTACCGCTTTGGCATCCTGTGTGGGTGGTTTGGCGGAGGGAGCGCCAGAGGCTCCAGGTTTGGAGGCCGGTGCCTGGGCAACTTGTTGCTCGTCCGCTACTTCGGTGTGTACGGCATCGGACATGACGGTTCTGCTGTCCGGCGCTTTTGCGACTTGAACATCTCCTTCACTTCCATCACCGGCAACATCGACACTGTTGTTTTGGCCATCAGGCGAAGCGACCCGTTCGATATCAGGTGGTCCGTCGCCGCCTGCCACAGGGACAATGTCTGACGTCGTGACGGGGTTGGCTGCTCCGGCATCAGGCTCGACCTTCAGAGACCCGATTGCCTGGAGCACAACGCCGTCGAGATCCTGGCGGGTAGCCGGATGACCGGCGATTGCGTCGAAGCTCATGACCTCGCTGCGGACCTGCGCACGCACTACTTGTGCGTCGGGTCCTTCGAGGTCATATCCCAACCGCTTCAACGCCGCATCGACCATGCCGAATGTCCTGCTCAACCGAACCAGCATTGCATCGTCGTGGTTCGACTTGATTCCGCTCTGCCAACCAACAAGCCGCTCGTAGCTGGCATCGCCCAGCGACAGTCGATGCTGATCAAGTTGCGTAGAGGCAAAGCCCTCCGGATCGGCGGTCACCTGCCGCTCAAACCGATCGTACAGATCGCGGTCCGTGACCACGCGCCCGCCGTTGACGGCAGCAGCGTCCAGCGCCTCGGTCTGCTCCGGGCTCAGCCCGTCGCGCAGTTCGGGCGGCATCGCCAGCAACCGCGCGGCCGGATTCTTGCCGAGCCAGTCGAGGGCCGCCACGGCGGCGCGGCCGCGCGCTGCCTGCCAGGAACGGTCGGCCTGCGCGTGCTCGATCCGGGCCATCCTGCCCACCTGTGTGCGCATTTCGGGTGAGGCATCCGGCGGTGTCAGTTCGATGGCGCGAGCCTGATAGTCGTCGAGGTCCGGGCGGCGTGTCGGGTCGTCCGATGCATCGGACAGGCCGCCCACGACCTCCGTCACGCGACGCTCCTCGTGCGTCCGTTCCATCTTGCGTTCGACGACTGCCTGCCGTTCCGGCTGGATCATGTCTCGCGCGTGATCGTAGAGCTTCGCGGCGCGGTCAGGGTCCTGGCCGATGGCCTGTTCGACCGCCCCGGCATAGAGGTCGCTCAGGCTCCGACGCACCGTCGTGTCCGTCTGGGTCTCGTCCCAGCCCCTTCGCTCGCCCTGGTAGCGCAGCTCGCCCACCGCGGCGCGGCCGAGCCGGCGCAG
>CAMDOT010000323.1 GCA_945903635.1 Rhizobium sp. Q54 | reverse complement strand
GGATATTTCGCCAGAACTCTGGGCCCGCTTCATGGCGGTCAATCTGTCCGGGCCGTTCAACATGGCCCATGCCGCGGTGCCGGGCATGCGTGCCCGGAAATTCGGGCGGATCATTAACGTCACCACGAGCTATTTCACGATGCTCAATCCAGGCTTTTCGCCTTACGGCCCGGCTAAGTCCGGACTGGAAGCCTGGAGCACCAGCTTGGCGGGTGAACTGAAGCGCACCGGGATTACCGTCAATGTCGTGGTACCCGGGGGGCCCACCGACACGCCGATGGTGCCGGATGACGGGTCCATGGAACGCAGCCAACTGATTCGCCCCGAAAAAATGGCTCCGCCCATGCTTCATCTTGTGTCGGATGCAGGCGGTGCCATCACCGGCATGCGCTTCGTTGCGGCGAAGTGGGATTCCTCTCTTTCCGTCTCCGATGCTATTGCCGCTTCGGGCGCGCCGGCCGGCTGGCCTGACCTTGCAAAAAGCCCGGTCTGGCCCGGCGGTGGTCCCAAGCGCTAATCTAACCCGCTCACAACCAGAGGGAGAAAACCATGGCACCCGACTCCTTCACAGCGACAGCGCACAAAGCGTCCGGCCAAAAAATTGCCCATGCTCGGATGGCCGAACCCGTACTCGTTAAAGGACGGCGCGAGTTCTTTACCTATCGCGATCTTGGCGTCGCCGGCGCCAGCGCCGGCAAGCTGCGCGCCCAGGTGATGAAGTCGAGCCAGGGAATGAGCCAGCCGACCGGCTGGCACTATCACGAGTGCGATGGCCAGTTCATTTACATCCTGAAAGGCTGGGTCGATCTGCAGTTCGAGGACGGTCGCACTCTGCGCGTCGAGGAAGGCGATTCACTGTTCATCCCGGGCTACTTGCGACACAACGAAATCCGCACCTCCCAGGAAATGGAAATCCTCGAAGTGTCAACGCCGGGGCAGATGGGCACGACACCTTGCGATCCGCCGGCAGGTTGGAAGGATTAAGTTCTTCACCGAGAACCGCGCTCTCGATGTCCCTCCCGCCGATAGCAGCATGAGCTGTTGCGTCCACTGACACGAAGACGCAGCCGTTGGTCCTGTCTATGCAGCCTGAGCAGCTGCCCTGAGGCGCGGGGCGACATCGCGGAAGAAGCGCTCGAGGCTGCCGTTCATGTGCTCGGGTCGCATGCCCGGTGGCACGGCCCAGGTGACGAGATCGGTGATGCCGCATTCGCGGATGAACTTCGACAGTTCGACGACGCAATGATCGGCATTGCCGACGACCCAGGTCTGCGGGATCCGGGCTTCGTCGGTATTGCCTGCAACGCCCCCCGCACTGGTGCCGGGCGTGAAACTGCGATAGACCTGTCCCCGATAGCGTTCTGCCGCGCGCACAGGAGGCCAGTCGCGCTCGACGTCGTCGGTGACGAGGCAGGACCGGATGATTCCGACGCGGTAGTTCTGCGGGTCGCGTCCCGACCCCGCGAGAGCGGCGCGCCACGGATCGAGCACTGCCGCGCGCGGGCCCTGCGGCAACAGGTGACCGTCGACGCGGGCCGCTCGTTGTGCGCCGGCTTCCGACATCGCCGCGACCCAAAGCGGCGGAGCGCCCTGCTGCACGTAGCCTGGCCGGATCACGACATCGTCGAATGTGTTTCGTTTGCCGTGAAAGTTGAAACGCTCGCCGGTGAAGCAGCGACGCAGCACTTCGAGGGGTATTGTCACGACGATCCGAGTGTAGCGGTCTGGGCGACGGACTGGTAGCCATCGGGATGAACAAGATCAGCTACGCCGGGTATCGCTTCCCACCTGAGATCATCCATCAGGCGATCTGGCTCTACCTTCGGTTCAGTCTGAGCTTGCGCGATGTCGAAGACCTGCTGGCGGAACGCGGCATTGGGCTTTCCTACGAGTCCATCCGGCGTTGGGTGAACCATTTCGGGCCGCTGATCGCCGCAGACTTGCGCAAACGCCGGCCCAGGCCCCACGCGACCTGGCATCTGGATGAGGTCTATCTGAAGATCGACGGCCGCCTGGTCTATTTGTGGCGCGCCGTCGATGCTGAAGGCGAGGTCCTCGATGTGCTGGTTCAGGCTAAACGCAACAAGCATGCTGCGCTGAAACTCATGCGAAAGCTGTTGAAGAAATACGGCTTCATTCCAGACCTGTTGATCACCGACGACCTACGGTCGTATGGCGCCGCTGCCCGCGAACTCGGGATCGAGAAGCACCACGGACGCGGCCGGTGGCGCAACAACCGGGCTGAGAACTCGCATCAGCCAACCCGACGGCGGGAACGCAAGATGCAGGGCTTCAAGAGCCGAGGATCTGCCCAACGATTTCTCTCAACCCACGCCGCCGTCTACAACACCTTCAACGTCCAGCGTCATCTGACATCTGCCAAACCGCACCGAGGCTTTCGCGCCGCCGCGATGGACACGTGGCGGACGGCAGTGGCGGCTGCCTGACAATATGCCAGCCGCGGGCCCGCCGTGTTCGTCGTTCGGCAACGTGACAATGCGGTTTCAGGAGCTGAGCAGCGCGCTCTCCGCCTATCTCTCCGAAATCACCGAGAGGCTGATCCGCGAAGAGGTACACGGCGAGACAGCCGACGCCGAAGAACGCGATGAGCCGAAGCGGCTGGCAAAATGAAAGCGCGCTGCTTGTTCTCGCTCATCGTTGCCCTGTTGTGCCTGCCCGCGCTGGCCGCGGAGCCCCTGGTGGGAACGGCCTCGGTCATCGACGGCGACACGATCGAAATCCACGGTCAGCGTATCCGGCTTCACGGCATCGACGCGCCGGAAAGCCGGCAGGAGTGCACGTGGCCGGACGGCACGTCATGGCGCTGCGGCCAGCAGGCCGCCCTGGCCCTGTCCGACAGGATCGGTCGCTCCGTAATTCGCTGCGACGCGCGTGGTCACGATCGCTATGGCCGCATCATCTCCGTCTGCCTCAAGGATACCGAGGACCTCAATCGCTGGATGGTCGCCAATGGCTGGGCGGTGGCCTATCGCAAATACGCGCTCGATTACGTGGCCGACGAAGAGCGCGCCCATCTCGCCAAGGCCGGCATATGGTCCGGAACTTTCGAGATGCCGTGGGACTGGCGTCTGAAAACGCAGCCAAGATGAGACCCCAACAGGAACCCTCAACCCAGGAAGTGCTGGCGGGCCTCGTTGAGCGCGTCACGTTCCACAATGGCGAGAATGGCTTCTGCGTCCTCCGGCTCAAGGCGCGCGGCCATCGCGAGCTGATCACGGTTATCGGCCACGCCGCCATCATATCCCCCGGAGAATGGGTCACCGCTTCAGGTGACTGGGTCAACGACCACACCCATGGCCAGCAGTTCAAGGCGCGCTTCATGCGCACTTCCGCCCCGACCTCGATCGACGGCATCGAGAAGTACCTGGGCTCGGGGATGATCCGCGGAATCGGGCCGGTCTACGCCAGGAAGATGGTCAAGGTGTTTGGGGAGAAGGTATTCGACATCATCGAGGCCGAGCCAGGCCGGCTGCGAGAGGTCACCGGTATCGGCGCCGTGCGCGCCAAGCGCATCACCGACGCCTGGGCCGAACAGAAGATCGTTCGGGAAATCATGGTCTTCCTGCACAGCCATGGCGTCGGAACGGCACGGGCGGTACGAATCTACAAAACCTATGGTTCCGACGCCGTCCAGGTCATGACGGAAAACCCCTACCGCCTTGCCCGGGACATCCGCGGGATCGGGTTCAGAACCGCCGACGCCATCGCCATGAAGCTGGGAATCGAGAAGACGGCGATGATCCGGATTCGCGCCGGTATCTCCTACGCTTTGACCGAAGCCCAGAGCGAAGGCCACTGCGGCTTGCCCACCGAGGAACTCGTACCGCTGGGCATCGAACTGCTTGAGGTGCCGAAAGAGCTGGTCCAGACTGCGCTCGAACTGGAATTGAGTGACGGCAATGTCATCGCCGACACGGTTGGCGAGATCGCCTGCATATTCTTGGGAAGTCTTTATCGCGCCGAGCAGGTTATCGCCGAGCGGATCACTTGCCTGGTCAATGGGGCGCTGCCATGGCCCTTTATCGATTCGGCAAAGGCCCTGCCGTGGATCGAGCAGAAGACCGGCCTTGCCATGGCGGAAAGCCAGATCACCGCAATCCGGCTGGCCCTGTTGTCGAAGGTCCTCGTCATCACCGGCGGACCGGGCGTGGGCAAAACGACCATTGTGAACTCAATCCTGCGCATTCTCGCGGCGAAAGGCGTCGAGCTGCTCCTCTGCGCGCCGACGGGCCGGGCCGCCAAGCGCATGACGGAGGCAACTGGGTTCGAGGCCAAGACCATCCACCGGCTGCTCGAGGTCGACCCGAAGGGTGGCGGGTTCAAGCGCAACGGCGACAACCCGCTCGAATGTGATCTGCTGGTCATCGACGAGACCTCGATGGTCGATGTTATGCTGATGCAGGCCCTGATGAAGGCCGTTCCTGACGATGCCGCGCTGCTGATCGTGGGCGACATCGACCAGCTGCCGTCCGTCGGACCGGGCCAGGTCCTGGCCGACATAATCTCCTCAGGCGCAGTACCGGTCGTACGGCTGACCGAGGTATTCCGCCAGGCTGCCCAGAGCCGGATCATCTCCAGCGCGCACAGGATCAACCAGGGCTCGATGCCGGATCTTGCGAAGCCTGAAGGCGACAGCGACTTCTACTTCGTCCAGGCCGACGATCCCGAAACCGCCGTGCCGCGGATCATCGAACTGGTGAAAACGCGCATCCCGGCGCGCTTCGGCCTCGATCCCATCCGCGACATCCAGGTACTGTGCCCGATGAACCGTGGCGGCGTCGGCGCCCGCTCGCTCAACATCGAACTGCAGAAGGCCCTGAATCCCGCCGGCGAACGCAAGGTCGAGCGCTTCGGCTGGACCTTTGCGCCCGGCGACAAGGTCATGCAGATCGAGAACGACTACGACAAGGAGGTCTATAACGGCGACATCGGCTACGTCGACGATGTCGATCCCGATGCCGGCGAACTGATTGCCAGCTTCGACGGCCGCGCCGTCACCTACGGCTTTGGCGAGTTGGACACGCTGGTGCCGGCCTATGCGGCGACCGTTCACAAGAGTCAGGGCTCCGAATACCCTGCGGTAGTGATCCCCGTCCTCACCCAGCATTACGCCATGTTGCAGCGGAACCTGCTCTATACCGGCGTCACCCGCGGCAAGCGGCTGGTCGTGTTGGTCGGACAGAAGAAGGCCGTCGCCATCGCGGTGAAGAACGTTTCGGGGCGCCGGCGCTGGTCCAAGTTGAACGAATGGCTCGCCGCCTCCTCAGTCAGCTCTCGGGCCATGTCACCATG
>CAMDOT010000322.1 GCA_945903635.1 Rhizobium sp. Q54 | reverse complement strand
GGCGCAGATGGCGGGGAGGTGGCGCAGCACACCGGCGATGAACTGGTAGCCCAGCTTGGAGAGGCCCTTGCCGCGCGGGTCGTTCCTTTCCTCGAACAGGTTGTTCTTGTCCACGAGGTCGAAGAGCGAGAGGTTGTAGTGCGCGCCGCTCCCCGCCCGGTCGGGGAATGGCTTGGGCATGAAGCTGGCGAAGCCGCCGTGCTTGCGTGCGATCTCGTCGGCCATCATGCGGAAGAACACGAAGCGGTCTGCCATAGTGCGCGCCTCGAAGTAGTTGAAGTCGATCTCGAACTGGCCGATCGCATCCTCGTGGTCGAGCGAATACACGCCCCAGCCGAGATTGTTCATGGCGGACACCAGCTCGTCCATCCAGAACATGTTGTCCAGCAGCCGCGCGGTGTCGTAGGCGGGCTTCTCCAGGTTCGGCCGGCCGCTGAAGGGCGCGTAGCCGCCGCCGGGCGTGTCCTTCAGCACGCAGAACTCGGCCTCGATGCCGGCGTTGAGGCCGTAGCCCAGCTCGTCCAGCTGCGCCATCACGCGGTTGAGGATGTTGCGGCTGCAGGCCTCGAAGGGCTTGCCCTGGCAGTACAGGTTGCTCGCGAACCACGCGGTGTCCGGCCGCCACGGCAGGACGGTGCAGGTGGCCGGATCGGGGTGGGAGGAGACCTCCTCGTCGTTCACTTCCTGCGGTACGCCGTCGACCGCGGCGCCGGTGAACAGTTCCGAGCCCTTCAGCATCTTCTCGTAGTGGGCGACCGGGACCATCTTGGTCTTGGAGCGCCCGTGCATGTCGGAATAGGTCGGCAGCAGGTACTTGACGCCCTGCTTCTCGAGCGCCTTGCCAAGGGAATCTGGGGTGGTCATGAATCAGCCTCGTTGTTTTTTCAGGTAACGGAAAAACACTTTTTTCAGCGTGCGAATGGCGGTGGGAACGCCGATCCGCTTCTGGATGAAGGAGCGGACCATGATGCCGTCCAACTGGGTGGAGGCGAACAGCGCCGTCTGGCGCACGTCCACCGGCGCGAACATGCCAAGCTTCACGCCCAGGCGGATGCTGTCGGCCAGCATCCGCGTCTCGCGCTCGTAGAACTCCTCGACCACGACGTCGGTGCCTTTGGTCCGCGTGCCGGAGGCGACGTAATCCAGCATCACCTTCACCAACTGCCGGATCTGCTCGTACATCTGGGCATGCGTCTCGAACCAGGCAGAGATCAGCTTCACCGGGTCGTCGTGCCGGCCTTCCAGCCGGCGGAAGTTCTCCTGCGTGCGGTCGATGCAGTAGCGCAGGCAGGCGCGGAACAGGTCGTCCTTGCTCTCGAAGTAGTAGTAGATAAGCGCCGTATTGACCTTGAGCGCGCGGGCGATATCTTTGATGGTCACCGAGGCGACGTCGCGGCGCGCGAAGAGCTCGAGCGCTGCCATCATCATTTCCTCAGTGCGGCCGTTGGTCGGGCGCCGCGAGGTTTGGCGGCGCACTGGCGCGCCGGCCCCGCGCTTACTCGTCGCCATAGCGCTCGCGATAAGCCTTGGCGGCGAGCTGGAAGCACTCGATCGGCGCCTGCACCGTGCCGGCGCCGATCTGGCCGCCGTCGCGCCCGGCGACGCCGATGTTCATCAGCGGGCGGATGCCGGTGTCCAGCACCTTGAAGATGTCCACACCGGTGGGTGTGCCGCGGTACTGCAGGAACGGGATGCGGAAATCCGGGTTCTCGCCGACGGTGATGTTGTACAGAGAGAGATTGCGCTTCACCATGCCTTCGGGCGAGCCGCCCTGGTACTTCTGCAGCGGGAACGCGGCGGCCTGCGCAAAGCCGCCAAGCCCTATGGTCTCGGTGATCGGACTCTCGCCACCCATCCAGGTGATCTCGTCCTGGCTGTGGCCCTTGAATAGCACCGCTTCCACGGTGGCATGGGGGCCGTTAAACCAGGTCTCGCCAAGACCCGCCACGCGGATGGAAAATCCCCGGCAGTTGAAGGCCATGGCGCTCATCACGCTCGAGCCCTCGATGCCGGTGATGGCGTCGGCGGTCGACTTCGCCGCCGCCATGGACAGGCGCAGGAAGAAGTAGTGGTCCTCGGTCAGCGCCTGCACCACCTTCTCCGCCGCCTCGCGGCGCGTCGCCGCCATTGCAAGCAGGCCGGGGAACAGCGCGCGGCAGAAGAGCAGGGACGCCGCGGTGTTGCGGCTGTGCAGGTCGTCGCTCATGTGGAGCGCGCTGACCATGATCGGCTTGAGCGGGATGCCGCCCGTGGAGCGCACCGCCTCGCCCAGCGCCGGCGCGATGACGTCGCCCACGTAGCGCAGTCGGTCGCGTACGCCCTCGTCGTAGACGCCGTAGTTCAGGCGCCGGTGGTTGGTGCCTTCGTAGATGCTGCAGTAGCCGAAGTTGCCCGCATCCCCGGCTGCGGCTCGGTTCTGCACCACGAACACCGGCATCGACGCGGAGTAGGGCCCGGCGAGCGAGCCGATACACTTCAACTCCTGGCAGCCGCGCACCTTGATGGCACCCTCGGCGATACGCCGTTCGGCCTCTGTTTCGTTCGCCGCCAGCCCTTCGAACAGCGCGGCGCCCAGCACTGCGGCGCGCTGTCCTCCAACATATTGCGGCCAGGGCAAGGTCGGCCCCGAGGTGAGAATCGTGTCGCGGCTGAAGCCGGGGACGACCTCGCCGGCCGGCCGCACGTCCAGCAACACCGGGGCCGCCGCGCCCAGGCGGCGCAGGGCCTCGGCGTTGGCCGCGGCTCTTTGGGGTGCGGATTTTCTTAGGGTCATCGAAACGGGGAGTTCCTCGAAGGCTGAAAAACTAGTATATTAAATTTTATTAATCGTTGAGTTAAATTTCAGAGAGGGTCATTCCTTCCGCCATGCCTGCCTCCGACCCGATGTTCGATCCCCGCACCTACGACGGCATCCGCAAACCCGCCATCGAGGCGTGGACGCTGCCGCCGCATTGCTACACCTCGCCCGAGTTCTTCCGCGCCGAGGTGAAACACCTGTTCATGAAGGTGTGGAACTTCATCGGCCGCGCTGACCGCATCCCCAAGCCCGGCGACTATTTCACGCTCGACTATGTCGGCGTCCCCATAATCGTCCTGCGCGACCGCGACGGCACGCTCAAGGCCTTCGGCAACAGCTGCCGGCATCGCGGCGCGCGTATCGTCGCCGGCGAGCTGCTCGACCGCATTGCCAGCACGCGCGGCTTCAAGTGCCCGTACCACAGCTGGGTCTACGGCACCGGCGGCGAGCTCAGGGGCTGCCCCGGCATGGAGCAGACGGTCGGCTTCGACAAGAAGGACTTCGGCCTGGTGCCGGTGCGGCTGGAGAACTGGGGCGGGTTCCTGTTCATCAACTTCGACGAGAATGCGCCGCCGCTGCTCGAGCACCTCGGCGACCTGCCCGAGGCGCTCGCCGCCTACGACTGCGAGAACCTGGTCACTACCCAGATCAAGGTCTACGACGTCCATTGCAACTGGAAGATCCACATCGAGAACGCGATGGAGGAATACCACCTGCCGGCGGTGCACGGCGCCACGCTCAACCTGCTCAAATTCGAGCACTTCGACGTCCCGGCGAAAGGCGCCTGGATGGCGATCCGCGAGCGCCACACCGGCACCCGCGCGCTTCTGGCGGAGGACCGCCAGCACGCCTTCCCGCCGATTCCCGGCGTGCACGGTCACGCCGCCGAGGGCACCAACTACGTCTGCCTCAATCCCTCGACCATGCTCGGCATGACCATCGACACGGTCTGGTACATCGAACTGCATCCGCTCGGGCCGAACCGCACGCGGGTGGTGGTGGGCTCCTGCTTTCCCAAGGCCACCACCCAGCGGCCGGACTTCGCCGAGAAGGCAGCCTACTACTACAAGCGCTGGAACAAATCGATCGCCGAGGACAACGGGATCGCGGCCGTCCAGCAGCAGGGCATGTGCTCGCCGCTCACGCGCCCGGGCAGGCTCTCCGCCCACGAGTACCTGATTCCGAAGCTCGGCAAGTGGTGGATCGAGCACACGGTGGACCGCGGCGCAGCCGTCCATGGAAATTGAAGCGGGGATCTGAAGCCGTGCGCAAGGTCCACCTGCACATCGACAACGATACGTCCCTCGATGAGGTCTTCGAAGTCACCCGCCCCCGCATCAACGCGTCGCTGATGAAGTTTCCCGGCCTAGCCAGGCGGCTGAAGATCACACTGGAAGACGACGGCCGCCGGCTGGACGAGAACCTGAAGACGGCGGACGTCCTCTTCGGCTGGAATTTCAACAGGAAGAACCTCGCCGAGCGCGCGCCACGGCTGCGCTGGATCCACGCGCCCGGCGCCGGCATCAATCATTTCCTGCCCTTCGACTGGCTGCCGAGGAACGTCGAGTTCACCAACAACCGCGGCATCCACGGCGCGCGCGCGCACGAGTACGCCATCATGGCTGTCCTGATGCTGAACAACCGGCTGCCCGAGATGGTGACGCACCAGCGCGCCGGCCGATGGCGGCAATGCTTCAACAGCGGCATCGAGGGCAAGACGCTGCTGGTCATCGGCGTGGGCAGCGTGGGCAGCGGTCTCGCGGCCTGGGCCAAGCGTTTCGGCATGAAGGTGATCGGCGTGCGCCGTACCGGCAAGCCGCGTCCCCAGGTCGACGAGATGCACAAGCCCGCGGCCCTGCGCAGGCTCATTCCGCGCGCGGACTTCGTCGCCGTCACGACGCCGGCGACCGCCCGCACGAAGCGCATGCTGGGCCCAAAGGAGATCGCGCTGCTGAAAAAGGGTGCCGGCCTGCTCAACTACAGCCGCGCCGCGCTGGTGGACTACGAGGCGCTGCGCAGGCGCCTGGTGGGGGGCGAGGTCAGCGCCATTCTCGACGTATTCGATCCCGAACCGCTACCGAAAGGCTCGCCGCTGTGGAAGACCCCGAACCTGATCGTCACCCCGCACTGCTCATCGGACGACACCGAGCTCTACACGCCAAAAACGCTGGACCTTGTGTTCGGCCAGATGAAGCGGTTCCTGGCGGGAAAGAAGCTTGCCAACGTGGTCGACCGCAAGCTCGAGTACTAGAACCGCATACCGGGCGCAACACCATGACGACCACCGCTGTGCAGCACGCCGACTGGGTCGTCACAATAGCGATGGAACAAGCGGATCAGTCATTGATGAAAGGTGGTGAGTGGTGTAGTGTCTGGTTCTGCCTTAATGCGGTCGAAGTAGAGTCGGCGTTTCGTGGCGATGTCTTTTATTGGGTACGATGTTTGCGACAACTCGTGCTTTGGAAACCAACTACAACTTAGTGGGGGAAACCATGCAGACCAGCAAGACGTTTCGACTCCTGAGAACG
>CAMDOT010000321.1 GCA_945903635.1 Rhizobium sp. Q54 | reverse complement strand
GCACGCCGTTGCCGGCGATCGCCTCGGCCACGACGGCCGTGGCTTTGGCCTCGGCCTGTGCCATGCGCTCGCGCGCCTCGGCATCGCGGAAGGCGGCCTCGCGACGGCCCTCGGCGGTCAGGATGGCCGACTGCTTCTCGCCCTCGGCGCGCTGAATGCTCGATTCGCGCACGCCCTCGGCCTCGAGAATGGTGGCGCGCTTCTCGCGCTCGGCCTTCATCTGCCGGCCCATGGCAACGACGATGTCCTCGGGCGGCGCGATGTCCTTGACCTCGATGCGCAGCACTTTTACGCCCCACGGGCTGGTCGCCTGGTCGATGACGGCGAGCAGGGTGTTGTTGATGTCGTTGCGCTTGGACAGCGCCTCGTCGAGCGCCATGTTGCCCATGACCGAGCGGATGTTGGTCAGCGCCAGGTTGGTGATGGCGAGATGGAGGTTCTGGACCTCGTAGGCGGCGCGCGCCGCGTCGACCACCTGATAGAATGCCACGGCATCGACCTGGACGCTGGCATTGTCCTTGGTGATGACCTTCTGCGGCGGGATGTCGAGGACGTTCTCCTGCATGTTCATCTTGCGCCCGACCGTGTCGACGAACGGCACGATGAAATGCAGGCCGGGCGACAGCGTGCGCGTGTAGCGGCCGAAGCGTTCGATGGTCCAGTTGGTGCCCTGCGACACCGTTTTCACGCCGGCGAACACCAGCACCAATGCCACGAGCACCAGCGCCAGGACGAAGATCAGAGCAGCCGACATTGAATGGTGCCTCCCAAGCTTTGGCCGGGGAGCCTAGCCCATGGCGGCGGGGCGGGCCATCTATGCCCAGCCCACCTTGGTGGCGGCCTTCAATTGGGTGTGCGGGTGTCCGTCGCCAGCCAGCGGTCGAGGAAGCCGTTGATCCAGCGGTCGAGCGGCGGATCGTAAAGCGGGTGCATGGAGAGGTGCACGCCCCGCGGCTGGGCGCCCGGCATCTTGAGGCGCTCCGAGGCCTTCAGCGTCCAGATCTCCTTCATCTCGAGAGTCACCTCGGGATGGAACTGGAAGCCGAAGGCGTTGGCGCCGTAGCGGAACGCCTGCACGGGATAGCAATCGTTGGTGGCGAGCAACTCGCAGCAGGCCGGGATCTCCATACCCTCGCGATGCCACTGATAGACTTTCATCGGCGCGCGGATCCACTCACGGCCGGCCTCGGTCGGCTCGACGTCGACATAGCCGATCTCGACCAGGCCTTCGCGATGCGGTGCGACCCGGCCGCCGACGGCGCGCGTCAGGAGCTGGGCACCGAGACAAAGGCCGAGGTAGGGCACGCCCGCCTCGACGACCCTGGGAATCCACTCGAGTTCGCACTTGATGCCGGCCAGGGTGCCGCAATCGTTGGCCGACATCGGCCCGCCGAAAATGACCACGCCGGCGTAGTCCGACATGTCCTCGGGCAGATTGCAGCCGAGATTCGGGCAAAGGCGATGAAGCTCGTATCCGCGCTTCTCGAGGAGGACTCCGACCCGGCCGGGCCGCGAGTGCTCCTGGTGCACGACGATGGCTACTTTCTTGGGACCAATCTTTTTAGGCTGCAAAGCCGGTACCGTCATGGATTTGCAAGATACGCGTCGCTTGTGGCATCGACAAGGCGAACCGACGGCGGAGAGACGAAATGGCGCGCCACCTCGACTTCTACTTCGATTGCTCCAGTCCCTGGACCTATCTCGCCTTCCACGCGATCCAACCGCTCATCGCCGAAGTCGGCGCGGAAATTGCGTGGAAGCCCATCCTCGTCGGCGGCGTGTTCAACGCCGTCAACCAGACGGTCTACGACAGCCGCGCCAAGCCCAACCCGCTGAAGCAAACCTACATGCTGAAGGATCTCGCCGCCTGGGCGCGGCTCTACGGCCTCAGGATCGCCTTTCCGCCCACCGTCTTCCCGGTCAACAGCGTCAAATGCATGCGCGGTGCCTTTGTTGCCCTCGACGAGGAGAAGCTGGTGCCCTACGCGACCGCCGCGTTCGAAGCCTATTGGGGCGACGATCGCGACATCGGCCGCGAGGACGTGCTGGCCGACATCGCCACCAAGGCCGGGCTCGAGCGCCAGCGGTTCTTTGCCGGCATCGAGACCGATGCGTGCAAGGCTCGGCTGCGCGCCAACACCGACGAGCTGATCGCGCGCGGCGGCTTCGGCAGTCCGACGATGTTCGTGGGCGAGCAGATGTTTTTCGGCAACGATCGCCTGCCGCTGGTGCGCGCCGCTCTGCTAGGGTCATAGGGACCGCGGGCCTCCAGGCCCGCTTCATGAATATGAGCGGGCGCGGGCGGAGTAGCCTCCGCCCTGAGGAGGCCCGCGGTCCGCACGAAGGAGTTCCGATGGCCGGCAATGACGATCCGCTGTTCTGGGCCAAGGCGCGCGCGCATCTCGTCCGCTATGGCGGCGCCTTCTCGCCGCTGATCGCCGAAAGCGCCGCGGGCAATTTCTTCACCGACGCCGACGGCCGCAAGATCCTGGACTTCACGTCGGGCCAGATGTGCGCCATCCTCGGCCACAGCCATCCCGAGATCGTCGCGGTGGCGCGCCACTGGATCGGCGAACTCGATCACCTCTACTCGACCATCCTGTCGCGACCCGTCGTCGATCTGGCGGCGCTGATCGCGGAAATCTCACCGGGCCGGCTCGACCGCGTGCTGCTGGTGTCGACCGGCGGCGAGTCGAACGAAGCGGCACTCCGCATGGCCAAGCTGGTGACCGGCCGGCACGAGGTCGTGGCCCTGAGCCGGTCCTGGCACGGCGTCACCGGCGGCGCCGCGGCGGCGACCTATTCCTCCAGTCGCAAGGGCTACGGCCCGCCGCAGCCGGGCTCGCTGGTGCTGCCGGCGCCCGACACCTATCGCTCGCGCTTCATCGACGAGCGCGGCACCTACGATTGGCAATCGGAACTCGAGTTCGGCTTCGAGCTGATCGACCGCCAGTCGAGCGGCGCACTCGCCGCCTGCATCGTCGAGCCGATCCTGAGTTCCGGTGGCGTGCTCGAACCGCCCGAAGGCTACATGGCGGCGTTGGCCGAGAAATGCCGCGAGCGCGACATGCAGCTCATCTTCGACGAGGCCCAGACCGGGCTCGGCCGCACCGGCCATCTGTTCGCCTGCGAGCGCGACGGAGTCGTCCCGCAGTATCTGACGCTCTCCAAGACGCTGGGCGCCGGGCTGCCGCTGGCGGCGATGCTGACGACGCCGGAGATCGAGGACATCGCGGCCGAACGCGGCTTTCTGTTCTACACCACGCATGCCTCCGACCCGCTGCCGGCGGCCGTCGGGCTCAAGGTCATCGAAATCATCCTGCGCGACCGCCTCACCGAACGGGCCGCCCAGCTCGGCGAACGGCTCAAGGCCGGATTGCTGGCGCTGCAGCAGCGCTACGACTGCATCGGCGACGTCCGTGGCCGCGGCCTTCTGCTCGGCCTCGATCTGGTCAAGGACCGGCGCACCCGGGCGCCCGATCCGGACCTCGCCCAGCGCGTGGCGCGCGAATGCCTGGAGCTTGGCATGATGACCAGCGTTGTTCGGGGTGGGTTGGGTATATTCCGCATCGCGCCGCCGATTACCATCGAGCCCCAGGAGATCGACCTCGGGCTGGAGATATTCGACCGCGCCCTCGCCAGGGCCGTACATTGAAAAATCGCGGTTTTTGGGGCTTATACGGTCCTGCCCGGTAATTGAGTTTGAAAGACGCGTCTATCTGTTGTACCCGCTGGCGGTTTCCGGCCAACGCGTTGGAGTGCACGAATGATCAAGAAGCTTTCGCAGGCGGCAATTCTGGTGGCAGGCTTACTGGCGGTGGGCGGATGTACGCTCGGCCAAGCCAGGACCACGGCACCCGTCGCCAAAGCGGCTGCGCCCGACTATCAGGCGCCCGTTCCGGCCAGCCCGCCGGCCGGCAACATCCGGGCCTACTGCTACAATGCCGCCGATCTCGCGACCGTTCATGGCCGCATGGTGCAAGGCGAACTCAGCGTGGCCTACCTGCAATGCCAGAGTGCCGGCGGCAGCCGCGCCTACGAGAGTCAGTACGCCGCCTTCGTCAGCAAGTTCCAGAGTGACCTCGCCGCCAACTCTCGCGCCCTGACGCAGGTCGCACGCAACAAGCGGTTGAACGTCGACGTCTTCGTGACGGAAATCTCGAACCGGACCGCCCAGCGCGCGCCGGTCGACAAGGAATTCTGCCCGCGCAGCAAACGGGCTCTGGACTGGGCGCTCGACCCGAAGGTCACGTCGCTGGCCCAGGTGCCGCCGCCGTTCGACCTCGGCCCCGAAATGAATATCTTCGCCTGCCCTGCGCAGTAACCGACGCAAAGGGCCGGACAGGCATCGGGAAGGCGGTCCAAAAGGACCGCCTTTCTCTTTGAGAGGCCGTCCCCGCTGTGAAACGGCCTGGTCGTCAGCGGACTGTCAACGCCGCCGCCAAGCCGCTATCTTGGCGATTGCATGCAGAGCCTGACCATCCGCACCGACGTTCTCGACGTCACCTACGAAGAACACGGCCCCCCCGGGGGCGCCGCGGTCATTCTGCTGCACGGATTTCCCTACGATCCCCGCTGCTTCGACGAGGTGGCACCGCCGCTGGCGGCGGCCGGCTGCCGGGTCCTGGTGCCCTACCTGCGCGGCTATGGGCCGACCCGCTTCCTGAGTGCCGCCACGCCCCGCTCCGGCGAGCAGGCCGCGCTGGGCCATGACCTGCTGCAGTTCATGGATGCACTCGGCATCCAGCGCGCAGCCCTTGCCGGCTACGACTGGGGTGGCCGCGCCGCCTGCATCGTCTCGGCCCTGTGGCCCGAACGGGTGCGCTGCCTCGTGAGCTGCACCGGCTACAACATCCAGAACATCGCCCGCTCGGCCGAGCCCGTGCCCGCCGAGCAGGAGCACCGCTTTTGGTACCAGTATTACTTCCACACCGAACGCGGCCGCGCGGGACTCGCCAAGGACCGCCGCGACATCTGCCGGCTGCTTTGGAAACTTTGGTCGCCCGAGTGGCACTTCGACGAGGCGACATTCGAGAGATCCGCGGTCTCGTTCGACAATCCCGACTTCGTCGACGTCGTGATCCAGTCCTACCGCCACCGCTACGGCTACGCGCCGGGTGACCCGGCGCTTGCCGGCATCGAGCAACGGCTCGCCGCCCAGCCCCGGATCGCCGTGCCGACGATCAACCTGCACGGCGGCAACGACGGCGTCGGGCCGGCGCCGCCAGCCGATGGCAATATCAAGTTTTTCACCGGCGCCTACGAACGGCGCCTGCTCCCGAGTGTTGGCCACAACGTACCGCAGGAGGCGCCGTCCGCCACGGTCGCGGCACTGCACGACCTGAT
>CAMDOT010000320.1 GCA_945903635.1 Rhizobium sp. Q54 | reverse complement strand
CGCATCGAAGCGGCGCCGAAGTCGATCGAGCGGGCGTTGCTCGATCCGCCGTCGCCCAAGCGGGCAATGCCGGCCCAGCGCGGCTGGCGGCAGCGGGTGCGTTTCCTCAATCAGTTCAAGCGCTGCGGCAGCTATCGCGAGGCGGCGGCCCGCATCGGCGTCGACGAGAGCACGGTGCGGCGCTGGCGGGCCAAGTTCCCGGCCTTCCGCGCGCGCTGCGACGAGATCCTGGCCGAGCGTTTTCGGGAGAAGGCCGATGATCTAAAACTGCGCGCCGGCGAGCCCAGGACGCGGCCGTATTTCTTCAAGGGCAAGCAGATCGGCGAGCAGGTGATCCATGACGACCGCGCGCTGATGTTCCTGCTGAAGCTGGAGGACGCCCAGCGCGCCCGCGCCGAAGCGCGCGAGGAACGCCTGTTGCAGCGCGCGCATGAGATCCGGCTGAAGGAGATGGAGATCGAGGCGAAGAACCCCACTCCGAAAATGCACGCTCCCGCCGCGCATTCGGCAGCGCCGGTCGAAGCTGAATCATCTGTTGAGAACAAAGACTTATCCGCCGCTCCGGCGGACATCGCACCTCCAGAGGTCGTGGAGGTCGCGTCGCCCCCTCACCTAGCCTCTCCCCCTAGCGGGGGCGAGGAACATGAAAGCTGCGTCTCTTCTCAGACTCCTCTCCCCCGCGAGGGGGAGAGGGCGGGTGAGGGGGAGAAGGCGAGTGCGAACGCGTGTGCGCAGGACGTACCCTAGACCCGGCGCGCGCCCTCACGGGCATAGGCCGCGACCGCGCGATCGACCAGCACCTTGCGGTCGATCTTGTTGGTGCCGGCGAGCGGCAGCTCATCGACGAGCCACACCGCGCGCGGATGGGCATAGGCCGGGCCGTTGTCGAGGGCGAAGCGGCGCAGCACGTCCTCGGTCGGCCGGGTGCCGGGCCGGGGCACCACGAAGGCCACCGGCAGCTGGTACTTGATCTCGTCCGGCACCGGCACGACGCAGGCCTGCGCCACGTCGGGATGCTGGCCGAGCAGCTTCTCGACCTCGCCGGGATAGACGTTCTCGCCGCCGCACTGGAACATGTCGTCGGCGCGGCCGACGAAGAAGACGAAGCCGTTGTCGTCGCGCCGCATCACGTCACCGGTGTCGTACCAGCCGTCGATCAGGCGCTTTTTCGTGTCGGCCTCGCGGTTGAGATAGCCCGTCATCAGGGCCGGCGTCCTGATGTGCAGCACGCCCTGCGTCGGGCCGGTCTCGGCACCGCCAATGAACTTCACCTCGAGACCCTTGCGCGGAAAACCCAGCGCCCCCATCGGCTTGGCAATGCCCTCTGGGTGCGGGCCGAAGCCAAGCGGTCCCGATTCGGTCGTGCCCCAGCTATTGGCCGTCTCGGCGTTGGGAAACAGCCGGTGCATCTGCTCGAAGAACTCCGGCGTGGACGGCGCCGAGCCCGTGACGGCAGTGGTCACGCAACCGAGGTCGGCCTTGGCCAGCTCCTCGGTTTCGCGCATCACCAGCGCCAGCATGGTCGGCACCGATGTCACCATATCGACGCGCTGGCGGTCGATGGCGCGGATGTAGCCGCGGCCGGTGAAGCTGGTCATCAGCACGATCGTGCCGCCGTTGATCATCACCATCTTGGCGCTGAACAGGCCGTTCATGTGGAACAGCGGTGCGGCGATGATCACCTTCTTGCCTTCGATCCCGGGCCTTTGCTCGGGCGTGGCGCCGGTCGCCCAGAGGTAGCCGCCGTGCGTCAGCGGCACGCCCTTGGGCAGGCCGGTGGAACCGGAGGTGTAGAGCACCATCGCCACTTCTTCCGGCGTCATGTCGATCGGCTCGAACGGCCCCTCGGAGGTATCGGGATCGAGCAGGGTGTCGATCTGCTCCATCGGTACAGTCGGCACAAGCGCACTCACAAGAGCGCTGCGTTCGGCATCGGCGATGGCGAGCTTGATCGCCGAGTCCTTCATGATGTGGGCCACCGTCTCGCGCGGCAGCTTGTGGTTGACGCACACCGACACCAGGCCGGCTGCCATCGTGGCCATATAGAGCAGGAGATAATCCGCGCTGTTGGCGGCAACGATGGCCACGGCCTCGCCGCGCCTGAGCCCGCGCTTCAGCAGGCCGCGCGCGCGCTGCGATACGTTGGCGGCCCGCGCCGTACGACAGGCGCAACTGCTCGTCGCCCCCAGGCGAGAGCTGGATGATGAATGGGCGGTCGTCCGGCGCGGCCGGATCGAGAATGGCGGCGAGATTCTTGAGAGTCATGACCTGTCCGGTGTGCAAGCGGTGTGCCTATTGGCCCCGGCGATGGAATTGCGAGCCGCCGTAGGATTGATCGGTCGGCACGATTTCCATGTAGCTCACGTCCATGCGCTGTGGCGAGCCCAGCACGAACATGATGGCCTCGGCGATGTCGGCGGCCAGCAGGCTGTCGTAGCCTTCGTAGAAACGGCGCTGGCCTTCCTCGCGGTCGTCGAGCAGGGCGAGGTGCGCGCCGGTCTCGACGCGGCCCGGCGAGATTTCGCTCACGCGCACGCCCGACCCGTGGAGGTCGAGCCGCAGCGTCTGGCTGAGGTTGTGCAGGGCGGCCTTGGTCATCGCATAGACCGGCATGCCGGGAAGGGCCCAGGTGCCGGAGGTCGAGCTGAGGTTGACGATGTGGCCCAGCCCGCGTGCCTTCATGCCGGGGACGGTCGCTGCCAGGCAATTGAGCGTACCGCGCATGTTGACGTCCATCAGCGCGTCGATGTCGTCGGGGGCGGCTTCCCACGAAGGGGTCGACCGCGCGAAGGCCGAGGCGTTGTTGACCAGGATGTCGGCATCGAGCGAGCCCAGCGCCGACAGCACGGCGTCGCGGTGGGAGATGTCCAGCGCCAGCGGCCGGCAGCCGGTTTCCTGGGCCAGGACAGTCAGGTCGTCGGCCGAACGCGCCACGGCATAGACCTCGATCCCGCTTTCCCGAAGCTGCCGGACCGTCGCGGCGCCGATGCCGCGGCTCGCCCCCGTCACGACGGCGGTGCGATAGCGATCCAGGGACATGGCTTCTCCTTTGCGCGAGACCGGTCGACCGTTACATTGTCGACCATAGCGCATCGAAAGGCGGAGCGAGTCATGGCCAAGAAGCTTTTCCCCGACGGAACCGAGGTTGCGGGATTCTACGTCCGGACCATCAGGAGCGGGCCGTTCGTCTTCGTCTCGGGCACGACCTCGCTCAACGAAAAGGGACAGGCACGGGGCAAGAATGCCGCCGAACAGACGACGATCACCATGCGCAAGATCGAAGCCGGCCTGAAGTCCGCCGGCGCGCGCCTGGCCGATCTCACCCGCACGACGATCTACGTCACGGATATCCGCGACATGAGTGGCGTCAGCCAGGCCTTGGGCAAGGCGCTCAAGGGTTCGGTGGTCACCTCCACCCTGGTGGCGGTCAGTGCGCTTGCCGTCCCGGGCCTGCTGGTTGAAATTGAGGCGACGGCGGTCGTCGAGCGCTGAGCGAACAGGAGAGTATTGATGGTCGGAGTAAAGCGGTCGGTGCTCGGCCGGCGGCAGGCGCTCGTGGGAGCGGCTGGTGTGGGAGTGGCCGGACTGGGAGTAGCTGGTGTGACGCTGACGAGCGGATCGGCGGTCGCCCAGCAGCACGTCCTGTCGGGAACCGTCAACATCGAACAGGTCCAGGTCGCCTTCATCGGCAGCGGCAATGTCGGCGGCGGCACGTTGCACTATCGCGGCAAGAGCTACCGCTTCACGGTCGGCGGTCTCGGCATCGGCGGCTTCGGCTTTTCCAAGATGGAAGCCTATGGCGATGTCTATAATCTCAAGGAACTGCGCGAATTTCCCGGCGTCTACGGGCAGGCGCGCTATGGCGCGGTGGCCGGCAAAGACGGCGGGGGTGAGATGTGGCTGCAGAATCCCGAGGGCGTGATGCTGAGCCTCAAGACGCGTCGGCAGGGTCTTGCCGTGTCGCTCGGCGCCGATGCCGTCGTCATCGACTTCAAGTGAGAGCGGAGATGATGATCACGATCCGTCGAGCCCTCGCGCTCTCGTCCTTCCTTGCAGTCCTCGCCGGTACGGCGCCCGCCTTTGCGCAGGACGAGGTCCAGACTTTCAACGCCTTTGCCACCGTCGTCGCCAACGGCACCGTCGTCCGCGCGGCGGAAAAGCAGGCCATGGTGGTCGGCACGCTGACCGGGCCCTTTTTCGTCGAGACCGACGAGGGCCCGCAGCAGGCCGGTCGTGTCGGTTGCGCGGTGTCGGCGCGAACCGACCAGGCGAGCCTGCGCCTGACGGCGAGCGGCGCCTGCACTTTCACCGCACACGATGGCGCCACAGCCTGGGGTGAGTGGGAATGCGCCGGCTACCAGCTCGTGGGATGCCGCGGCACGTTCAAGCTGACGGGCGGCACGGCTCGCCTGGCTGGCGCGGCGGGCGAGAGCACGCTGATCTGGCGGCCGACTGCCCATGAATTCAGGAAACAACTCGACGGTACGACGCTGGACAATGCCACCGGCATTCTTCTGTGGCGGGACTTCAAGCTGACGGCGAAGAAGTAGCCGTCAGGCCGGCGGGTAGGAGATCCTGTTGCGCTGCAGGAGGTCCTCGAGCGCCTTGATGCCCTGGGCGTAGCGGCCCTTCTGGCAGTCGATGCCGGCGCCCAGACGGATCATGTCCGGGCCGCCCGACCCCTCGCCTCGCCGCGAGCCAACTCTGTCGAAGATGGCGCCCAGTTGGGTGCAGCGGGCGGCGAGTTCTTCGTTGGTCTGCTGGCCGTACGACAGGCCGGGCAGCAGCGCGGCGGCCAAGACGCCGGGCAGTACAAATATTGCGAGCCACCGCTGAATCTGTTGTGGCATCCGTCTCTCCAACCGGTCGAGGCCATTCACGAGCTTAACTATACGCCAGAATTGGCCTCGCCTTGTATCGGCAAGCGGCCGCGATGTACTGTCGGGTGTCCGGTGCCGCCGGATCAACGGGGGAGCAGGTATGGTTGCGCGATCAACAGTTCGCTGGATGCTCGTCTTGGGCGTCGCAGGCCTGGCGACGGCGTGTGGTGTCGGCAAGGGCACGATGGGCAACGATCCGGCGACCGAAAGCCAGGCGTCGACCGTCACCTGGTCCGACGGCAAGCCGGCCGTGTCGATCAGCTGCAAGACGCCGGGCGGCTGCCAGGCGCGCGCGGTCGCCGTGTGCGGCAAGACGAGCGGCGATTACACCGTGCTGAAGATGGAGAACATGCCGACCCGGGGCGACATGACCGAGGTCCGCGGCCCGGCGTCGGTCGTCATCCGCTGCAGCAGCTAGGCACGCTGGGAAACCCTCGTCGCGTCGCTCATGCTCAAAGGGACCGCGGGCCGTTGGCCCGCTCATGATCATG
>CAMDOT010000319.1 GCA_945903635.1 Rhizobium sp. Q54 | reverse complement strand
CGACAAGGTGAAGGGCGCGGGCTATCGCAAGATCGTGCTGGCGAGCCAGTAAAGTTCACCTATTATTTCCGCCGGGGGCGATTTTCCGACAAGTAGACCGAAACCGATTTCGGTCTTCGGCGATACCATATCCGTTGGCACGATCCCGGTATCTCTCGCCATCTCCTGCCACAGGCAATCGGCCTGCGGCACTGCGTTCGTGAACTATGGCCGGCCCTCGCCATCGTGTGGATGCCCACAGCATAAGACCCAGAAGGTACGCCCCACCTGCCAGCGAGTTGTTGAGGTCGGCCATGTTGGGTTACCTGCAGATGCTCAGTGTTGGGGCTATGATCCAACCGCGGCTTCTGACCCCGAACGAGGCAACAAGATGCTGTATCAGATCAAAGACGAAAGCGGACGAGCCCTCGACGCCCATTTTGAGGTCGAAGGCAACGATTTGGTCTTCCACAGCCGGGGCGGCACGAAGGGAAAAGACGTAAGGAACCTCGACTACTCCACCGGGCTTCGCTTGCTGTTGAAGCGTTTACAGGAAGGGCGCGTCGGCATGGTCGGGGCTTGGGTCGACAGCGCACGCGTTCAAAGTGTCCCCCTCGAGGAACGCAAAATCTTAGACGAAAACGAATCAGGAGGATCGCCGGAGAGCCTCCTTACGCTCTTGTCCACGCGAATGAAGGGCATTGGCCGAGACCCTGACGCGCGGGAGGGTGGCGGCAACCCGACTAAGCGACTCCGGCTCCGTCTCGGCTTGGCTCTATCAGAAGAGATAATCCGAAACGTTCTGGGAGGAGTTCTGAGGTACTCCCCACAAATCGGACAGATGTTCCCCGTCAGCACCTATGTCCCAGATTTGAGGTTGTGATTTAAGGAGAGTTTTTGTCTCGTCGGCATGACGAAGGAACCAAGATGAGCCCACGCCGACAACGCGCGGCGAGCGAACTTTCCGCTTGCTAATTGAACGTCTGCTGAAGATTTCTGCCGACCGCAAGGCTCGTCATGCCTAAACAAGAATGCGAAATTCTGAGCCCTGGGCCTAGTTATTTCTAATTCGCGGATTTCATCCTTATCGACTGAAAGTCGATCTGCCGCGTCACCACCGCCAATAAGGCAAATAACATGGTGATTCCCAACTGAAAGACGTGGGCGATAACTGCGAAAGCGAGAGCGGCTTCCAAGGGACTCTCGAATACGCTGAGCGCCAGCACTGTTGATGCCTCGAAGGCTCCTAGACCACCGGGTCCCAGCGGTACCACGAAGCTGAGTGCGACTGCCGACATGTTGAAGGCTGCGGCCGCGACGGGTGCTTGCTCAAAGACGGCACGAAGTCCGAACCAGTAGCGCCATTTCCTTGCCGGGCGCCGGGCGCATGACGCGGCCGACCTGCTGGATGTGCGTCGTCGGCGACTTGCGAAGCGGCCGGCACAGGATGCAGACCTTCACGTCTGGAACGTCGAATCCCTTGGCCAGCGCGTCGCACCTCACAAGCCCGGTGATGGCACTGTCGGACTTGCGGAATTCCGCGATCTTCAGCCGACGATCATCTTCGTCGTCGCGATATGAAATGTTCTGGAAGTTCAAACCGATGCCGGCGAAGGCCCGGCAAATTTCTTCCCCGTGCGCCACGGTGCTGGAAAAGCAGATCGTCTTTGCCGGGCCGCTGAAATGCTCGGTCGTGCGCTTGATGTATTCCGTCACCACGTCGCCGATGATCGTGGCGCCGGCCCTCTCTAGCCCTTTGTCGTCCCACTCGCCGGTCGATTTCACGGCCACGCCGCTGATATCCGCTTCCGTCGCCGTATAGACGACGGGCTTCGTCAACATCCCGGTCTCGATCAGTTCGTCCGTCGTGGCGACGTTGACGATCGCTTGGATCGGCAAGGTCGCGCCCTATGGTGTGTACGACATCGCGGCGAACAGCGGTTGGGTGAGCGTCGGTATCACGCACGACACCGCCCAGTTCGCTGTGTCGGCCATTGCCACCTGGCTCAAGAAAATGGGCCGGCGGCGTTACCCCAAGGCACGGCAGTTGACGATAACCGCCGATTGCGGCGGATCGAATGGCGCGCGTGTGCGGCTGTGGAAAGTCGAACTGCAGAAGTTCGCCGACCGGACGGGGCTGACCATCAAGGTCCTCCACTATCTGCCGGGTACTTCCAAGTGGAACAAGATCGAACACCGGATGTTTTGTCACATCACGCAGAATTGGCGAGGCCGGCCGCTCGCAGATCGCGCCACCGTGGTCGATCTGATCGCCGCAACCACAACGAAGACCGGTCTCAAGATCAAAAGTGCGCTCGATACAGGAACCTACGAGAAAGGCATCAAGGTCGGCAAGGCCGAGATGAAACGCCTCGACATCCGAGGCGACACCTTCCATCCTGAATGGAACTACACCGTCATGCCAAGGACCGCTAAATCGTTGTAGTTATAGTTGAGGGTGTCCTAATCCGGCCAATCAAAAGACGAGGTCCCATGCAGCGCAGACTCATCCTGCTCGCCACCACAGCAACTGTCGCCTTCGCCGGATCGGCGTTCGCACAGGCCTATCCCAACAAGGCGATCACAATCGTGGTGCCGTTCGCGGCGGGCGGGCCGACCGACCTGATGGCCCGCATCGTGGGCGAGCACATGGGCAAGGAGCTCGGCCAGCAAATCATCATCGACAACACCACGGGTGCCGCCGGCACGATCGCCGTCGGCAAGGTCGCGCGCGCCGCGCCCGACGGCTACACGATCAGCATCGGCCATATCGGCACGCACGTGGCCAACGGGCTCATCTACAAGAACCTGAATTACGACCTGCTCACCGATCTCGCGCCGATCGCGCGGCTGCCTTCCAATCCGATGCTGGTGGCGACGTCGAACCAGGTGCCGGCCAAGGACCTCAAGGAGCTCGTGGCCTATCTCAACCACAATCCCGACAAGGTCTCGGGCGGCACCGCCGGCATGGGTTCGGGCTCGCATCTCGGCGCACTCGCCTTCTTCACCGCCACCAAGGCCAAGTACCAGCTCGTGCCCTATCGCGGCACCGGCCCAGCCGTGCAGGACCTGATCGCCAATCAGATCCAGATCATGGTCGACCAGTCGTCGAATTCGCTGCCGCATGTCCGCGCCGGCAAGATCAAGGCCTATGCCGTGACCGCCGTCGCGCGCTCGCCGGCCATGCCCGACATCCCGACCGCCGCCGAAGCCGGCTACCCCGGTATGGAAGTGGCAATCTGGCACGGCCTGTGGGCGCCCAAGGGCACACCGCCGGAGATCGTCGCCCGGCTGAACGCGGCCGCCATCGCCACGCTCACGAATGCCGAGGTGCGCCGCCGCCTGGAAGATCTCGGCCAGGATCTGCCGACACCCGAACAGATGGCGCCTGCTGCTTTCGCCGCCTTCCATCGTGCCGAGTTCGTCAAATGGAAGCCGATCATCGAGGCGGCGAACGTGAAGATCGAGTAAGCGCGGAGGCTACTCCGCGCGACTAAGCGTAGGCCGGCGGCAACGGACAGGGCGGCAGCAGCTTCTCGATCGCCTTGGCCACACCCAACAGCTTTGCCTCGGCCCAGCGCTTGCCCGTGATCTGCAAGCCGATCGGCAGGCCCTCACGCGAGAAGCCACAAGGCAGCACGATCGACGGCTGGCCGGTGAAGTTGCCGAGGAAAGTATAGGCCGTCCCCACCCTGAAATAATGCTGATCGACGCCGTCCACCGGGATCGGCGCGCCGGATTTCTGGCGCTTGAAGGCAGCCGTCGCCACCACTGGCATCAGCCAGGCGTCGTAATCGTCAAAAAGCGCCTCGCAGCGCCGGATGTCCTCGTCGCGCCGCGCCAGCAGCGAGAAGAACGCGCCCAGGTCGAGCCGCGCCGCCCGTGCCACCGAGCGCCGCGACGGATCGGGTGAATCGACGTTGGCGAAGAAGCGCTCGCGGTCGGTCAGCGGCTGCAGGGCGCGGTTCTCGTATTGGTACAGATCTGACCAATCGTCCCACGCCCGCTCCCAGTCCAGCCCCTCCGGCTGGGCCGCTTTCACCTTCATGCCCGCCTTGGCCAAAAGCTTCGCCGTCGTCTGCACGACGGCCCGTGTGTCGGCCGAGGCCGGCATCAGCGCATTGCTGTCCAGAACGGCGATGCGCAGGTCCCGCGGCTTGAAGACGGGCGTCGGGCCGATCGGCACGGGGGCGGCCTCGGCCTCGTGCCCGTCGGGGCCGGCGATCAGGCGCAGCGACAGTTCGAGGTCGGCGACCGAGCGGGCAAGCGGGCCGAACGTGCCCATGAAACGGACGGTCCGGGTCTGCCCCGGCAGGTCGGGCACATGGCCACGCGCCGGCACGCGCCATTCGGTTGGCTTCAGCCCAAACACGCCATTGAAATGGGAGGGGTTGCGCACCGAGCCGCCGATGTCGCTGCCTAGCTCCAGCGGCGTGAAACGCGCGGCCACTGCGGCCCCGCCGCCGCCAGTCGAGCCGCCGGGCCCACGCGTGGCGTCCCAAGGGTTCTTGGTCTCGCCGTAGATCGGGCTGTTACATTGAAAGTCCATGCAGAGCTCGGGCACGTTGGTCTTGCCGAGGATGACGGCTCCCGCCGCACGGAGCCGCGCTACGGAACTGGCGTCGACCGCCGCAACGTTGTCCTTTAGCGGCGGATGGCTGGCCGTGGTGGCGAGGCCTGCCACATCGAAGGCCTCCTTGATGGTGATCGGCACGCCGTGCAGCGGCCCCAGCTTGGCGCCCTTCCTGGCGCGGGCCCGGTCGGCAGCACGGGCGGCTTTGAGCGCGCCGTCGCTATCGATGATGACCAGCGCATTGATCGGCCCGTTGAAGCGCGCGATGCGGTCGAGATGCAATTGGGTCGCCTCGAGCGAGCTCAGCTTTCCCGAGCGGATCGCCCGGACAATCTGCGTTGCCGTTGCAAAACACGGGTCCATGCATGCCTCCCCTGCGGCTCATCACCACCCTAGCCGGGGCAAATTGGCCCGGCTATAGAGCCAAGGAGCCCAAGGAATTTTCGGGAACTGCATGAGCCTGGCTAGGAAGACGCTTTTCATCACCGGCGCGAGTCGTGGCATTGGCCTGGCGATTGCGCTACGCGCCGCTGCCGACGGCGCCAATGTCGCCGTGATCGCCAAGACCGTGACCCCCGATCCCCGCCTGCCGGGTACCATTTTTACCGCCGCCGAGGACATCGAGAAGGCCGGCGGCAAGGCGTTGCCCATCCCCTGCGACATCCGCGACGAGCAGGGCGTCGACAAGGCGGTGGCCGAGACCGTCGCCAAGTTCGGCGGCATCGACATCCTGGTGAACAACGCCAGTGCCATCAGCCTCACCGGCACGCTGGCCACGCCGATGAAGCGCTACGACCTGATGCACCAGATCAACGCGCGCGGCAC
>CAMDOT010000318.1 GCA_945903635.1 Rhizobium sp. Q54 | reverse complement strand
CTTCACCGCCACCAGCAATGCCCAGATCGCCAACATCGAGAACGTGCTCCTTACATCGGCGGTGACGCTGATCCTGGCTCACCAGACCGAGGGCTTCACCATCACCGGGTCGGGCGGCGCCGACAGCATCAGCGGCGGCTCGGGCGACGACACGATCGTGGGTGCGGCGAACGACACGCTGCTGAATGGCGGCTTGGGCACCGATACGCTCCAGATCGGTGCCACCTTCATGAGCACGGGCAATAGCCAGATCTTCAGCATCGAGCGGGTGGTGCTGACGTCGGCGGCAACCGTGAGCCTGAGCAGCCAGAGCGAGGGCTTCACCATCACCGGGTCGTCCGGTGTCGACAGCATCACCGGCGGTTCCGGAGCGGACCGGATCAGCGCCGGCGCCGGCAACGACACGATCATGGGGGCGTCGAACGACGCGCTGCTGGATGGTGGCGACGGCACCGACATGATGCAGTTGATATTCACGGCCTTCACCGACACAAGCGACGCCCAGCTCGTCGACATCGAGCAGGTGGCGATGACCGCCGCGGTGGGCACGCTGAACCTGGCCAACCAGAGCGAGGGTTTCACCCTTACCGGGTCGACAGCTGCCGACATCATCATCGGCGGCTCGGGCGCGGATTCGATCAGCGCCGGCGCCGGCAACGACACAATCGGTGGCACCCAGAACGACACGTTGCTCGACGGCGGCGCCGATACCGACACGTTGCAGGTGGTGGATTTCGCCAGCACGAGCAACGCCCAGATCGTCAATATCGAGCAGGTGACGCTGACGGCGGCGGCGACGCTGAACCTTTCCAACCAGACCGAGGGCTTCACGATCACCGGGTCGTCCGGCGCCGACAGCATCACGGGCGGTTCGGGAGCAGATCAGATCGGTGCCGGCGCCGGCAACGACACGATCGTGGGCACCCAGAACGACACGCTGCTGGATGGTGGTGCCGATACCGACACGCTGAATGTGGGCGCGGCCTTCGCCAGCACCGGTGACGGCCAGATCGTCGACGTCGAGCAGGTGACGCTGACCGCGGCGGCGACGCTCGATCTGTCGAACCAGACCGAAGGCTTCACCATCACCGGCTCGTCCGACGCCGACAGCATCACGGGTGGTTCGGGGGCCGATTCGATCAGCGCCGGCGCCGGTGACGACACGATCGTGGGCGCCCTGGACGATACGCTGCTGGATGGCGGCGACGGGACCGATGTGCTGATCCTTGCGGGTTCGGGCGTGACGCTCGATCTCACCGACCCGGCGCAGGCAGCGCGGGTGACGGGGATTGAGGCGATCGATCTGACCGGAAGCGGCGACAACATGCTGACCCTCGACCGGGCCGCGGTGCTGGCCGAAGTCGGCGCCGACGGTGACGGCGTCCATATCCTCACGGTCGATGGCGATGCCGGCGACACGGTGTCGTTCGTCGACGTGCAGTGGGCCAATGCCGGCACGTTCGTCGTCGGGGCGATCACCTACGACCGCTATGTGAGCGGCGACGCCGAGGTCCGGGTCGAACAGGGCGTGGAGGTGTCGTTCCCCGCGCGGTTCGACCTCACCGACCTCGCGCCGTCACAGGGCTTCATTATCCAGGGCGCGGGGGGCCAGAGGGTCGGCTTCAGCGTTTCGTCGGCAGGAGACGTGAACGGCGACGGCTTCGCCGACCTGATCGTGGGCGCCCCGTATGCCAATGACGGTGGCAGCTATGCCGGCCAGGCTTATGTGGTGTTCGGCCATGCATCGGGGTTCGGCACGACGGTGTCGGGCCGGTCGGTGATCGACCTCGCGGGGCTGGCGCCTGGCGACGGCTTCGTCGTCCAGGGCGACACGGACGGCGACATCGCCGGCTTCAGCGTTTCATCGGCGGGGGATGTGAACGGCGACGGTTTCGCCGACCTGATCGTCAGCGCATACGGGGGCGACGACGGCGGCGACAATGCCGGCGAGGCTTATGTGCTGTTCGGCAAGGCGTCGGGTTTCGGCACGGTGGACGCCTACACGGGCCGGACGGTGATCGACCTCACGACCCTCCAGGCAGCGGACGGCTTCATCGTCCGGGGCGACGAGGCGGCCGACATCGCCGGCTTCAGCGTTTCGTCGGCGGGGGACGTGAACGGCGACGGCTTTGCCGACCTGATCGTGGGCGCGCCGCGTGGCGACGATGGCGGCAGTTTAGCCGGAGAGGCCTATGTCGTGTTCGGTCGTGCCTCCGGCTTTGGCACAGACGATGGCACCGGCCGGTCGGTGATCGACCTGTCGAACGTGGCCTCAAGCTTCATTCCCGGGATAGGCTTTGTCATCCAGGGCGATGCGGCGGGCGACTATGCCGGCTGGAGCGTTTCTGGGGCGGGAGACGTGAACGGCGACGGCTTCGCCGACCTGATCGTGGGCGCGCCGCGTGGCAGCGACGGCGGCGGCGGTGCCGGCGAGGCCTATGTGGTGTTTGGCAAGGCCTCTGGCTTCGGGACGGTGGACGTCGTCACGGGCCGGTCGGTGGTCGACCTCACAGTCCTGACCCCGTCGCTGGGCTTCGTCATCCAGGGCGATGCGTCGAACGACTCTGCCGGCACCGCCGTTTCGTCGGCGGGCGACGTGAACGGCGACGGCTTCGCCGACCTGATTGTCTCGGCGCCGTACGGCGACGACGGCGGCGAAAACGCCGGCGAGGCCTATGTGATCTTCGGCACGGCCTCGGGTTTCGGCACGTTGGACGTCGTCACGGGCCGCTCGGTGATTGACCTCACGACTCTGGCGCCGGCCGACGGCTTCATCGTCAGGGGCGACACGGACAGCGACTATGCCGGCTTCAGCGTTTCGTCGGCGGGGGACTTTAACGGTGACGGCTTTGCTGACCTGATCGTGGGTGCGCGGACCGGTGACAACGGCGGCTATAACGCCGGCGAGGCCTATGTGCTGTTCGGCAAAGCGTCGGGTTTCGGTACGGTCAGCGGAGGCCGGGCGACGATCGACCTCACGGGGCTGACGCCGGCCGACGGGTTCATCATCCAGGGCGATGGGCCGGGCGACTATGCCGGCAGGAGCGTCTCCGCGGCGGGGGACGTGAACGGCGACGGCTTTTCCGACCTGATGGTCGGCGCACCGCGGGGCGACGACGGCGGCGGTTCTGCCGGCGAGGCCTATGTGCTGTTCGGCGGCGCCTTCGGCGGCTCGACGGCGCCGGTGGCCCTGACCGGCACGACGGCGGCCGAGATGCTGATCGGCGGGCTTGGCGACGACATACTGTCGGGCGACGGCGGGGCCGATGCGATCCGAGGCGGCGCCGGCAACGATGTGCTCTCGGTCGGCGATCTGGCGTTCAGGAGCGTCGACGGCGGCGGCGGCGGCGACACGCTGGCGCTCGCCGGCGCGGGTCTGACGCTCGACCTCACCGACCGGATACAGGCGGCGAAGGTGGAGGGGATCGAGGCGATCGATCTCACCGGATCGGGCAACAACACGGTGGCGCTCGACCGGCTGGCGGTGCTGAACGAGGTCGGGGCGAACGAGGACGGCGTGCATGTCCTAACGATCGGCGGCGACGCCGGCGACGCGGTGTCGTTCACCGAGGCGCAGTGGGCCAATGCCGGGACGATCGTCGACGGGGCGATCACCTACGACCGCTACGTGAATGGCGATGCCGAGGTCCGGGTCGCGCAGGGCGTGGAGGTGTCGTTCCCCGCATTGTTCGATCTCACCGACCTCGCGCCGTCGCAGGGCTTCATCATCCAGGGCGATGAGGCGGGCGACTGGGCCGGCTACAGCGTGTCGTCTGCGGGGGATGTCAATGGCGACGGCTTCGCCGACGTGATAGTGGGCGCGCAACGTGGCAACGACGGCGGACCCTATGCCGGCGAGGCCTATGTGGTGTTCGGCACGGCCTCGGGCTTCGGCACGGTGGACGGCACGGGCCGGTCGGTAATCGACCTGTCGAATATCGCCTCTAGCTTCACGTCCGGCATAGGCTTCGTCATCCAGGGCGACGCGGAAGAGGACAGGACCGGCTGGAGCGTTTCGTCGGCAGGCGACGTGAACGGCGACGGCTTCGCCGACCTGATCGTGGGCGCGCCATATGGCGACGACGGCGGCAACTTCGCTGGTGGGGCCTACGTGGTGTTCGGCACAACGTCGGGGTTCGGCACGGTCGATGGCACGGGCCGGTCGGTGATCGACCTGTCGAACGTAGCCTCGAGCTTCCTTCCCGGCATGGGCTTCGTCATCCAGGGCCACGCCGCGGGGGACGATGCCGGCCGCAGCGTTTCGTCGGCGGGCGACGTGAACGGCGACGGCTTCGCCGACCTGACCGTGAGCGTGGGTTACGGCGGCATTGCCGGCGAGGCCTATGTGGTGTTCGGCAAGGCCTCGGGCTTCGGCACTGTGGACGTCGACACGGGCCGCGCGGTGATCGACCTCACGGCCTTGACCCCGGCCGACGGTTTCGTCGTCCAGGGCGACGAGACGGGCGACTTTGCCGGCCGGAGCGTTTCGTCGGCGGGGGACGTCAACGGCGACGGCTTCGCCGACTTGATTGTGGGCGCGTACCGCGGCAGCGACGGCGGCGTCGGTGCCGGCGAGGCCTACGTGGTGTTCGGCAAGGCCTCGGGCTTCGGCACCGTGGACGTCGCCACGGGCCGCTCTGTGATTGACCTGTCGAACATCGCCTCGAGTTTCATCCCCAGCGTAGGCTTCGTCGT
The DNA here is from genome assembly GCA_945903635.1 of Rhizobium sp. Q54. GTDB lineage: Bacteria > Pseudomonadota > Alphaproteobacteria > Reyranellales > Reyranellaceae > Reyranella. Next base: position 711 of record CAMDOT010000318.1, on the reverse strand, counting down.
CCAGGGCGACACGACGAACGACCAGGCCGGCTGGAGCGTTTCGTCGGCGGGGGACATCAACGGCGACGGCTTCGCCGACCTGATCGTGGGCGCGGTGGGTGGCGACGGAGGCGGCAACAATGCCGGCGAGGCCTATGTGCTGTTCGGCAAGGCCTCGGGCTTCGGCACGGTGGACGTCGCCACCGGCCGGGCGGTGATCGACCTCGCGGGGTTGACCTCGGCCGACGGCTTCATTGTCCTGGGCGACACGACGAACGACCTTGCCGGCGCCAGTGTTTCGTCGGCGGGTGACGTGAACGGCGACGGCTTCGCCGACCTGATCGTGGGCGCGCCGTTCGGCGACGATGGCGGCGACTCCGCCGGCGAGGCCTATGTGCTGTTCGGGGGCGCCTTTGGCGGCTCGACGGCGCCGGTGACCACGACCGGCACGACGGGAACGGAGATGCTGATCGGCGGCGCGGGCAACGACGTGCTGTCGGGTGGCGGCGGGGCTGATTCGATCCGCAGCGGCGCCGGCGATGACACGCTCTCGGTGGACGACTTCACCTTCCGCAGCATCGACGGCGGCAGCGGCAGCGACACGCTGGTGCTCTCGGGTCCGGGCGTGAGCTTCGACTTCACGATCCTTGCCGACAACAAGGTGACCGGCATCGAGGCGATCGACATCACCGTCGGCGGCGACAACAGCCTGATCCTGGGCTTCGCCGACGT
>CAMDOT010000317.1 GCA_945903635.1 Rhizobium sp. Q54 | reverse complement strand
GCGGCCTTCCTCGCCAAGCGGCCGGCCAATTTCACGGGACGCTGATTTACGGGACACTGATTTACGGGACGATGACCATCATGGCTTACGACAAGATCCTGCTCACGCGCGACGACGGCCTCGCCACGCTGACCTTCAACGCGCCCGATCGCCTCAACGCCGTCTCGCGCAAGATGATCGCCGAGATCAAGGACTGCTGGGAGGAGCTGGCGGCCGACGCCTCGGTGCGCGCCGTGCTGATCACCGGCGCGGGCCGCGGCTTCTGTGCCGGCGCCGACCTCGCCGATCCCGACCGCGAGGCGAGCGCCACCGCCGACTCGGGTGCGGCCCTCGACAAATACTTCAATCCGGTGATCCGCCTCATGCGCACCATTCCCAAGCCCATCGTGGCGGCGGTGAATGGCGTGGCGGCGGGCGTCGGCATGAGCTTCGCGCTCGCCTCCGATATCGCCATCGCGGGCAAGTCGGCGTCGTTCCTGCAGGCCTTCGCCCGCATCGGCCTGCTGCCCGACGGCGGCAGCACCTGGTTCCTGCCGCGCCTGGTGGGCGACCAGCGCGCCCGTGCGCTCGCCATGCTGGCGCCGCAGATCCCGGCCGGGAAGGCCAAGGAGTGGGGCTTGATCTGGGACGTCGTCGACGATGCCGCCCTGATCGAGACCGCCACCGGGATCGCGCGCAAGCTGGCCGACGGGCCGACCTTGGCGCTGGCGCGCATCAAGGGCGCACTCGACCAGGCAGGCGGCAACGACCTCTCGGCGCAGCTCGACGTCGAGCGCGACTTCCAGCGCGAGCTCGGCCGCAGCGACGACTTCCGGGAAGGGGTCGCGGCCTTCCTCGCCAAGCGCAAGCCTTGTTTCAAGGGAAAATAGGGGACACGACCATGATGACGCCGCACAAGGAAATCACCTCGGGCCTGCAGTTCCCCGAAGGGCCGATCGCCATGCCCGACGGCTCGGTGATCCTGGTCGAGATCGCACGCGAGACGCTGACCCGGGTCACACCCGACGGCAAGCAGCACATCGTGGCCAAGATGCCCGGCGGCCCCAACGGCGCCGCGGTCGGCCCCAAGGGCAAGATCTACGTCTGCAACAACGGCGGCTTCAACTGGATCAAGCGGCCCGACGGCCGGCTGTTCCCCGGCACCCAGCCCGCCTCCTACAAGGGCGGCTCGATCCAGACTGTCGACGCCGAAATCGGCAAGGTCGAGACGCTCTACGACTCGTGCGATGGCCGAAAGCTGAACGGTCCCAATGACATCGTGTTCGACAATGCCGGCGGCTTCTGGTTCACCGACCTCGGCAAGACGCGCGAATACGACAACGACCGTGGCGCGGTCTACTACGCCCGCGCCGACGGCTCGAAGATCGAGCAGAAGGTGTTCCCGCTGGAGCGCCCCAACGGCTGCGGCCTCTCGCCCGACGAGAAGACGCTCTATGTCGTCGAGACGCCGACGGCGCGCTGCTGGGCCTTCGATCTCTCCGCGCCGGGCGTCATAAAAGATGCCAACGGCCCCTACCGCGGCGAGAAGGGCCGCGTGATTGCCGGTCTCGGCGGTTATCAGATGTTCGATTCGCTGGCCGTCGATTCGGCCGGCCACATCTGTGTCGCCACCCTGATCACCGGCGCCGTCTCCGACATCTCGCCCGATGGCACGTCGGTGACGCAATACAAGCTGCCCGACCCGATGGTCACCAACGTCTGCTTCGGCGGCCACGACTTGCGTACCGCCTTCGCCACGCTCTCGATGACCGGCAAGCTGGTCAGCTTCGAGTGGCCGCGGCCGGGCCTGAAGCTGAATTATCTGAATAAGTAGGTGAACTCTATTTCATTCTGTCTATTGCCTGCCTGACTTCCGCCAAGGCTTTTGCGCAATCTTGGGGATTCCCGGGAAGGAATTCTTCGCCGTTCCAGCCCACGATACGAATCTGGTAGCGGATGTCGGTCGGGACGTCCGGGGCCGTGTCGCCGTAGGTTGCCCGAATGAAGGGCAGTGCTTCGATCAGGTTCTGCGGCAGATATCGATACATTAGCTCCTTTTGCCGTTCGCGCACTTCGACGGTCTCGCCGAGTCGCTGCAGCGACGATATGTGAACCTTCTCCCACATCGGGACGGCGTGACGATCGTAACAACCGTTGTATTGCCGCCAGCGAAGACCCCCGATCGGGTAGTTGCCGATCGAGCGCAAGGTGAGCGGCATTAGCCTGTAGAATTTGTGACGAGTTTCATGCTGTGCGGCCGTCGCCCACTTTTGATCGGGACTGGGCCAGTGTTCCGGATCGGCGGGAAAGTCGGGGAACTTCGACTTCACTCTCTTCAACATCCAATCGAGTGTCACATCGTCCAGTGAACGTGGATTGTCGCGCTTCCTTTCGACTTCGGGAATGTAGCTGCCCCCGACATCCGAGTGCACACCCGGAAACCATACCTGCTCGGTACGGCTCAGGTAGCTCTTGAATTTTGGCCGCCGCCACACCGACGCTTCGAACGGCTGGCGATGCTCGTCGATGGCCAGTGCGTGAAGGTTGAGCTCCGTAATCGAAGACATGTCCACGGTATGGAATTCGTACTTGTCGCGATTGAAGAGCTTGAGGAGCTTGAATCGTTGCAGGGGGATTCCGAGGGCGCCGACCGTATCGAAGACACCCAGACAGGAGATCCGGACGGTATCCCGATTGTGAACGTAGGGCGTCAGGGCGGAGTACACGCCGGGAAGGCGCTCATTCGGTGGCGTTCGATAGTACGTCCAGGCCGTCTCTTCGTTGAGGGCCGTACAGTCCTCGCAGCGGAGAAGTCCAGCCGCCCCGATGAAGCCGACAAGCGATCGCGCGGTGTAGGCCCCGCGGGAGAATCCGAAGACGAACACTTCGCAGCCGGGCTCGTAGTGGAACGACAGGAACCTGTAGGCGTTCCGGATCTTCTCCGGCATGCCGGAGCCGAATATTCCTCCCTTGAAGCGATCCCGCCACGAAGTGCCGATCCCGCGTTCGTAGAAGACGATATTGTTGGTGCCGTCCTCGTCGTTGATCGAACTCGTGAGCTTCGTCGGGTCCTGCCGCTCGACCTTATCGTTGTCTTTTCTGTCGCGCAGGGTCTCGGCGATGACTCGCTGCAGCCTGACGACGTTGGTGTCGGTGGGGCCGAAATCGCTGTCGTTCCAGGTTCCATCGAGCAGAAGAATGATACGCTTGCTTGGCTTCATCCCTTTCGCCGCCGGCATTTCGTCGGTCATGGTTGCTCCCCCCAATCTCCGGGGGAACTAAACCACCAATTGTGGGACCTGGTCACGTCGCCCGCTGATGCGCCGGCGCATATCACCCCTTGGCGAGTGCCCGGACCTCTCGGCTCGCCACGATCTTGCCGTTCGAATAGGCCTCGTGGTTGGCGTCGACGTCGGAGAGCTTGTAGCGGTAGTTGACCATCATGGCGTAGGACTGCTTGAGGCCGTTGGCGCTGGTGTCGGCCAGCCAGTTCAGCTGCTCGACGATGGCGCCGTTGCCGAGATGGAAGTGGGCCACACGGTCGAGCGCGCGGCCCTTGGCGTCGGCCGTCGTGAGGTAATGTGCCGCCAGCCGGCTGAGAATGGGCCGAAGCGCCTTGTTGATCGCCGGCACGTCCCACCAGTTCGGCCGGTCGAGCAGGCGGCGTACCGCGGCGGCGCCCCGGGCCTCGCCGATCACCGGCACCAGGGAGGCGATCTCGGTCGATGTCAGCACATCGTCGCCCTCGTTCTTCAACCGGCCGTCGATGTGCTGGCGCAGGCCAGGGAGGGGCGACAGCGTCGCGAACTCCTTGATCCTGGGCATCTCGCCCGCAATCTGGTCGGCCACGCGCTTGATCAGGAAGTTGCCGAAGCTGATGCCTGCCAGGCCCTGCTGGCAGTTGGAGATGGAGTAGAAGATCGCGGTGTTGGCCTCGCCCGGATCGCTGGTCTCGGCGCGCGCGTCGAGCAGGCGCTGCACGTTGCCCGCCAGGCCATGGACCAGCGCCACCTCGACGAAGATCAGCGGCTCCTCGGGCATGCGCGGGTGGAAGAAGGCAAAGCAGCGCCGGTCGGAATCGAGCCGGTTCTTGAGGTCGCGCCAGGAGCGGATGGCATGCACGGCCTCGTAGGCCACGAGCTTTTCCAGCAGCAGGGCGGGCGCCCGCCAGTCGATGCGCACGAGGTCGAGGAAGCCGACGTCGAACCAGGCGCCGAGCAGCTGCCGCAGGTCTTCGCTGAGCGCCCGTGCCGCGGCGTCGCTGCGGCCCAGCACCAGCAGTTCGGCACGCAGATCGACCACGAACTTCACGCCCTGCGGCACGCCCACGAACTCGCGCAGCAGTCGCACGGCTGGCGGTTCCAGCGCCCGGCGCAGCACCTGTGCCGGGTCCTTGGAGGCGCGCCAGCGCTCGACCTCGGCCATGGCGGCTTCGCGCGGCAGGCCGTAGTCGCGGGCGAGCGTCAGCAGGAATTTCTTGCGGCCCGCGGCCGAGAGCGAGAGATAGGCCTGCCCCAGTTCGGCCGCTCGGCCGCGCCGCGCCGTCTCGCCGCCCTTGCCCGCCAGGCAGGCGTCGATGCGGTTCTTCAGGCGCGGGATGTCGTCGTCGGGGAGGTCGGGGCGGAGCGGGGCGCCCACCACCTCGCGCGCGCCACGGGCGGTGTCGATGAAGGCGGTGCGCAGGCGTTCCAGCGTGCGGCCGGCAGTATTGGAGAACGGAAGAGCCATGCCGCGATTATGTCACGGCAACCGTGTCACTCCAGTGGCATGGATGAACGGGTCTTTATCCTTGATGCCGCAGGTCGGCATCGGTCTCCGGCGCGGCGCCAGGTAAGGTAGTGGGGAAGGTAACAGTGAAGCAGGCGCCTCGACCGGCCGGATTGGCGCCGGCGGAAAGTCGGCCCTCGAGTTGCTCCACCAGGACCGTCACCACCTTGATGCCGAGGGCACTGCCCTTGAGCCGGTTCACGGCGAACCCTTCCGGCAAGCCGTCACCCTGGTCGAGGATGCAAAGTTCAAAATACCCTGCCGCGCCCGACCTGAAGATGATCTTGATCGGCCCGGCACCATGCTTCTTCGCGTTGGTCGCGAGCTCGTTTACGATGAGACCGATCGCCAGGACTTGTGTCGTTGGGACGCTGGCTTCCGTGCCCTCGACGTCGATGGCGACATCGAGGACTTCCGCGAGCTCGCCGCAGAGCCGGCGCAGATAGGCCAGGAGCAGCACGCGCTCGATGGACTCGTTGGCGGAGAAGTTCCGGTGCACGCGCGCCACGGCGAGGACGCGATTCGAGGCGATGACGAGTTGCTGGGCCGTTTCGGGCGCCTGCGTGACCCGGCTTTGCAGATTGAGCAGGCTGGCGACCAGCTGCAGGCTGTTCATGGCGCGGTGATCGACTTCGCTGGCCAGGATATCGGCCCGCGCGGCGGCGGTGCGGGCGGTCAGGCGCAATTCCATCCGGTCCGTGACCAGCGCGGCCAGCGTCGCGAGGTGGCGAAGCTGCCGCTCGTCGGCCGTC
>CAMDOT010000316.1 GCA_945903635.1 Rhizobium sp. Q54 | reverse complement strand
GGAACCTCGCCGGCGATGGCCCGCAGCGCTTCCAGCGCCACCCCGGTCCTGAGGGTGATCTCGAGGACCCGGAGACCTCCGCGAACGAGCGCTCGCGCCAGGGGGACGGCGTCGGCCTGCCGCTCGATCGTCAGCACCGGGATGACCGGTGCCAGTGCCGCGATGGCCGAGATATCCATGGTCAGACGCTCCAGCCCCCGTCGACGACGTTTACGGTGCCGGTGGTGAACCCCGCTTCGTCGCTGGCAAGGTAGACCGCGAGTGCAGCGATTTCCTCGGCCGAGCCGAAGCGTCCGGCGGGCTGTCGCTGCAGGAAGAACTGCCTGGCATCCGCCCCTCCGCCCAGTGCCCCGATCCGCTCGTCCAACGACGGCGTCTGGACCGTGCCGGGGCAGATTGCATTGCAGCGGATGCCCTTGCTCACATAGTCCACGGCGACCGACTTGGTGAGGCCGACCACGGCTGCCTTGGTCGTTCCGTAGACGAACCGCAGCGCCGCGCCCTTAACCGACGAGGCGGCGGACGACATGTTGACGATCGAGCCGCCGCCTTTGTCGAGCATCCCGGGCAGGAAAGCCTGGATCGTCCAGAACATGCTGCGCACGTTGAGATCGAAGGCAAACCGCCATTGCTCGTCCGTGGCCTCCAGGATGGTTCCGTGATGGACGAAGCCGGCGCAGTTGAACAGCACATCGATCGCCCCGGTCTGCCCGGCGATTGCGGCGATCGCACTCTTGTCGAGCACGTCGAGCTTTTGAGGCTTGATGCCGGGAACACCGGCGAGCGCATCGAGTTTCGCGGCATCCACGTCGGTTGCCCAGACCGTGGCCCCTTCCCTGGCGAAGGCGCGGGCCGTGGCCGCGCCGATGCCCTGCCCCGCCGCCGTGACGACGCAGATCTTACCCTTCAGCCGCATTTGCCTGCCTCTCCCTGCCCGACCGTTACTTGATCAGGCCTTTTTCCTTGTAGAATTTCTCGGCGCCGGCATGCAGCGGAATTCCCAGGCCGTCCAGCGCAGTGTCCAGCCTGATCACCCTGCCCTTGGCGTGCCCCGAGTCGAGCAGCTTGCGTGTACTGGGATTCCACAGCGCTGCCGTGACGGCGTAGATCAGCGGATCGGACAGTTTCGACGAGGTCACCCAAATCGCGTTCACGCTGACCGTCTTCACGCCGGCAACATTCTTGTAGGCGCCATTGGGAATTTCGTCGGTACCGAAGAAGCTGTACTGCTTGATCAAGGCTTCAGCTTCCGGGCCATCGATCGGCACGAGATCGATCCCGGTCGTGGTGGCCAGGTCTGAGATCGCTCCCTGCGGCCAGCCGCTGACGTTGAAGAAGGCGTCGAGGGTGCCGTCTTTGAGCTTGTCGGCCGCCTGCTGCGGCTTCAGGTACTCGGCCTTGACGTCCTTCTCGGTGAGGCCGTAGGCGGCGAAAATGAGCCGTGCGTCGACGAGCGTTCCCGAACCGGGCTCGTCCAGCGACACGCGCTTGCCCTTGAGATCCTTGATCGTCTTGATGCCGGCGCCCTTGCTGGCCACCAGCTGGAAGCTCTCCGGATAGAGGTTGGCGATGGCGCGCAGAGAATCGACTTTCGCTCGGCCTTCGTAGATTCCGGTGCCGGTATATCCCCAGAATGCTACGTCCGATTGGATGAAGGCCGACTGCATGCTGCCGCTGGCGATTGCGGCGACATTGGCAACCGACCCGTTGGAGGCGACCGTCGTCGCCACCAGGCCCGGAACGCCGCACGACCCTCCATCGGCGCAGGCGCGCGATCCCGGCGGGTTCGAAATTGCATTGGCGATCAGGCCGCCGATCGGAAAATACGTCCCCGCCGTACCGCCGGTGCCGATACGAAAAAATGTGATGTCCTGGGCATTGGCCGGCAGTCCACCGGCCATGCCCACGCCGAGGCCGCCGAGCACTACGGCCCTGCGATTGATCAACATGGCGACCCTCCCTGGCTTGCGGCGATTAAACCGCGTCCGGTCGCGCGTCGCAACGATGACCGGTCAATTGACGCCGATTGCGCGGCTCATGGTCGGGCCGATCTCGGCATGAATGACGAGGTCGGCGCCATCGTCCTGATCGGTCGGATCCCGATTGACGATGACCAGTTTCGCGCCCTTGCGCTTGGCCACGCCGGGAAATCCGGCTGCTGGATAGACGACGAGCGAGCTGCCGAGCACGATGAAGAGATCGCATGCCAGAGTCTCGTCCTGGGCACGCGCCATCTGGATTTCCGGCATCGCCTGGCCGAACGAGATGGTCGCGGTCTTCACGATGCCCTCGCATTTGTCGCAAATCGGAAGCTTGCCGCGGTCGAGAAATGCCCGGCGAATCGGATCGAGACCATGGCGGTGGCCACAGTCGAGGCAGCTCGCGTAGGTCGCGTTACCGTGCAGTTCGATCACCTTGGCATCCGGAATGCCCGAGCGCTGATGCAGGCCGTCGACGTTCTGGGTGATGATGACGCTCATGCGCCCCCGCTCGACCAACTTGGCCAGCGCCCGGTGGCCCGCGTTGGGCTCGGCCTTGAGCATGACTTCGTCGGTGGCGAACTTCCGTCGCCACGATTCGCGGCGCATTTCGTCGGACGACATGAAGTCGTCGAAGTAGATCGGCTTGTACTTTGTCCAGATGCCGCCCGGGGAACGGAAATCGGGAATTCCCGATTCGGTCGAGATGCCCGCACCGGTGAAGGCCACGATCCGCTTCGCCGCCCCGATCATGTCCTGCAGTCGCCGGATGTCGTCCATGTCTCGTCTCCTGGCCTGCGATCAAGGCATCGGGACAGATGCTTGTCCAGACTAGGAAAGCCAGCGCTTGCGTCGCTTGTAATGCTTCGTGTCGCGGTAGGACTTGCGCGCCCCGCCCTCGTTGAGGCCGAGATAGAATTCCTTGATGTCGGAGTTGTCGCGCAGCTTGTCGGCCGGCCCCTCGAGCACGATGCGGCCGTTTTCCATGACATAACCGTGATCTGCCACGGCCAGCGCCATGTTGGCGTTCTGCTCGACCAACAGAACCGAGAGCTTCTCCTGGCGCACCAGGCGGCTCACGATGCCGAAGATCTCCTCGACCAGCATGGGCGCCAGACCGAGCGACGGCTCGTCCAGCAGGACGACCTTGGGTTGGCTCATCAATGCCCGGCCGATCGCCAGCATCTGCTGTTCGCCGCCCGACAGGTAGCCGGACTGCTGGTGTCGCCGTTCGCGGAGCCGCGGGAAATACGTGTAGACCAGTTCGATGCCCTGCTTCACCGCGCTGCCATCCCTCTGGACATGGCCGCCGGCGATCAGGTTTTCCTCCGTTGTCAGGTGCTCGAACACGCGCCGGCCCTCGAATACCTGGGCAAGGCCGAGCCGTGTGACGTCGTGGGCGCGCATGCCGTCGATGCGTCGGTCGCCGATCTGGATCGTGCCCTTGGTGACCTCGCCGCGCTCACTGTGCAAGACGCCAGAGATCGCCTTCAGCGTCGTCGTCTTGCCGGCGCCGTTGGCGCCCAGCAGGGTGGTGATGGCGCCTTCGCGGACGTCGATCGACACGCCCTTGAGGACGAGGATAACGCGGTCGTAGACGACTTCGATGTTGTTGATCGCCAGCATGGGATGCCGGGCGACGGTTTCCCGCCGCCCGCCCCTTCCTTCGTTCAGGACTTCTTGGCGTCCGCCTCGATGTGCTTCTGGATCACAGGGCGGAAGCCCTGGAACCAGTCCTTGGTCAGGACGAGCTTGCCGCCCTTGACCGTCCAGATCTGAACCCAGCCGCCGCCCTCGTGGTCAGCGGCGCTGAGTTCCATCGGCGGCACGAGACCGCCCAGCTTCAGGCCCTTGACCGCCTCCATGCCCTTCTTGACGTCTTCCGAGGTCGGCATCGCACCGCCTTTGGCCTTGATCGCGTTGCGCAGAGCCTCGGCGTGCAGTGCCGCGATAAAAACACCGCGGTTGTAGTAGACGGTCGAGTCCATCTCCTTCGGCGCCGCCTTGCCTTGCGCCTTGTACATGGCCTCGATGTCCTTCAGGACTTGGAAGTCCTTGCCGACGCCGGCGAACTGGATGGTGTTGTAGCCTTCCGCGACGCCCATGCCGCCTGCCGCGATGATGTCGGCCTCGGCACTGCCCCACACGAAAGCGATCACCTTGCTAAGCGGATAGCCCTTGCCCTTGAGCTCCTTGATGGAGACCGACGGCGAGCGGCCGAACAGATGGGTGATGATGAAGTCCGGCTTGAAACGGCCGGTGATGTCGAGGATCTGGGCGCCCATTTCGACGCCAGGTGCCGGCACCGCGAACGTGCGCATCTCAAAGCCCTCGGACTTAGCGAGGTCCTCGAGGATCACCATGGGCTCCTTGCCGGCCGGGTTGTCGTAGAACAGATAGGCGATCTTCTTGCCTTTCAGGCTACCCCCCAGCCGTTCCTTGGCGAACGCCACCGCCGCACCTGCCTGCGACCAGTAGCTGGCGGCGATCGGGAAGGTGTACGGGAAGCGCTTGCCGTCGGCCGCCGCGGCCGTGCCGAAGCCGGGTGACGTGCCGAGGATCTTGTCTTCCTCGAGTTTCTTGGAAAGCGCCGCCGTCTGCGGCGTGCCGTAGAGCCCTTCTAGGACCGCGCCTTCCTTCTTGAAGCGCTCATGCGCTTCCATGGCCGCCGGCACCTTGTATTCATGGTCGATCTCGAGGACCTTGATCTTGAAGCCTTCGACACCGCCCTTGCTGTTCAACAGGGCAATGTAGTCGTGATAGCCGGGGCACAGATACACGCCCACGGTTGCCGTCGGACCGGTCCGGTCGCACTGCAGACCGAACACGACCTCCTTCTGCGCGAAGGCCTGGCCTCCGCCCAACGCCAGGGTGGCGGTCGTTGCCGCGATCCCCAGCCAACTCTTAACGAACCTCGTCATGGGTTCCTCCCTTCGCTCTCCGTAACGCCCCGCTCTAGTAAGAGAAGGGCCAAACCCGGAAATAACTCCGGATATTCCGCCACAAACGGTTAAGTCCTTCGGGCTCGACAATCAGGAAGAAGATGATCAGGCCACCGAAAATGCCGAGTCGCAGGCCTGAAATGACATTCGCCATCTCGGCCTGGGTGAAAAACAGCGCGCCGACGTTCTCCATCAGAATACGGATCACGATCGGCAGCAAGGTCACGAAGACCGCGCCCAGGATCGATCCCAGCACCGAACCCAGCCCACCGATGATGATCATGGCGAGGTAATCGATCGAGACGATGAGCTGGAACTGCTCGTAGTTGGCGATACCGAAATAATAGGTGTAGAGCACGCCGCAGACGCCGGCGTAGAACGACGAGATCGCGAACGCCGTCAGCTTGTAGCGGTAGATGTCGATGCCGATGATCTCGGCGGCGATATCCTGATCGCGGACAGCCACGAACGCCCGGCCGATGCGGCTGCGCACCAGGTTGAGCGTCGCCACGATCGCCAGCACGGCGAAGAACAGCAGGAAGAAATAGAGGCTGCCCTGGGTGTTGAAGGTGAAGCCGA
>CAMDOT010000315.1 GCA_945903635.1 Rhizobium sp. Q54 | reverse complement strand
CAGATCGTTTCGACCTCCATGCCGGAGAAGCCGAAGGCTGAGTCGCCCTCGATCGCCAGCACCGGCTTGCCGGTCTCGACGGCGGCGGCGATGCACTGGCCCATGCCGATGCCCATGACGCCCCAGGTGCCGACGTCCAGCCGCTTGCGTGGCTGGTACATGTCGATGACGCCGCGCGTCAGGTCGAGCGTGTTGGCGCCCTCGTTGACCAGGATGGCATCGGGACGCTCTTTGATGATGGTGCGCAGGACGCCCAGCGCACCGTGATAGTCCATCGGGTTGTTGTTGTTCATGAGGCGCGGCGCCATCTTGGCGACATTCTCCTCGCGCTTGGACGAAACGGCACCCATCCAGTCCGCCGGCCCCTTGGTCCAGTTGCCACCCATGCCGTCGAGCAGGGCTGCGACGCACGAGCCGATATCGCCGACCACGGGCGCCACGATCTCGACGTTGCTGTCCATTTCCTTGGGCTCGATGTCGACCTGGATGAACTTCTTCGGAGCGTCGCCCCAGGCCTTGCCCTTGCCGTGCGACAGCAGCCAGTTGAGGCGCGCGCCGATCAGCATCACGACGTCGGAATCCTTCAGCACCGTCGAGCGCGCTGCACCGGCGCACTGCGGATGCGTGTCGGGCAGCAGGCCCTTGGCCATGCTCATGGGCAGGAAGGGCACGCCGCTCTTCTCGACGAAGGCCTTGATTGCCTCGTCGGCCTGCGCGTAGGCGGCGCCCTTCCCGAGGATGATCAGCGGCCGCTTGGCGCCCTTCAGCACGTCGAGGGCGCGTTTGATCGCGGTCGGCGCCGGGATCTGGGCAGGCGCCGCGTCGATCACCTTGACCAGCGACTTGGCGCCGGCATCGGCATTCATCACCTGGCCGAACAGCTTCGCCGGCAGGTCGAGATAGACGCCGCCCGGACGGCCCGAGACGGCGGCTCGGATGGCGCGGGCGAGGCCGATGCCGATATCGGCGGCGTGGAGCACGCGGAAGGCCGCCTTGCACAGCGGCTTGGCGATGGCGAGCTGGTCCATCTCCTCGTAGTCGCCCTGCTGCAGGTCGACGACCTCGCGCTCCGAGGAGCCCGAGATCAGGATCATCGGGAAGCAGTTGGTCGTGGCATGGGCGAGCGCGGTGAGGCCGTTCAGGAAGCCGGGCGCCGACACGGTGAGGCAGATGCCGGGCTTCTTGGTCAGGAACCCGGCGATGGCCGCGGCGTAGCCCGCGTTCTGCTCGTGGCGGAACGACAGCACGCGGATGCCCGCGGCCTGTGCCATGCGGCCGAAATCGGTGATCGGGATGCCGGGGACGCCGTAGATCGTGGTGAGGCCGTTCAGCTTCAACGCATCGATCATGAGGTTGAAGCCGTCCGTCAGGTCCTGCGTTTCTTCCGCGGCGCCGGGCGCCTTCAATGCTGCTTCGGCCATGGTGTTCCTCCGTTCATTCCTAGGTTCATTTCTGGGCGTTCAATCCAGGTAATCGACGTGCTTGGCGACGTGTGCGGCGAGGCCAAGCGCATGCTGGCGCACCAGGTCCTCGGCGCGCTCGGTGTCGCGCGCCTCGAGGGCCTGGATGATGTTCATGTGGTCGTGGATCGAGCGCACGACGCGGTCGTCCTCGCCGATCGTCTTGCCGCGGATCATCCGCATATGCGTAAAAAGGTTCTCCGCCAGCTGGATCAGCACGTTGTTGCCGCTGAGCTCGATGATCGTCTGGTGGAAGGTGATATTGACCTCGGAGTACTCGTCGAGCTTGGCGTGCAGCTTGTCGTCCTCGAAGGTGGCGAACATGCGCCGCAGCCCCGCGATGTCGGCGTCGCTGGCGCGTTCGGTGATCAGCCGTGCCGCCATGCTCTCCAGCGCCGCCCAGGCGGTGATCATCTGGATCACTTCTTCCTTGGTCTTGCGCACGACGTAGATGCCGCGTCGCGGCACCGAACGGACGAAGCCCTCGCGCTCCAGTTGCGCCATGGCCTCGCGCACCGGGGTGCGCGAGATGCCGAAGTCCTGCGCGAGCTGGCGCTCGTCGAGCCGGATGTCCGTGCGCGAGCGATAGACGTCCGACGACACGATGACGTTCCGCAAGGCCGTGTAGGCCTTGTCCTTGAACGTCTCCGGGCTGTCGATCGGACCGACCACCACACGACCTTCGCTCACTGACCGTCCTCCCTTCGTTCCCTGTAATACATAATGCCACCGAGCCGAAGGGCGTCAATCGCCCGCCCCGGCAGGGCGCTAAAAGGCTGTGATTACTTGCGCAGCGCTGGCGTAAGGATCTTGCTGGAGAGGTTCGACAGGAACGGCCAGAACAGGGCGATCAGGCCCAGGGTCATGATCGTGGAGACCAGACCGCTCGACCAGAACACGCCCAGGCTGCCCTGGGAGATCAGCAGCGATTGCCTAAAAGCCTCCTCAGCCTTGTCGCCCAGCACGATCGCCAGCACCAGCGGCGCCAGCGGGTAGTTGCACTTCTTCAGGAAATAGCCGGCGATGCCGAAGACCAGCATCATCACCACGTCGAAGCTGTTGTTGTGCACGGTGTAGGCGCCGATGGCGCAGATCACGAGGATGACCGGCGCGATGATGGCGAACGGGATGCGCAGTATCGCGGCGAAGAACGGCACCATGGTCAGCACGACCACGAGGCCGACGATGTTGCCGAGATACATGCTGGCGATCAGGCCCCAGACGAACTCCTTCTGCTCGACGAACAGCAGCGGACCGGGTTGCAGGCCCCAGATCAGGAGGCCGCCCAGCAGCACGGCCGCGGTCGGCGAGCCCGGCACGCCCAGCGACAGCATCGGCAGCAGTGCCGAGGTGCCAGCGGCATGTGCCGCGGTCTCGGGGGCGATCACGCCCTCGATCTCGCCGGTGCCGAACTTGTCGCCGTTCTTCGACGCCCGCTTGGCGATGCCGTAGCTCATGAACGAGGCCGGCGTCGCGCCGGCGGGGGTGATGCCCATCCAGCATCCGATCAGGCAGGAGCGCAGCGAGGTCACCCAGTAGCGCGGCAGTTCCTTCCAGGTCTGCAGGACCACGGCGGGATTGATGCCCGCGGCCTTGCCCTTGAAGCTCAAGCCCTCTTCCATGGTGAGCAGGATCTCGCCGATGCCGAACAGGCCGATCACGGCGATCAGGAAGTCGAAGCCGCCTAAGAGTTCGGTGGAGCCGAAGGTCAGACGAAGCTGGCCGGTCACGGTGTCGGTGCCGACCGCGGCCAGGGCGAAACCCAGCATCATCGCCGCGATGGTCTTGGTCGGCGGTTCCTTGCCCATGCCGACGAAGCTGCAGAACGCGAGGAAGAATACCGAGAACTTCTCGGCCGGGCCGAACTGGAGCGCGAAGCTCGCGACCAGCGGTGCGGCCAAGGTGATGACGATGACGGCGAACAGCGCGCCCACGAAGGACGAGGTGAAGGCTGCCGTCAGCGCCTCGCCGGCCTGGCCCTTCTGCGCCATGGGATGGCCGTCGAAGGTGGTCGCGACCGACCACGGCTCGCCCGGGATGTTGAACAGGATCGAGGTGATGGCGCCGCCGAACAGCGCGCCCCAGTAGATACAGGAGAGCAGGATGATGGCCGAGGTCGGCGACATGCTGAAGGTGAGCGGCAGCAGGATCGCCACGCCGTTGGCGCCGCCCAATCCGGGCAGCACGCCGATGATGACGCCCAGGACGATGCCGATCACCATGTACAGCAGGTTCTGCCAGCTCAACACGACGGCAAAGCCGCCCATCAGATCGCCAATACTTTCCATCGATTCTCCGGAATTCCTTGTTGTCCTCGGGCTCTAGAGCCCGAGCAGGTCCTCGAGCGGCCCCTTCGGCAACGACAGGAGGAACCATTTTTCGAACGTCACATAGATGACGATCTGCAATCCCAGACCAATGCCCAGGGTGAGCGGCCAGCTATAGCGGCCGAGCCAGCGCATGAAGCCGATGATCAGAATCGCCGAGGAGACGTAGATGCCGAGCCACGGCACCGCCGCAACGTAGATCGCCATCGGCCAGACGATCTTGAGAACCTGGGCGATCTGCACCCATTCGGCGAACAGCTTGCGGCTGGGCTTGGCATAGGCCTTGATGAAGTTGAAGCCGCTGGTGGCAACGATCAGCAAGCCGATCCAGAAGGGAAAGAAGCCGGACTTCGGTCCTTCCGCGCCCCACCCGATGCCGACCTTCAGGCTGCCGAAGATGGTGATGGCGCCCAGCGCCAAGATGAAGGCAGCAACACCCATCTCGACGTGGCGCTGCCGCGGTCCGGCTGCGTCGGGATCATCCGGCGAATTGGACATCGACGACCTCTATGAACTCTATCGGGGAACTCTAATTGGGACAGGGGGCGTGACTGGCCGGCTGCGCTCAATTGGTGGCCAGGAATCCCGCTTCCTTCATCAGGTCGCGATGGCGTTTTTCCTCGTTCTCGACCCACTTCGTATAGTCGGCGCCCGTCATGAAGGACTGGTTGAAGGCGCCGTCCTTCATGAGCTGTGCCCATTCCGGCGTGGCGCGGACCTTCTTGAACAGTTCGACGTAGTAGTCGACGACGTCCTTGGGAGCGCCCGCCGGCATGAAGACGCCGCGCAGCATCACGTACTCGATATCCAGTCCCTGCGACTTGCAAGTCGGGATGTCGGCCCACGACTTGTCGCCGGCTATCTTGTCCGTATAGGGCAGGGTCTTGCCGTCGAACACGCAGAGCGGACGCAGCTTGCCGGCGCGCCACTGCGCCACCGCCTCGATCGGATTGTTGACGGTGGAATCGACATGGTTGCCGACGAGCTGCACCGCGACCTCGCCGCCGCCCTTGTAGGGGACGTAGGTCATCTTCTTGCCGGTCGCCTTTTCAATGGCGACGGTGATGATCTGGTCTTCCTGCTTCGATCCGGTGCCGCCCATCTTGAACTTGCCGTCCGGGGCCGCCTTGATCGCCGCTACATATTCCTGAACCGTCTTGTAGGGCGAGTCGGCGTTGACCCAGAGCACGAACTCGTCGAGCGCCAGCATCGCCACCGGCGTCATTTCCTTCCACGAGAAGGGAATGCCCGTCGCCAGCGGCGTGGTGAACAGGTTCGACAGCGTGATGACCAGCTTGTGCGGGTTGGCCTTCGCACCCTTGATGTCGAGGAAGCCTTCGCCGCCGGCACCGCCTGCCTTGTTGATGACCACCATGCTCTGCTTCATCAGGTTGTGCTTGGCGACGATGCCCTGGATCATGCGCGCCATCTGGTCGGCGCCGCCGCCGGTGCCGGCCGGAACGATGAATTCGACGTTGCGCGTCGGCTCCCAGGCCATCGCCGGAGTGACGCAAAAGCTCGCTGCCATCGCCGCGGAAGCCGCGACGACAAATGCACGCAATCGAAGCGACTCGATCATGATTGTGGTTCCCTTCCCAGAGATCTTTTCTTGGTAGTTCGTAACTACCCAGGTAGCTTGATGCTGAACGTCACTTGACCTGAGAGGCTGGACATGAGTCAAGCTCTCCATGCCCGAGGTTCCGGTTTCTGGTTCGCGCGAAGTTTCCGCCCCGGGGTCCCCGGAAGCGGTCATCGCGGCGCTGCA
>CAMDOT010000314.1 GCA_945903635.1 Rhizobium sp. Q54 | reverse complement strand
AGCCGATGACGGTGGCCATGTGCGGCGCCGATGCCGAGTTTCCGCGCAACGCCATGGACGGCGCGCGCAACGTGATCAAGCGGCTGGGTCTCAAGATCGTCTACGACAAGACCTATCCGCCGACGACGTCAGACTATACGCCGATCGTGCGCGCCATAGCCGCCACCAATCCCGACATCTTCCTCGCCTGCTCCTATCCGGCCGACTCGGTCGGCATCATCCGGGCGAGCCATGAGATCGGCTTCAAGCCCAAGGTCTACGGCGGCGGCATGGTCGGCCTGCAGGCGACGTCCATCAAGACGCAGCTCGGGCCGCTGCTCAACGGCATCGTGGTCTACGACTTCTGGCTGCCGTGGGCGGGCTTCGCCTCGGACGATGGCCGCGCCTTCGTGAAGAAGTACCAGACGAGATCCGCCGCGGCCGGTGTCGACCTGCTGGGCTACTACCTGCCGCCCTTTGCCTACGCGCGCATGCAGGTGATCGAACAAGCGGTGAAGGCGACCGGCGGCACCAACGACGAAAAGCTCGCCGACTACATGCGCAAGAGCACCTTCAAGACCGTGGTCGGCGACATCGCCTTCAACGCCGAGGGCGAATGGGCGACGGCACAGGTCATGGCCGTGCAGTTCCAGGGGGTTTCGGGCAACGGCGTCGAGCAGTTCACCGATCCCAAGACCGAGGTGATCCTGTGGCCGACCAAGTACAAGACCGGGAACATCATCTATCCCTACGCGCCGACCAAATAGGTCACGCGCCGAGATAGAATTCCCGGATCAGGTCATTGTTGTTCAGCGCCTCCGCCGATTCACCGGCGAAGGCGATCTTGCCGTGCACGATGACGTAGCCGCGGTCGGCGATGCGGATGGCCTGCGTGAAGTTCTGCTCGGCCATCAGGACGGTGAGATTGTAGCCGTCCTTCAGCTCCTTGATCTTGTCGATTGTCCGCCGGACCAACAGCGGCGCCAGACCGACCGATGGCTCGTCGACCAGCAGAATGCGCGGCGCCGACATCAGGGCGCGCGCCAGGGCCAGCATCTGCTGCTCGCCGCCGCTCATGCTGCCGGCGAGCTGGCGGGCACGCTCCTTGAGGACCGGAAAGGTCTCGAAGCAGAAATCGAGGTTCTGGCGGATCGCCGAGCGCGCGGCCGGCCGGAAGGCGCCGAGCAGCAGGTTTTCGGTCACGGTCTGCTTGGGAAACAGCCGCCGCCCTTCCGGCACGAAGGCGATGCCGAGGTCGACGATATCCTCCGTCGAGCGTCCGATGAGTTCGTGCGTCGCTCCGTCGATCTCGGCCAGGATGCTGCCCGCGGAGGGCCGCACGATGCCCATGATGGATTTCATCAGGGT
Source organism: Rhizobium sp. Q54 (assembly GCA_945903635.1). Lineage (GTDB taxonomy): Bacteria > Pseudomonadota > Alphaproteobacteria > Reyranellales > Reyranellaceae > Reyranella. Next base: position 4,218 of record CAMDOT010000314.1, on the reverse strand, counting down.
CGACTTGCCGTTGCCGTTGGTGCCCAGCAGCGCCACCGTCTCGCCGGCGCCGACGCTCAAAGACACGTCCTCGAGCACGCGCACGGCCCCGTAGCCCGCGTCGATATTGGCCACGGTGAGGCTACTCGCCAAGGTACGCCCTCACGACTTCGTCGTTACGCACCACTTCCTTGGGCGCGCCGTCGGCGATCTTCTTGCCCGCCACCAGGACGGCCAGCCGCTGGGAGAATTCCATCACGGCGCGCATGATGTGCTCGATCATGATCACGGTGACGCCCTGCCCGTTCAGCCGGATCAGGAGCGCGATGATCTCGTCGACCTCGGCATGCGACAGCCCGGCCATCGCCTCGTCGGCGATCAGCAGCTTCGGCTGCGCCGCCATGGCGCGGGCGAGTTCCAGCTTGCGCATCTCGATCTGGGTGAGATCGCGCGGCAGCCGGTCGGCCTTCCCGGCGAGGCCGACCTCGCCCAGCAGATCGCGGCAGCGTGCATCGATCGCAGCACCTGCGAGCCGGCCGGTGCTGCGTGCGTTCACGGCATAGAGGATGGGAATGCGCAGGTTCTCGGCCAGCGACAGGCTGGCGAAGGGGCGTGGCAGCTGGAAACTGCGCGCCAGGCCGCGGTGCGTGCGCTGGTTCGCCAGCAAGCCGTCGAGCTTCTCTCCGGCGAAGCTCACGCTGCCCGTCTCGTTGCGCAAGGTGCCGCAGATGCAGTTCACCAGGGTCGACTTTCCCGAGCCATTCGGCCCGATCAGGCCGAGGCGCTCGCCATCCTGGACCTCGAGCTCGATGCCATCGAGCGCAACGAAGCCGCCGAAGCGTTTACCGAGGCCCTCGACATGCAGCAGCGCGGTCATCGCCGCTTCCTCTTGAACAGGCCGACGATGCCCTGGGGCGCGATGATCACGAACACGACCATCAACACGCCCGCCACCAGCACGTTGACGGCCGAGGAAATCGTCACCCGCAGATATTCCTGGAGGCCGCCCACCAGCACGGCGCCGACCACCGGCCCCAACCACGTGCTGGTGCCGCCGATCAGCGGCATGGCGATGGCGTTCACCGCGTAGTTCAGGCTGAAGCCCGACGAGGGATCGAGATAGGTCACATAGAAAGGCAGCGGGGCACCGGCCATGCCCATGAAGCCGCCCGACAGTCCCGTCGCGATCAACTTCAGCTTCAGGGTCGGCACGCCCGAGGCTTCGGCCGCCGCTTCATCGTCGCGGATGGCAGCGAAGCCGTAACCGAGCGACGAACGCTCGATGGCGCGCGCCGTGGCCAGGGCGATGACACACAAGCCCAGCATGATCAGGAACAGGTAGTCGATGTAGCCGCCGCCGATCAGCGGCGCGGTGCGCGGGCGCAGCACGTAGGCGCCGCGCGCGCCGCCGACGAAATCCCAGTTGGTGATCAGCGTCTGCACCACCACGGCAAGCGCCAGCGTCGCGATGGAGAAGTACACGCCGCGCAGGCGGAGCGTCAGATACCCGGTCCCGATGCCCACGATGCCGGCCATCACGCCACCGACCACGATCATCGCCGGCAATGGCATCGCGGGAACAAGCTTGTGCAGGACCACTGACGAGTAGGCGCCGATGGCGAAGAACGCGGTGATGCCGAAATTCACGTAGCCGGTGTAGCCGCCGAGGATATTCCACGCCGTGCCGAGCACGATGTACTGGACCACGACGTAGCCGACGAAGAAGGCGTAGCTGTTGTCGAGCCAGCGCGCCAAGGCGAAGATCACGGCGGCGACGGCGATCAGCACCAGGATGAAGGGACCGCCGCGCATGTTTTCGCGTCCGCCCCTATCGACCGAGAATGCCGCTGGGCCGGACGGCCAGCGTTACCAGCAGAACACCGAAGGCCACGGCCGGCGACCAGGAAGGGCCGAAGAAGGTCGAGGTCAGGCTTTCAACGATGCCGAGGGTCATGGCCGCGATCATCATGCCGGGAAAGCTGCCCAGGCCGCCCAGCACGCAGATGGCAAAGACACGCCCGATGTATTCGCGACCGATCGACGGTTCGACCGGCTGGATGATGATCAGACAGGCGCCCGCCAGCGATGCGGTGGCGATCGACAGGCCGAAAGCGATACGCTTGATCTTGACCGGGTTGGCGGCCATCAGCTGCAGCGCCAGCTGATCTTGCGCCACCGCCTGGATGGCGCGCCCCAGGAAGCTGCGCGACAGGAACACTTGCAAGCCAACCGCCATCACCATGGAGACGAGAAACGGCACCAGCAGGCGCCACGGCAGGTCGAACAGGATGAGGTGCAGGCTGGGGCCGATATAGGGCGTATTCACCGAGCGATAATCGACGCCGAAGACCAGGATCAGCCCCACCTCCGCGATGAACAGCAGCCCGAAGAAGAACGACAGGCCGCGCAGCGACTGGTCATCCCGCCGCTCGAAGGCCACGTAGTAGACCTGATAGACCGCCATGCCGAGCAGATAGAAGGCCGGCAAGGCGATCACCGCCGCCAGGATGGGATCCATTCCCAGCACCGTATTGCCGATAAAGGCGATGTAGGAGCCCAGCAGGATGAAGGCGGGATGGGCGATGTTGACGATGTCGAGCATCCCGAAGGAGATCGCCACGCCGATCGAGACCGCGGCATAGAAGCCGCCCAACAGCAGTCCGGAGATGACCGCATTCATCAAAAGGTCGAGCGAGACATCCATGATGTCCGATCAACCCCTCGGACCGGCTGTGACCCTCACTGCCATCGACTTCCTCCCGGACGTGGCGATTTTTCGCCTTCGGTCCATAGTCTGCGCCGGAGAGAGCATGCTTGCCTAGTGCCCTTTTTCAGGATCGGCTAGGCTGATTGTTGGTATCGGCGTTGGCATCGGCATTCGGGAATGAGGCTGGACATGCGGTTCGGATTGTTCGGCGGCGCCAGGACGAAGCGCGGCGCCGGCCTCGAGGACAGCCAGGGATACGAAAGCTTCATCGAGTATGTGATCGAAGCCGACCGGCTGGGCTTCGGCCAGCTCTTCATGGTCGAGCATCATTTCACCGGGCAGGGCCAGGTCTCGGCCTCGATGACGGTGCTGGCCTATCTCGCCGCCAAAACCCGCAACATCCGCCTCGGCACGGCCGTCGTCGTGCTGCCGTGGCACAATCCGGTCCTGGTCGCCGAACAGGTCGCCACCCTCGACCTGCTGACCGGCGGTCGCGTCGATTTCGGCGTCGGCAAAGGCTACCGCCAAGCGGAGTTCGACGGCTTCTGCATCCCCATGGAAGAAGCAAGCGAGCGCTTCGACGAGGCGATGGACATCATCCGCAAGGCATGGACCAGCCACGAAAAGACCGGCGGCCGTTTTAGCCACCACGGCAAGCGTTGGCACTACGACAACATCGTGGTCGAGCCCGAGCCGCTGCAGCGCCCGCACCCGCCGCTGTGGCTGGCCGCCGGCAGCCGCGACAGCATCTGCCGCGCCGCGCGCGAGGGCTATAATCTCCTGCTCGACCAGCTCGCCCAGGTCGACCAGATCGCCCAACGCATCGCCCTGTTCCGCGAGGAATGCGAGCGGGTCGGACGGCCCTACGCGCCCGACATGGTGGCGACGGCGCGGGCGCTCCAAATGATCCACGGTGAAAGCGAGCGGGCGCAGGCCCTGGAAACGCGCAAGCGGGTGGTGAACGTGATCGGCGACCTCGCCCGCGACAAGCTCGCCGACCGCGTCGAGGACGACACCGCGCCGCTGCTCGGCACGCCCGAGGAAGTGATCGTCCGCCTAAAACAGCTCGAGGCGGCGGGCGCCACCAACATCCTGCTGGTCGACCCCAACGCCTCGGTGGCCAATCTCAGGGCCTTCGTCGCCGAAGTCGTCCCCGCCTTCCGCCCGGCGCGGGCGGCCGACTAGAGCCGCACAGTCGGCTCCCCGCACGCCGGAGAGCCGTTGTCCTGATCGCGTGTCACAACCCAATGTGTCACACCAAGTTGAGACAAATGTTGTGACACGCACACGCCCGGAGTCCGGGCCGAGCCCGGTTTCACGGGCTTTTTAGGCGTCGTTTCTTCTTCTGGTGTCACACGCCCGGTATTGCCTCTGACAGTATTCCCTGTGACAGGCAGCGCCATGTGTCCGTTCCGAGTCTTATCGATGCTCGGTGGGGACGGGCTAAAACGGACTCGTTACGGCCTGGCGTGACGTACCATCCGTGTGACTACACCCTCGCCCTCGAGCGTCTGCCCGCGGCGTGCGCGGGA
>CAMDOT010000313.1 GCA_945903635.1 Rhizobium sp. Q54 | reverse complement strand
CTGCGCTTCGCTCCGCTCAGGACGACGGAGGGTGCCATGGGCGATTGCCCTACGTCATCGGGGGAGGAGGATTGAGAAGAAAGACGCATGAAACGGCTCGTTCCCGTCACACGGGAAAGCCGGATCCTTCTGGGCGTGGCGTTCTTCGTGGGCTTCGTCGCCGTATGGTTCCTCCTCACCTGGAGCGGCGCGGTGCCGAAGCACTTCCTCGCTTCGCCCTGGCAGACACTGCTCTCGGGCTGGGACCTCTTCGCCAACCAGAAGTTCGGCTTCGATGTCGGCATGACGGTGTGGCGCGTCGTCGGCGGCTTCCTGCTCGCCGCCGTCATCGCGGTACCCCTCGGCATCGCCATGGGCACCTACAAGCCGATCGAGGCCTTCTTCGAGCCCTTCGTCTCGTTTGCCCGCTACCTGCCGGCGTCGGCCTTCATCCCGCTGTTGATCCTGTGGGTCGGCATCGGCGAGGCCCAGAAGCTGACGGTGATCTTCATCGGCTGTTTCTTCCAGCTCACGCTCATGATCGCCATGATCGTGGCAGGCACGCGCCGCGATCTTGTCGAGGCGGCCTATACGCTGGGCTGCCGCGACAGCGGCGTGATCCGCCGGGTGGTGCTGCCGGGCGCCGCACCGGATATCGCCGAGGCGCTGCGCCAGGTGCTGGGGTTGGGCTGGACCTACATCATCGTGGCCGAGCTGATCGGCGCCTCCTCGGGCATCGGCCACATGATCACCGACAGTCAGGCGCTGATGGCGACCGACCACATCATCGCCGGCATCGTGGTCATCGGCCTGGTCGGCCTGCTCTCCGACGTCCTGTTCAAGAAGGCGAACCAGCACCTGTTCTCGTGGAGCCTGCAGCGGTGAGCCGCCTGTCCATCCGCAACGTGGCGAAGACCTTCCCCGGCGTGCATCGCGGCGTGCCGCCCACGCAGGCGCTGCAGCCGATCTCGCTGGACGTTGCCGACAACGACTTCATCACCGTGCTGGGCCCCTCGGGCTGCGGCAAGTCCACCCTGCTCCGTCTGGTCGCCGGGCTGGAGACGCCGACCACCGGCGACATCCTGCTCGATGGAACGCCGATCGCGGGCGCCGGCGCCGACCGCGGCGTCGTGTTCCAGAGTTACACGCTGTTTCCCTGGCTGACGGTGCGCCAGAACATCTGCTTCGGCCTGCGCGAAAAGGGCATGCCGGCGGCCGGGCAGCGCGAGATCAGCGAGCGCTTCATCGCCCAGGTCGGCCTGCGCGGCTTCGAGGAGCATTACCCCAAGCAGCTGTCCGGCGGCATGCAGCAGCGGGTGGCGATCGCCCGCGCGCTCGCCAACGACCCCAAGATCCTGCTGCTCGACGAGCCGTTCGGCGCGCTCGACAACCAGACGCGCGTGCTGATGCAGGAACTGCTGCTCGGCATCTGGGAGCAGGCGCAGAAGACCGTGATGTTCGTCACCCACGATATCGACGAGGCGATCTTCATGGCGAGCCGCGTCGTGGTGATGAGCGCGCGACCCGGGCGCATCAAGGCCGAGGTGGCGGCCGACTTTCCCCATCCCCGGCACTACACCATCAAGACCTCGCCGGAGTTCATGGCGCTGAAGGCGCAGCTCACCGAGGAAATCCGGGTCGAAGCAATGGCGGCGGATCATTGAGCATGGAACCGACGGCACTCTACAAGCAGGTCGAGGACTACATCGTCCGCCGCATCCAGGACGGCTCATGGCCGCCCGGCCACCGCCTGCCGTCGGAGCACGAGCTGGTCCAGCAGTTCGGCATGTCGCGCATGACCGTCAATCGCGCGCTCCGCGATCTCGTTCAGCAGGGCCGCATCGTGCGGGTGGCCGGCGTCGGCAGTTTCGTGGCCGAGGACAAGCCGCAATCGACCCTGCTGCACATCGCCAGCATCGGCCGCGAGGTTCGCCAGCGCGGCCACGACTATCGTTTCGTGCTGCTCGCCACCGAACGGGTGGCGGCCTCGCCCGACATCGCCGTTTGGCTGGGCCTCCGCGCCGCCGAATCGGTCTTCCACTCGGTGTGCCTTCATCTCGAGAACGAGGTTCCGGTCCAGCTCGAGGATCGCTACGTCAATCCGCAGGTCGTACCGGGCTTCCTCGAGCGGGATTTCAACGCCGTGCCGCCGGGCGACTACCTGGTGCAGAACGTGCCGTTCGACGAGATCGAGCATGTCGTCGACGCCGTGCTGCCGACGGCGGAACAGGCAGGCCACCTGCAGATCGCGGCAACAGAGCCCTGCCTGCTGCTGACGCGCCGCACCTGGACGCGCGCGACGCCGGTGACGATGGTGCGCTGCCTGCACCCCTCATCGCGCTACCGGCTGGGCTGCCGGTTCGATGCCGTCGGAAATCAGAGATTTGGCTGACGGCCAGCCGCTGGCACGACGCACTCCCACCGAGGTATAATGGCGATATGACAACACGCACCCCCCTCACCGGCCCCGTCGTCTGGCAGGGCAAGGACATCAAGGACTCCCGCCGCTGGATTCGCGACCTGCCGGTCGAGGCGCTCGACGAGCTCGACGCCGCGGTCAAGTCGGTGCGCGGCATGCCGTGGCAGGAGATCACGCGCGAGGATTTCGCGCTGCCGACCATCAGCGACCTGCTCGACGACGTTGCCGACGAGCTCGAGAACGGCAGCGGCATCATGAAGCTGCGCGGCCTGCCGGTCGACCGCTACAACGAGGACGAGCTGCGCCAGATGTATTTCGGGCTCGGCACCCACATCGGCACGCCGGTGTTCCAGAACCGCAGCGGCGAGCTGATGCGCACCATCCGCGACGAGGGCGCCCATGTCGGCCGCACCTACGGCGAGACCAAGGACGAGAAAGGCTCGACCTTCCTCTCCTCCTACGCCCGCACGCTGACCAACGGCGGCCTGCGTTTCCACACCGACCGCACCGACGTGGTGGGCCTGCTGTGCGTGCGCCAGGCGCGCGCCGGCGGCGTCAGCAAGCTCGCGTCGACGCCGGCCATCCACAACGCGATCCTGGCCAAGCGCCCCGACCTGCTCGAAGTCCTGTTCCAGGATTACTGGCGCAGCCGCTTCGGCGAGGAAGGCACCAAGAAGGACGGCGAAGCTACCACCCGGGAGACCGCCTATCCGCTGCCGATCTTCGGCCTGCGCGACGGCAAGCTCACCTCGCACTATTCGCTCACCTTCATCGAGGCGGCCCAGATGGCGCCCGACGTGCCCAAGCTCACCGACGCCCAGCGCGAGGCGATCGAGCTCCTGATGCAGACGGCCGAGGAGCTCTGCTTCGAGATGACGCTGGCGCCCGGCGACCTGCAGCTCATCAACAGCCATGTCACCTATCACGGCCGCACGCCGTTCGAGGATGACGCCACCTCCGGCCACGACCGCATGCTGCTGCGGCTCTGGCTCACCATGCGCAACAACCGCCCGCTGCCCAAGGGCCACGAGATCCTGTGGCAGGAGATCGAGGCCGGCCGCCCGCGCGGCGGCATCCGCCAAGTAGCCCTGTAACTCGTCGCGCTCTAGCGCCTGTTGCGCAGGCGTCCCACGATGCCGGTGGGGAAGAAGTAGACGCAGAGGATGAAGGCCACCCCGAGCCACAGCAGCCAGCGGTCGGGGTGGAAGAGGTTGGCGAGCAGCGGCACGCCGGCCAGCGCCTTGTGGGCGATCGCCAGCAGGTCCTGCAGGTAGTTCTGGGCGAACACCAGCAGCACCGCGCCGATCACTGCGCCGTACATCGTGCCCATGCCGCCGATCACCACCATCAGCAGGATGTCGACCATGATGTCGAAGCTGAGCGTCGTGTCGGGGTTGGTCTGGCTCGACCACAGCGCCAGCAGGACGCCGGCCAGCGCCGCCGCGGCGGCGGCGATGCAGCTCGCGATGGTGCGGTAGACCACGGTGCGGTAGCCGATCGCCTCGGCCCGGAAGGGATTCTCGCGGATCGCCATCAGCACCGAGCCGAACGGCGAATTCACGATCCTGAGCAGCGCCAGCACCAGCGCCAGCGAGGCGAAGTAGACGAGATAGTAGTCGAGCAGCCGGCCGTTCAGCCGCACGCCGAACAAGGTGTCGCCGAGCGAGAACGAGGCGCGCAGCTCGGCCGGCAGGCGATAGTTGAGGCCGTCCTCGCCGCCGGTGAAGTCGGAGAGCTGCGAGGCCAGGATCGCAAAGGCGCTGGCCACGGCAAGCGTGATCATGGCGAAGAAGATGGTGCGCACCCTGAGGCTGAAGAGGCCGATCACGGCCGCCAGCACGATCGCCACCACGAGGCCCGCCACGACGCCCACCGCGACCGCCGCCCAGTTCGCGCCCATGCGTGTGAGCGCGATCGCCACGCCATAGGCGCCGATGCCGAAGAACATGGTGTGGGCGAAGGAGACGATACCGGTGTAGCCCAGCAGCAGGTCGAAGCTTGCCGCCAGCACGATGAAGACGCAGATCTTGGCCGCGACGTTCAGCGACTTGGCGCCGGGAAACAGGAACGGCGCCACCGCCAGCCCGATCAGGATAGCGATCAGCGCCAGCGCCAGCCAGCGGCTGCGCGGCAGATCGTCGGAGAGGATGGTGCGCAGCATCGCTACCTCTTGGCCACGGGATAGAGGCCCTGCGGCCGCCACAGCAGGATCAGCGCCATCAGCAGGATGTTCGAGCCCAGCGCCACCTTGGGCGCCAGGAAGCCGATGTAGTTGGCGGTGAGGCCGACCAGAAGGGCACCCACGAAGCAGCCGCCGACCGAGCCCAGGCCGCCAATGATGATGACGATGAACACCAGCACCGCCACCTGCGCGCCGATCGCCGCCGTCACCGTCTCCTGGTAGAGGCCCCACATGGCGCCGCCGAGCCCCGCCAGCGCTGAGCCCACGGCAAAGACGCCGACGAACAGCCGGCGGATGCGATAGCCCAGCGCCTCGACCATCTCGCCGTTCTCGACGCCGGCCCGGATCAGGAGGCCGATGCGCGTGCGGTTGAGCGTGAGCGCGAGCCCTGCGAACACCACGAGGCCCACGATCACCGCCAGCACGCGGTATTTCTCGATGGCGATGTCACCGATCAGGAAGGCGCCGCGCAGCGCCGTCGGCCGGGCGAGCGTGATCTGGTCGGGGCCCCAGATCACCTTCAGGAGCTGCTCGGCCACGATCAGGCCGCCGGTCGTCACCAGGATCTGCTTCAGGTGCTGGCCATAGACCGGCCGCACCAGCACGCGTTCGAAGGCGAGGCCCAGCAGCCCGCTCACCACGATGGCTGCCAGCACCGCCGGGCCGATGGCGGCGAGGTTGAGCCAGAGCGAATCGGCCGTCATCCACGGCGCCAACGCCAGCATGACGCTGGCGGCCACGAAAGCGCCGACGGCAATGAAGGCGCCATGGCCGAAATTGAGCACGTCCATCAGGCCGAAGGTGAGCGTGAGGCCCGAGGCCATGACGAAGATCATCAGCCCCATGGCGAGCCCGGCCACGGTGAGCGTCACCCAGCTCGACGCCGAGCCGATCAGCGGCAACGCGGCGATTCCCAGCACCGGGATCAGCAGCAGCGGATACCAATCGCGCTTCATGATCTTGGACCGCGGGCCTCCAGGCCCGCCTCAAGAACATGAGCGG